>NZ_JAVRQA010000405.1:0-17949 GCF_032161845.1 Mycobacterium sp.
AGCGAGATCGCCACCTCGCGCGCGGCCGAGACCACGTCCGGCGCCGACATGTAGCCGCCGATCCAGCCGATCGCACTGCCGACCAGCAGCGCGGCCAGCCCGACCGGGATGTTGCCCGGCAGCTTCAGATCGGTGAAGAAGCCGATCAGGATGATCACCATGACGGGCAGCGCGATCCACAGCGCCTCCCACATCTGCGCGGCGGGCCGCATCGAGATGAACGTGAGCGAGATGCCGGCCAGCGTGCCGAGCATCGCAGCGCGCGGCGTCAGCTTGCGGATGTAGGGCCCGACGAACGCGCCGATCATCACGATGATGCCGATCATGAACGCCCACGCCAACCCCGATTGCCAGGCCTGCATCGCGTCCTTGGTGTTCAGGTATACCGGCAGCATCACCACGAAGACGACGATGAACATGTGCGGCACGCTCGGCCCGTAGGGCAATGCCGTGACGTCCGTGCGGCTTTCGCGACGGGCCAGGCGCCTGGCCAGGAACGTGTAGTACAGATTGCCGAGGATCAGCGCGACGCCGAGTGCCGGCAATACGGTGCCGAGCACGTCGCCCGCGGGCACCTTGACGACGCCGATCATCAGCCCGGTCAACGTCAGGACGTTGACGAGGATGTTGAAACCGAGCCCGAAGAACGCGTTGGTGTCGCCCCTCGTCCACCACGGGATGGCTAACGCGGGCTTGGCCGCGGGTATCTCAGCAGGCGGATCGGACGGGGTTTCGGTGACGTCGGTCGACATGGTCAGTCCTCTCAGACCTGGGAAAGGGGAGCGGCGGCGAGCGATTCGATGGCCGGTATGACGGCCGTGGTGTCGGCGACCCATCCGAAGATGCCGCCCTGCGCCTTGATCATCTCGAGGCCAACGCGTTGAAAGTCGGGGAAATACGAACCGACGCAATCGGATACGACGAGGCACTCATAACCCCGGTCGTTGGCCTCCCGTGTCGTGGTGTGCACGCACACCTCGGTGGTCACGCCGGTGATGAGCAGTTGGGTGATGCCCGCCTCGGTGAGGACGTGTGAGAGTTCGGTCGCGTAGAAGGCGCCCTTGCCTGGCTTGTCGATCACCACTTCGCCATCGACGGGGGCGAGTTCGTCGACGATGTCGTGGCCGTACTCGCCGCGGATCAGGATGCGGCCGTACTTGCCGGGGTCGCCGATGCGTTTCGAAGGGGCGCCCCGATTCAGTTTGGCCGGTGGGCAATCCGATAGATCCGCCTCGTGGCCTTCCCTGGTGTGGATCACCATCACTCCTGCCTCGCGGGCGGCCGAGATCAACGCGGCCAACGGTGGCACGACCTTGAGCAGTTGGCCCACGTCGTTGCCGAGGCTCTCACCGAAGCCGCCGGGCAGGATGAAGTCCCGCTGCATGTCGATCACGATCAGCGCCGTCTTGCCTGCGATGAGTTGAAAGGGAAACGGCTCGGCGGCGACTTCGGCGGACGGCGTCATATCTGCTCCTTCGTTGCGGGGGAGTGGGTCGACACCGCGGCTTCGGCGCCCGCCGAGCGCGGTTCGTCGAGGACCTGGGCGGCCAGGTGCAGAACGGTGTCATCGCTGAGCGCCGGACCGAGAAGCATTGCGCTGTAGGGTCGCCCGTCAGTCGTGGTGCCCAGCGGTACGGCGACGCCCAGCAGGTCCAGGAGGTTGCCGAAGTGCGTGTAGTGGCCGAGGACGGTGTTGCAGTCGATGGGCCTGGCCAACACCTCGTCGACGGTGAACGTGGTTCCAATGGTGGGCACGACGAGCACGTCGACCCCATCCCAGAGCCGCCCGACTTCGGCCTTGAGTTCCTGCAGCCGCTGCAGTGCCGCGAAGGCGTCGACAGCGCTGTACTTCTCCCCGCTGCGGAGGATGTCGCGGACGACGGGGTGGATCGACTCCGGCTGCGCAGCCAGGAAGTCGCCGAATTCGACGAGGCGTTCGGCCACCCACGGCCCCTGGTACAGAAGGGCGCCCGCGGCGAGGAATGGTTCGAGCGAGATGTCGACGATGGTGGCGTGCCGGGCGAGGTGGTCGCGGAATCCGAGATGCGCGGTGCGCATCGCGTCGTCGCCGAAGAACTCGAGCTCGCGGACCGGCGGCAGCCCGACGCGGATGACTCCGCCCGCGTAGTGCGGTCCACGGTCCCGGGACCAGGCGTCGGCGTCGTCGCGGCCGATCATCACGCCCATGACCCGGTCGACGTCGTCGACCGAACCCGCCATGATGCTGATGCAGTCCAACGACTTGCAGGCCGGCACCAGCCCGACCGTGCTGATCAGTCCACGCGACGGCTTGTAGCCGATGACGCCGTTGAGCGCCGCGGGCACCCGGCCGGAGCCCGCCGTGTCGGTGGCGACCGCGAACGGCACCTGCCCCAACGCGACCGCCAAGGCCGAACCCGAGCTCGAGCCGCCCGAGATCATCTCGCCGCCGTACACGCTGCGCGGCACGGTGTACGGCGTCCGAGTGCCGTTCAGCCCGGTGGCGAACTGGTCCAGGTTGGTCTTGCCGACGTAGAGCGCGCCCGCGTCGAGCAGTTTCTGGACTGCGGGCGCGGTGGCCGATGCCACGTAGGAATAGTCGGGGCAGGACAGGGTCGTCGGGACGCCCTCGACGTCGATGCTGTCCTTGACGCCGAATGGCACGCCGTAGAGCGGCAGAGTCCGTGCGCCCGGCCGGTTCTCGATGTCGGCGGCTGCCGCGAGAAGCGCGTCGCGCGGCACCGTCGAGAGCCATGTCCCGTCGTCGCCGCGGGCCGCGATGGCATCCGCCACCCTGGTCGCCGTCTTGGTGGGCGACCCCGTACCGCCTGCATGTGAAGCAAGTACCTCGGCGACCGACGGGCCGATCGACGGTCCGTGCGCATCATGAGCCATAACTGTCGATTGTCGACAGAATGATGGCGGTCGCGGTACGGCTGTGTGTCGATTGTGTTAGCGATGAGACTCGAGGCCGAGATAGTGCAAGTGCCCGTGCCCCTCGAGGGCTGCGACCACGGCCGTCGGGTCGTTGGTCTCCAACGCCACCAGGATCTCGCGGTGGCGTTTGACCCCGTCCGCGGCCCGGTGATGGCGCGCCTCCTCGCGGAGGTTGGTCGCCATCGGCAATTGCAGTTTGAGCAGGATCGGTTCGAGCGTGATGTTCAGCTGCCGATTGTCGGCGAGCTCGACGACGGCGGCGTGGAACCGTCGGTGTGCATCGTCCCGCGCCAATTCGTCGGTGGCCCTGCGCATGACGTCAAGGGCCTCACGCACCGGTTGCAGTGCCATGACGGGATCGGCAAGCGGCAGGGCGGTCTCGACGGCATGTCGCTCCAGCACGTGGCGCAGAGCGAAGAGCTGAAGGACGTCGGTCGGCGACCATTCCGTCACGCGGGAACCTCGCCTCGGCAGGTGCTCGACGAGCCCCTGCTGCGCGAGCAGCCTCAGCGCCTCACGCAACGGTGCCCGGCTGATACCGAAATCGGCACACAGTTGCTCTTCGATGATCTTCTCGCCGGGCTTCAGCGCACCGCTCAGAATCGCATCACGCAGTCGGTGCGCGGCGAGTTCGACGAGGGTGGCCGGCAACGCGTACCCGTCCGACCCCACGTCCACCGCCTCCTTCCTCCGTGCCATCGCTCTTCCGAATTTGTCGACAATCCTAGGAACCTTTCCCATCATGCGCTGCGTTGAGGGCACGTGATGAGCCTGCCGCCCCTCTCCGAGCAAGCCCGACGCCTGATCGACCTGGGCGTGCCGGGGGCCACCGAGGAAGCCGTGAGCCTCATCGACGGCTGGCCGGACAGCGCGGACTCCGACGACGCACTGCTGGTCGTCCACCCCTCCGTCGCACCGGCGTCGGCACTCGCGCCGCTATTGCGGATCGACGGGCGGACGGGATTCGTGGTCACCGACATGGCAGATGTCGATCTATTCGAACCGGTTGTGCCGCTCCCGGATTCATCCCTGTACGTAGTGGCTGGCATCGACCGCGGCGACGAGATGGCGAACTGGAGTCCCGACGAGGCACTCCCGGCGATCGTGGCATCCGGCCGCACTCCGTTGACGTTGAACGAAGGCCTTCACTGGCTGCTTCAACTACCCGCGACCCTCGAACGCAACAGGTGCTTCATGACGATCGCCTCGCGACTGCAGAAGCCGAACGGCCGACTCGACGCCCGCACCCCGGCGATCTGGTTCAGCAATGGCACCGGGCGGGACGGGCCGGAGCGTCGCAATGCTCCGAAGGTGGGGTGGTGCTGGGCCGGCAATCGTCATACCTGGCTCGGCTTCGCCTCAGCCGCGGCGCGCCGGGGAATCACCCCTGCGGCGTCGTCAGCCAGCGACTGAGCCACCCGCGGAGGCGGTGCGCATCCCCGGCACGCCCCGCCGCCGCCAGATAGCAGTCGGGACGCACCAGCAGCCATCCCGGGCCGGAGACCAATTCGTTCGGCAGTGACACGTCCCGGACCACGACGACGTCGCCCCAGGGACGGATCGCCTCGGCAATGCCATCGGCACCGCCGGCGACGAGCAGCGTCAGCGTCGCGGTATCTACCAGGTCGTAGAGCCTGCCCTCGGCCAGTTCCAGGTCCGGAACACGGTCACCCGCCCGAATACCGCCAATTCTTCCGCCTCCCTTGGCCATTCGCGTACCGCAGTACGAGCCGGCGATCTGCCCGAGCCGCGGCACCGCCTTGTCCTGCACTCTGGCACGGGCCAGCACGAGCGGCGCCAGGCGGGTGAGTGCCGCATGGGCCACCGGATTCGTGGAGTTGAACGCCTTCGTCGCCCGCTCGGTCATCCCGACCAATTGGCGAATCACCGGCAGTCGGTCGGACTCGTAGGTGTCGAGCAGTTCGGGCTTTGCGTTGCCGCGCAGCACCATTGCGAGCTTCCACGCCAGGTTCACCATGTCTTGTATCCCGGCATTCATGCCTTGGCCACCGGCGGGGCTGTGGACGTGGGCGGAATCGCCGCCGAAGAACACCCGACCTCGGCGCAAGGTCTCCATGTGGCGGCTGTTGATCCTGAATCGCGAACTCCAATTCAAATCGTAGAGCTGGCCAGGGAGGTGGACGGTGCGGTCGTACAGGGCCTTGATGTCGGTCAATGAAGGCTCCGGGGCGTCGCCGGTGACGCCGTCCGGGTCGGTGGCCATGAATCTGAACCGACCATCGCCCATCGGAAAGACGGCGAGAAAACCATTGGGCGCCAAGAAGATCGACAGCTGATCCTCGGCGATACCGCCCGCGAGATGAACGTCACCCAGCACGTAGCTCTGCGGCAATGACCGACCGGTGAATGGTAGACCCAGGAACTTGCGGACGGGGCTGTGGGATCCGTCGGCCGCGATGACGTAGGACGCTTCGACCGTCTCTGCGGTGCCGTCGGACGCGGTGATGACCACCTCGACCGACTCGGGACGCTCAGCGAGAGAGGTGAATTCGACGCCGCGTTCGATCTTGACGCCCTGGCGGCCGAGTTGTTCGGCGAGCAGGCGTTCGGTCTCGGATTGCGCGAGCATCAGGACGAAGTTGAACTGGCTGTGCATGCGGCTGAAGTCGATGCCCGCGATCTGCCGGCCGTCGGCGTGCAACGCCGTTCGGGTGGCCCGATTGCCGAGCCGCAGCATCTCGTCTCCGACCCCGCGGGGTCTTAGCAACTCGAGGGTGCGGGCCTGCACACCGAGTGCGCGCGACGTCATCGACGGCTCCTGCGCCTTGTCGATGATCCGTACGTCGATGCCCATGCGCGACAGTTCGAGCGCTGCCGTCAGGCCCGTCGGGCCCCCGCCGATGACGAGTACGGGCAGGTCGTTCATGGCGACTCTCCGATGTTCGCAAGATGAAGTCAACACCTGGTGACTTGCACGTTAGGCCGCGGCCCTAGCCATGTCAACACTCGGTGACATACTCTCGCCCGATGGTTTCGACTCGGCCCCGCAACGCGCAAGAGACCCGCGCCGGCATTCTCGCCGCGGCACGATCGCGCTTTGGCGCCGAGGGTTATGAACGCACCACCCTTCGAGCGGTCGCCGCCGACGTGGGGGTCGACCCCGCATTGGTCATCCGCTACTTCGGGAGCAAGCAGGACCTGTTCGCCGCCGCGGCCGAGTTCACCCTCGACCTGCCCGAACTCGCAGGAATCGACCCCGACCGCGTGGCAGAGGTGTTGTTGCCGAAGTTCTTCGCCGTATGGGAGGACGACACCACCTTCATCGCACTCCTGCGTGCGGCGATGACGAGTACCACCGCCGCCGAGACCATGCGGAAGGTGTTCGCCACCCAGGTGGCCCCGGTCCTCGCCGCCATCACCCCCGATCACCCGGCCGAACGGGCCGGCCTGATGGGCTCCTTCATCATCGGACTCGCCACCACCCGTTATGTCCTGAGCAACCCGGCCGTGGCCAACTTGAGCCACCAGGAACTGGTCCTGTGGGCTGGCCCGGTGATCCGCCACTTGCTGGTCGGACCCGCGCCGACGGGATAGCAGCGACTCGACACGGACGCTAGAACGTGTTCTAGTTCAAAAATGCTCGACTTTCCCGTGGAGAACCTCAGCGCCGAGGACGTCGAGCGGCTGCGCGGCATTTACGAACCATTGACGGCGTCGGTCCGGGAACTGATCGACGCCACCATCCGCACCGAAATGGACGCCGACGCCGTGGCGGCGGCGAAGGCCGAGATCGACGCCGCGACTGCCCGACTCCGCGGGAGGCAACTAGAGGGATCGTTCGGCGTGCGGTTCGGCAGCGACGGTGACCAGATGCCCTGGGGCAACGCCGTGATCGGGCTGCGCAATCCCGTCGCCCCTCCGCTCGTGTTCGAACCGACGGCCGACGGCGGGGTGCGTGCCGACTTCCACCTCGGCGCCGCCTACGAGGGGCCGCCTGGACACGTGCACGGCGGGATCGCGGCCCTCATCCTCGATCACGCCCTCGGCGACGCGGCGAGTTCACCCGACAAGCCCCGACTAACCGGCACCATCACCCTGCGCTACCGCCGCCTTACGGCGTTGGGGGACCTGCACGTCGAGGCCGCAATCGTCCGAACCGAGGGCGTCAAGACCTTCGCCAAGGGCCACCTCGCCGATGCCGATGGCGTGACCGTCGAGGCCGAAGGCGTCTTCATTCAACCGCGGTGGGCCCGCGACTGAGCTTGCCGCGCCATCGGATTCAGTCGGTGATGCCAACCAAGCTGCGGGTGATGTCGCCGATCTCGGCCACCAACACGCGACTGGCGACGTCATCGGGCCCCAGCTTCCGAGCGGCCTCGCGAATGCGTTGCTCGGCGGCCGCCACCCGATCCCCGTCGATGCTCCATGGTGCGCCAGGGGTGGAGGGCCCGCCGCACAGCGCCTCGGCGTACTCGTCGATCGCCACGACGAACTCGCTGCTCAGCGTCGCGGGCGGGTGAGCGGGCAGGCTCGACTCGAGAGTCGCACACGAGGTGGTGACCGCGTTGAGCGCAGTGCGATACGACTTCAACCACCGGCGCAGGTCGCCCGAGTCCGACGTCGTCGCACCCGCCGCCGCCTCGAACGCCGCCCGCGCTCTGAAAGCCCGATCCCACGCCGCCGCCAGCGCCTCAGCGGGATGGTCCAGACCGTGTCCGAACGCCTTGATGACCGTTGCCGCGTAGTCGATCTCGGTCTTCAACAATTCACCAGCACGCTGGCGAAGACGGACCATCGAGTGATCGGGAAGCACGACGTGGACGAGGACCGCGAGAGCACCGCCGATCATGGTCGCGATCAGCCGATCAGCCATGGCGCCGGCCCCCGCAACGCTCGTCACGTCGATGAGGAAGACGATCGCCGCCGCGAGAGCCGCACTCATCGCCACGTATCCGAATCCCGATACCGCGTAAGCGATTCCGAGGATGACCACCGCGAGCACGGCAGCCCCCAGGCCCGCGGGATGCCAGATCATGGTCACCACCGACGCAGCGACGATGCCCACCGCGTTGCCTGCCACCCGGCCCACACACCTGGTGTAGGTATGTGCGGTCTCCGGCCGCAACACCATCAGCGCGGTCAACGGAATCCAATACCCGTGCGGGACGTCGGCGAAGCGTTCGACGGCAACGCCGGCCCCTACCGCGGCGGCAAGGCGGATCGCGTGCCGAAGGATGGGCGATCCCCACGTCAGGTGTGCTCCGATCGCCGCAACGGCAATGGGCATCGCAGACAGTCCGCCCCTGCGTCCGAGCCGCGTGGCGTGATCGGCGTCGAGGGGGAGCTCGCCGAAACGCAACGCGACGGCTTGCCGAAGCTGGTGGGAAAGACGCTGCGCCAGTGCCACGTTCGACACCGCCACCGTGTCGGCCGCGGCTTCCACCCGCAGCATGCGGTTCATCGCGTCCCGTTTGGCGGTCCGACTACGGTTCGCAACGACGTCCAACACCGTTGCGGCAGCGCGCAGGACCTCGGCCACCGCCTCCTTGTCGCCGGCCGATCTGCCTGCCAGCGCCGTCAAGGTCACCGATATCCGATGAGGCAGCCCGTACCAGGCGCGGTAGGCGACGGGACGCCGGTTGGCTTGACCGTCAGTCAGGGTGAACGAGTCGCGGAGCCAAACCAGCGGCGCCGGATCGATTCCCACCTCCGGATCGGCGGCGAGTTTCTGCGCATCGACACCGAGCGAGCGATACGCGTGCGTCAACGCATCGCGCTGGAGCCGCCACCGGCGACGGGGCCACAGCCCGATCAGTACCGCCTGTACCAGTCCGCCGCAGATGGCGAGCACGCTCGCCGTCACGACAGATGAGACGGTGGGCGCGACCGGCGGCGCGGTGACGAGCAGCGCGCCCGCCGCCGCAGCGATCAGTCCGGCGTTGGTGCTGACCGCCCACTGCAGCCCGGCGACGAAACACCAGGCCGTCGCCACGAGCACGAAGAGCACGCCGGAGGACGACGACGAGGTGCCAAGAAAGACCGCCGCACCCATCTGAAACGAGATCGCGCCCACCAGGGGGAGGGGTCCGCGCGGGGTGTCCTGCAACGCGGCGGCGCCCGCGATCGCCGCCGCACCCGCCGCGGCCGTCGCCGCACCCGCCGACCCCCAGTGCAGGCCGGCTGCCGCCGCGATGATCACCCCGAGAAGACTGCGGCTCACCGCGCCGAGGTCGGGCATGGTGAGCCGTTGCGGTAGCCCCTTCATCGCCTGCCCATCACAACTCGTCGAAACCTACCGAACCACCCAACCATTGTGGGTCAACGCCGCGACGTGGGCGGTACGTTCGTACGGTGGAGAAGGTCATCATCACGCTCAGGGCGGCAGCAGGCGACGACTCGTGGTGCACACGATTGCGCACCGTGGTCGCCGACGACCTGCTCGGGCTGGGGGCGCCCGGTCTCGCGATCAACGTCCGGGACGCCTCGGTCAGTAGCTCACTGATGACGCTGACGACGCTGAATCCACCCGTCGTCGGTTTCGCCACCATCTGGACCCAACAGTCCTATGGCCCGCACGTAGTCGACGCTCTGGACCGCCTGGCCGGCGAATGCGACCGCGTCGACGCGTATCTCGTCACCGAATCGGTACCCCTCCCTCCGCCGCCGACGCTCCCAGGGGAGCGCACACCCGGCTTCGCGAACGTCGCACTGCTTCGACGGCCTGCTGAGCTGACCGAGGAAACCTGGCTCTCCCGTTGGCATGTCGACCACACGCCGGTCGCGATCGCGACGCAGTCGACGTTCGGATACACCCAGAACGCAGTCGTGCGCCCGCTGACGTCGGGGGCACCGGTCATCGATGCGATCGTCGAGGAACTGTTTCCCATTGAGGCCACTCGGGACCTGCATGCGTTCTTCGGGGCTGCTGACGACGACGACCTGAACGATCGGATGAACCGGATGGTGGCGAGCACGTCGGCGTTCGGCGCCAATCGAGACGTCGACACGGTGCCCACCAGCCGCTACGTACTGCGCTCACCATTTGCCCTCGAGGTAGCGCCATGACCACCCTCGCCGACGCCGTTGGATTGGCGGCGTCGGAAAGCGGTTTAGCCGTGGTGTCGACCGTTCGCGGCGACGGCACCGTGCAGGCGTCGCTCGTCAACGCAGGTGCGTTCCCGCATCCCGCGACGGGCGAGGAGACCCTGGCGTTCGTCACCTACGGCAGGGTCAAGCTGGCGAACCTGCGGGCGCGACCCCAGACCGCGGTGACGTTCCGTGCCGGGTGGCAGTGGGCCACCGTCGAGGGCACCGCCGAACTCGCAGGCCCGGACGACCCGCGGCCCTGGCTCACCGGCGACGCGCTGCGCCTCCTGCTCCGCGACGTTTTCGTGGCTGCCGGCGGAAACCACGACGACTGGGCCGAATACGACCGGGTGATGGCCGAGCAGCGGCGAACGGTCGTCCTGATCGCACCCAGTCGCGTGTACTCCAACGGCTGACGAATACGCTGCAGCCGTGCTGGTTCAGATCGACGACGCCAACGGGGTGCGAACCCTTACCCTCAACCGTCCCGAGGCGCTCAACGCATTCAACGAGGCGCTGTACGACGCCACCACGATCGCGTTGCGCGACGCCGACGAGGACCCGACGGTCGCCGTCATCCTGTTGACCGGCACGGGGCGGGCGTTCAGCGCGGGCAACGACCTGGTCGAGATGCAGGCGCGCATCACCGATCCGGAGTTTCAGTCCGGCCGGTACGGGTTCCCCGGCATGATCGAAACGCTCACGGCGCTGCGGAAGCCCTTGATCCTGGCGGTGAACGGTCTTGGGGTCGGCATCGGCGCGACGATCCTCGGCTACGCCGATCTGGTCTTCATGTCCACGTCGGCACGGCTGAAGTGCCCGTTCACCAGCCTGGGCGTCGCACCCGAGGCCGCGTCGTCCTATCTGTTGCCGCAGCTCGTCGGTCGGCAGAACGCGGCGTGGATGCTGCTGTCCTCGGAGTGGGTCGATGCCGCGGAGGCCCATCGGATGGGATTCGTGTGGAAGGTGTGCGAGCCCGACGCGCTCCTGCCGGACGCGCATCGTCACGCGGAAGTCCTTGCGTCTCGGTCGATTCCGAGCCTGATTGCCGTGAAGCAGACCATGGTCGAGCCGACTCGCCACGAGATCACGGCCGCCGCAGCGCGGGAATACGCGCAGTTCGCCGAACTGCTCGGGGGAGCGGCCAACGCCGATGCGCTGGCGGCCTTCGCCGATCGGCGCGACTCGAGCTAGCCCGCTGCGTGGACGGGGCACGCCCTCGCGACGCTCCCCGCCTCGATGATCGCCCTCAGCGTGCGTCTGCAGCGCCCACAGTCGGTGCCTGCGCCGCACGCGTCGGCGATCTGCTTCGACGTCGACGCGCCTGAGGCGACGAGATCGGTGACGGCTTGGCTCGTCACCCCGTTGCACAGGCACACGAACATCAGCCGATCACCGCAACCCGCTTGGTGAACGCCGAAACGATGCCGAATGAATGGTCACGGCGAGTGCCGAGAGCGTCCATTGTCCGCGTTTTGCAGGAAAGATTGGTCAACCGCATTTCTTAACCGTTCTCCGCCCGATTATCGACGGCGGGCACGAATGCATGAAATTCGTCCTCGCTCATCAATTCCGCCTCGAAGGTAGGGGCGCGCACGGCCGTTCCGCGGACGCTGCCAGCAGGTTAGCCCAGTCTAACCTTAGTTAGGGGAGCCAGTCCATCATCGGTGCCCTTCTCCGTGGTTTGCCTACCCTCAGCTGGGCTTCCGCGGTCGCGAGCCGGGCCAAGAACACGCCGAAAGTTGGCGCGGATCCGTGGCTCGCACGCCACCGTTGCACTAGGTTGAGAGGGCGACCGCGCCTGAACGAGGCGTCGGCGAGCAACAGCCAGAACTGACACTTGACAGCCCTCACGGTGTTATAGGAGCGATGAAATGCGCCAAGGTGATCCCGACGTCCTCAAATTGCTGAATGAGCAATTAACCAGCGAATTGACTGCAATCAATCAATATTTCCTGCATTCGAAGATGCAAGAGAATTGGGGATTCACCGAACTCGCGGCCTACACCCGAAAAGAGGCCTTCGAGGAGATGAACCACGCGGAGGCCATCACCGACCGCATCCTCCTGCTCGACGGCCTCCCGAACTACCAGCGGCTGTTCTCACTCAAGGTTGGCCAGACCCTGCGTGAGCAGTTCGAGGCCGACCTGACGATCGAGTACGACGTGCTGGCACGTCTCAAGCCCGGTGTGATCATGTGCCGCGAAAAGCAGGACTCGACGAGTGCGATCCTGCTCGAGGGCATCCTCGCCGACGAAGAGGGTCACATCGACTACCTGGAGACGCAGCTCGAGTTGATGGACAAGCTCGGCGTGGAGCTCTACTCCGCCCAGTGCGTGGCTCGGCCGCCACACGTCGGCAACGCGTAACTCTTTAGCCTTGCTAAACGATAGGTTCATGGGCGGCTTCAGCCGCCCGAACACTTCGGGAGGCAGGAATGACGAGTCCCACAGGGACGAACACCGCGGATCCTGAATCGGCCAACGCGCTGATCAGCCCGCGACGACGCAACTTCATCTTCGTCGGCGTGCTGCTGGGCATGTTGCTCGCCGCGCTCGACCAGACGATCGTCGCGACGGCGCTGCCCACGGTCGTCGCCGATCTCGGCGGCGCGGGGCACCAGTCCTGGGTGGTGACGAGCTATCTGTTGGCATCGACGATCGTGACCGCGATCGTCGGCAAATTGGGCGACGTATTCGGACGCAAGACCGTCTTCCAGGCCGCCGTGCTGTTCTTCCTCGTCGGGTCCGTGCTCTGCGGGTTAGCCGGCTCGATGACCATGCTGGTGGCATCGCGCGCACTTCAGGGCATCGGCGGCGGCGCCATCATGGTGACGTCGATGGCCGTCATCGGCGAGGTGATCCCGCTGCGGGACCGCGGCCGATACCAGGGCGCCCTCGGCGCGGTGTTCGGCGTCACGACCGTGATCGGACCGCTCCTCGGCGGCTTCTTCACCGACAATCTGACGTGGCGGTGGGCGTTCTGGATCAACGTCCCCGTCGCGATCGTCGTCCTCATCGTGGGCGCTGCCGCGATTCCGTCTCTGGCGCGGGCGGCCAAACCCGTCATCGACTACGCCGGAATCCTCTTCGTCGGATTGGGTGCGTCCGGCCTCACCCTGGCGACCAGTTGGGGTGGTGGTGAATACCCATGGGCGTCACCGGTCATCGTCGGCCTCTTCGCGGCCTCGGGCGCAGCGCTCGCGGCATTCGTGTGGGTAGAACTCCGCGCAGCGGAACCGATCCTGCCGATCCGACTGTTCGCCAGCCCGGTCTTCACCGTCTGTTGCATTCTCGGCTTCATCGTCGGTTTCGCCATGCTCGGCGCCTTGACGTTCATGCCGACCTTCATGCAGTTCGTCGACGGTGTGTCGGCGACCGAATCAGGTTTGCGCACACTCCCGATGGTGGCCGGCCTGTTGATCACGTCCATAAGCAGCGGCGCGATCGTCGGGCGCACCGGCCGGTACAAGGTGTTCCCCGTCGCGGGCACGGCCATCATGGCCATCGGGTTCTTCCTGCTCTCCGGCATGGATCATTCGACGCCCACCTGGCAACAGTCGGTGTATCTGTTCGTGCTCGGCACCGGCATCGGGCTCTGCATGCAGGTCCTCGTCCTCGTCGTGCAGAACACCTCGAGTTATGCGGACCTTGGCGTTGCGACCTCGGGCGTCACCTTCTTCCGCACTATCGGAAGTTCCTTCGGCGCAGCCATTTTCGGCTCGCTGTTCGCGAACTTCCTCGCGAACAAGCTGGCGTCGGCGCTGGCCGCAAGCGGTGCGCCAGCTCAGGCTGCCGAGTCTCCAAAGGCCCTGCACCAGCTCTCGCCCGCCATGGCGGCACCGATCATCGACGCCTACGCCGACTCGCTCGGCACCGTATTCCTGTGCGCAGTGCCGGTGGCGGTCATCGGCTTCGTCGTCGCACTGTTCCTCAAGGAGGTGCCACTGCGCGAGATGGACGCCGTCTCGGCTACCGACCTCGGCGAGGGCTTCGGCATGCCGAGCACCGACTCCCCCGAGAAGATCCTCGAGGTCGCCGTCGGTCGAATGTTCAGAGACTCCCCGGAGATTCGACTCAGAAACCTGGTCAAGCGTCCCGGCTGCAGTCTCGACGTCCCGCAGCTCTGGGCGCTGCTCCAGATCTATCGACAGAACCAAGTGTTCGGGTCCGCGACGCTCTTCGACATCGCCGAGCGCCTGCGAGTGCCGTTCGAAGTCGTCGAACCCGTCTTCGATCGCATCATCGCCGACGGCTACGCACTAGGTACCGGCGGCCGACTCTGGCTCACCCAGGCCGGAGCCAGGCAGGTCGACGCAATGTCGATGACCATCGTGGGCCTGATCGTCGACAAGCTCGCCGAATCGCCCTTCTTCGAGGGCAGCCCAGACCGCGATCAGGTCGAGGCCGCGCTCGAGCGCATCGCTCTACGCATGCTCATGCAGAGGGACTGGACCGACGACGACATGAAGGAACTCACCGCCGCGCGCTGAACCAAGAAACTAGAACGTGTTCCAGAAATACGATCTTCGGCGTACGATTCGGCGATGAGCAGAATTGGAGACTTCGCCGACGACGACGCCGCCGCATGGATCACGAGATCTCCTGACATCGGCGTCGCCATGGCCGGCTACACCAACGCGGTCTACAACAAGAACCGCCTGCCGATGCGAACTCGCGAGCTGGCCCGCATGGTGATCGCACTTGACAACGAATGCGTGGTCTGCCAAAACACCCGCGACTCCGCGGGCATCGCGGCCGGGGTGGACGAGGACCTCTACGACCACGCGGCCGAGTGGAAGACCTGGCCCGGCTACAGCCCGCAGGAGCGCATCGCCGCCGAGTTCGCGGCCCGGTTCGCGGCCGGTCACACCGAACTGCGCGACGACGAGGACTTCTGGGAACGCTGCAACCAGCAATTCGACCCAGAACTACTGACCGACCTGGCCCTGTCCTGCGCGATGTGGCTGGGGATGGGCCGGATGCTGCGGACCCTCGACATCGGCCAGTCCTGCAAGATCACGCTGTAACCACCAGCGTCACGGGCCCCGTGCAGAATGGGACCCATGGCAGCCACACCGCTCGCTGCGGCCATCTCCACGCTCGAATCAGCCGAGGTCGTCACGCTCATCGGCACGGTGGTCAACTCCGCGGGACTCGTCCACGCGAAGACGGTGCCACTGAACCGAGTGAGCGCGTTCGCCGACCCTGGCCTCGGCGCCAGCCCGGTGTGGCACGTGTTCACGATCGACCAGGCGGGCATCGCCGTCGGTGGCGCCGTCGGCGTGGTCGGTGATCAGCGCATCCGCATCGATGTCGGCGCGATGCGCATCCTCGGCGATGGCGTGGCCTGGGCGCCGGGATCGTTCTTCGACCAGGACGGCTCACCCGATCCCTTCTGCAGCCGAGGAACCTTGGCACGCATCGAGGATCGCCTGAGCTCTGCAGGGCTCAGCGCGCTCGTCGGCCACGAGATGGAGTTCGTCCTCGTCGGGCCCGACGGCGCGCGCTTGCCCTCACACCTGTGGGCGCAGTACGGGCTGGCAGGCGTCCTCGAATTCGAGGGATTCGTCCGCGACGTCACCGAGGCAGCCACCACGTCCGGCGTGGCCATCGAACAGTTCCACCCCGAGTACGGCGCCAACCAGTTCGAGATCTCGTTGGCACCCAACTCGCCGGTCGCCGCCGCCGACCAATTGATGGCGATGCGGATCATCGCGGGACGGACCGCCAGAAGGCACGGGCTTCGGATCAGCCTGTCACCGGTACCCTTTGCTGGCAGCGTCGGTTCCGGTGCCCATCAACACTTCTCGTTGAGACACGACGGCGTCCCGCTGTTCGCAGGCGGCCACGCCGCGCACGGGATGCGACCGGCCGGTGAAGCCGCGATCGCGGGCATCCTGGCCGGGCTGCCCGCGGCCCAGGCGGTGCTGTGCGGGTCGATCCTGTCCGGGTTGCGGATGCAGCCGGGCAGCTGGGCGGGCGCCAACGTCTGCTGGGGTACCGAGAACCGTGAAGCCGCCGTCCGCTTCCTGGCCGGCGGACCTGGCACGCCGCACGGCGCGAACGTCGAGGTCAAGGTGGTCGACCCGGCGGCGAATCCCTATCTCGCGACAGCGGCAATCCTCGGCCTGGCGCTCGACGGCATCGAGCGCGAACTACCCCTGCCTCCCGAGATCTCGATCGACCCGTCGTTGCTTTCGGAGGCCGACCGCGCGGTGGCGGGCGTCGGGCTGCTGTCGGACAGCCAAGTGGTGACCATCGACGCCTTGGCCGAATCCTCGCTACTGCGAGGCATTCTCGGTGACGCCGCGGTGGATGCCACCGTGGCGGTCCGGCGCTACGAGCAAGAGAACTACGCCGATCTCACGCCCGAGGAACTCGCCGAGAAGTTCCGGATGGCTTGGAGTGTCTAGCCGAGTGTGTCTAGCCGAGTGCGTCTAGCGTCCGACTAGATCAGGCCGGTCGCGTCGAAGATCCACGACATGTCAGCGTTGGCGAAGTCCTCCAACCACGTGGGCGGTGCATGGTTGGCCAAGGCTGCCATGTCCCAATAGTCCTTCCACAGAGTGACCTTGTCGTTCTCCACCCGATGCACGGAAACGAACTTCAGCACCGCGGATTCACCTGTCTTCCAATGCCATTCCTCGTGATGCTCGTACATCGCCTCTCGGCCGTCCGTCAACAGCAGCCCGTCGAAGTTCTCGTATGACGCGAGCGGTTCGATTCCAATCTTGAGCCTCTTGACGATGTCCTCGGGACCACGCGCAGCTGCGGTCGGCCCCACCGGCACGTCGAGATAGATGCAGTCGTCAGACAGGAACGTCTTCACCGACTCCCAGTCCCGCGCCGACAGCGCCTTCCACAGACCGAGAACCGTATCCTCAACCGACACTTGTCAACTCATCCTTCTGCGTGGGGATTGCGGGAGACTTGTGCGCCGCGCGTAGGAAGCGCCCCGTCCTGCGGCGCCCGACCGACTCGGTGGCCTCACCGTCGAGGAACACCGCGCGGCCGCCGACGAGCACCGCGGTCACCGTCTCGCGGTTGCGGTTGACCATCCGTGAAAGCCCGCCGTACTGCGTGACGGGATCCTCTGCGTATGCATCGAGTCGGCCGTCGAGGCAGGCCGGGTCGATGATCGTGACGTCGGCGCGGTCACCGATCCGCAGATGGCCCGCGTCCAGGCGATACCAGTCGGCCAGCTCGCCCGTCAGTCGATGGATCGCCTGCTCGACGGTCATGAACGGCTTACCCGCGAGTTCCGCGTCGCGCACGTGGCGCAGCAGGCGAAGACCCATGTTGTAGAAGGCCATGTTTCGCAGGTGCGCGCCCGCATCGGAGAAGCCCATCTGGACACCGGGATCGCTGGCGAGTTTCTTGAGCACCTCGGGTCGGTGGTTGGAGATGGTCGTCCGCCAGCGCAACGCCGTGCCGTGTTCGAGGACCAGATCGAGGAATGCATCGACCGGATGCAGACCGCCGCGGTCGACGCCGACCTGTCCGAAGGACTTGCCGATCACACTCGCGTCCGGGCAGTCGACGATGTCGGCGTCGAAGAAGTCGCGGTGCCAGACTCGCAGGCCGTACTTGCTTTCGTACTCCTTGCGGAACCGGCGGCGGTACTGCTCGTCACGCATCATCTCGTTGCGCTCGACCTCGTCGCGCAGGTGCAGCGCCGCAGCGCCCGCGCCGAACTCCTCGAAGATCACCAGATCGATGCCGTCGGCGTACACCTCGAACGGCACCGGCAGGTGCTGCCAGCGGAAGTCGCCGCCAAGCGCGTTCAGTGCGCGCGCGATCGGTCCCATGATGTAGACCAGGGTCGGGTTCGCCTTGATGTCCGCGGCCGACAGCAGCGTGGTCTTCAGGCGCTTGCGGAAAAGGCCCAAGCTGCTGAGCGTCATCGCGGCGATGCTGCGCACCGAGGCGATATCGGGTCCCGCCTGCAGCACCCGCCGCCGCCGACGCAGAATCGCGTTGAGAC
>NZ_JAVRQA010000406.1:0-12242 GCF_032161845.1 Mycobacterium sp.
CGACGCGGCGTTTGCGCTGCGGCCACACATCGGTGTGGGCACCGCGAAGGCGGCCGACGATGCCTGGCAGCTGGGCAAGTCACTACTCGGCGCCACTACGAGCTACGTCCCAGACCGGTTAAAGGCCTGGGAGATTCAACAGCTACCTATGGCACGGCGTGCCCTGCAAAGGGCCCGCGCGGCGGGCCGAAGCTTGCAGGACGGCACCTGGCAGGTCGGCGAGCCGCCACCGTTCGGGCTGCAGGTGCCCGGGGACAGCGTTCTGCCCGTCGCCTCGTAGCAGTCCGAGCGAGTGCAGGTCGGTCACCTGACCGTGTGGCGTCGGTCGGCACCTCGAGCGCCTCTCGTTGACTCCCCGAGCCAGCGGGGCCGGCCAAGACCGAAAGGCCTTTCCCGCGGAACGGTCTTGACTGCAACGGATTCGCGGGGTGACAGCCCACGGCGCACTTGCACGGGTGGCGATCCGCATGCCAGCTAGCTGCCATGCAGGAATTCCGGTTCTCCTCAGGCGGTTTGGTGGCTAGCGCCGACGACAACGATGCCGCCATCGAGCACTCTTGAGATACATAACGAGGCTAAAAATTGCATGTGGAGGAAGTCGATGACAACGGTCAACACCGCCCGCTCGACGGGCAACCGGCGGGGGGTGCATTCGGCGCTAGGAATCGCCGCGGCCGCCATGGTGGCTGCGGGTACCGTCGGTGTCGCCGCACAGTTCCTCGGTGTCACTCCGCCGGCTCGCGCTACGGCGCCGTACTGCGCCTGGGCTTACCAGTGTCAACAGCCCGGCACGGATGGACTCCTCCCACGTGCCCTTGACTCGCTCGTCCCATTCGGCTCCGTGACGTGGAATTCCGGAACGCCGCCCGGGACAGTCGACGGCACGCACACCGGCGGCGCCGTCTGACTCCACGCTTGCACCAGCTGACGCGAGTACGCCGTCGGCACCGAGTTTCACCCGACCTCGCCCATAGGCGATGTCAACCAAACAAAAAGGAGAAAGAAATGAAACTGCAATACGTCGCACCACTGGTCCTCGCCGCATCCGCTGCAGTCATTGGACTGGCACCGATCGCTGCGGCCGACGCTACGGTGCAGCAGAGCCCGGGAAATGCCCAAATCGTCGCCACTCCCGGGGCAGCCGCGCAGGAGGCCGCCCAAAACCAGCAGCCATTCGGCGGGGACTCGGGTGCCCTGCTCTATCACCACCGCTGACAACGGCCGCGTGCTTGGGGCGGGGAAGTACCAACTCCCGCCCTAAGCGCTTTGGTCCTGGGGCGCAAGGCAAGCTGGTGCGGTGACGACGGGACTTAGATCCGTTGGTTGCCAGCCAGCACTGCTACGTCACGCGACCAGGTCGCATTCATCCCATCGACGAAGTGGGAGGGCGAGACCGTCGGCCGGTTCGCGTTCCTGCATCCGAACACCAGCCACGTCCTATCCGGCGTTGAGTTGGACCACCTCCCCCTGTATCCAGGCTTGGAGGTCTGTCAGGAACACGGACTCACCATTCACGGCCCGTTGCATCTCAAGCCATTTCTGCAGCGCCTGCGGGGCGGGGCCGGACAGAATCGTGGATATGTTGGCCGCGCTTTCACGGCGAAGGCTCTCGGCGGGGGCGAGGACCAGGTTTTCGTTGAAGACTTTCTTCTGTGCCGCAATGGTGTCCCGGTTCCGGCGGGCGTATCGCTTGCCAAGCTCTTGGGCTTCTTCGACGAGGTCATCCGGGGGCACCAGCCGATTCACCAGGCCCATCTGATGTGCCTCACGCGGGGAGTACATCCGGCCCTCGAGCATCATCTCCAGCGCCCTGGCGGGCCCGATGATCTGGGCCAAGCGCTGGCCTCCGACGGTCGTGGTCAGACCGATCAGGAGCTCAGGAAGGATGAAGCCAACGGCTTCGTCATCGGCGGCCAATCGGACGTCGAAGCAAACCGACATCTCCAATCCTCCTCCGCCGCATGGCCCTCCAATCGCGGCGAGGTAGACCGCGGGCGATCTCATGATGCGCAACACGATCTCATTGAACCGATTGACATTCACGGATCGGCCGACGGGACTCCGCTCCAAGACCTGCTCGCCGCCGGGCACGGCACCGGCGACGTCGATACCCCGCAAGAGGTGCAACAGCGCCTGATCCGGTAAGGGCCGCCCGACACGCTGAGCGGCAGCGAGAATCTCGGCGATGTCGAAATGAGTGATGTAGCGCTTGGGTATGCCTCCGGTGAGGACGACCGCGCCGACACTGGTGTCGTCGTCGACGGCTGCGGTGAGAGTGTCGAGGTCCTTCTGCATCCGCGCCGTCATGAAGTTGTACGGTGGATCGCAAAACCGGACGGTGAGTACTCGATCCTCCTGCTCGACCGTCAAGGTGTCCAGCACGAGGTCGCGGGCATTTGGTGTCATCAGCGGTCGCCGTCGCTCACGCGTACTTGACGAGGGTGCGCTGCACGCCGAGATCGATTGCCCCGTCATCGGTTGCCACGCTGGCTTCGACGATGTCGCCGTCGCGCAGGTATTTTCGGCTCTTGGCCTGTTTCGAGAAGAAGACCCTCCACTTCAGCTGGTCCGGAAGCAGCGACCCAATGACCTCGACCGGCTTGGCCGGCGCACTAATCGCCGTGCCTACCGGAGTTCCGGTCAAGACCAGGTCGCCGGGATCGAGATGCTGAAACCGCGACAGCGCCTGCAGTGCCTGGACAGGCGGGTAGATGATGTCACCCTCGACGAGCATGTCTTGGCGGATCGCACCGTTCACGCGCAGCTGCAGCCGCATGTCACCGAAGCGCTTGAGTTCGTCGCCGTCCAGCAGGACCAGCGCGGGCCCGACCGGAGTGAACGTCGGATACGACTTTGATTCGTAGAATTGCGTTTTCGTCAACTGCACGTCGCGCGCTGAAACGTCGTTGGTCACCACCAGCCCGCAGACGTAGTCCGAGAGATTGGCGTCGGTGATCGTGGTGCCGACGGGCATTTCGCGGCCGATGACCACACCGATCTCGACTTCGTAGTCGAGCAGTCGGACGTGGCCGGGTTTGACGATGTCGTCGAGTGGACCGCTGATGGAGCCGGATGCCTTGCGGAAGAAGGCCAGTGGGGTATTTTTCGGGTCCCGCCCGGCGTCTTGGACATGGGAGGCGTAGTTGGTCATCTGTGCCACCACCCGGCACGGCGCCGTGACCGGGGACAGCAGTGCCAGGCTGTCCACCGCGACGGTGTCGGTGCTGTGGACTGCGGCGTCGATAGCCGCTCGGTCGGCCAGCAGCTCGCGTGTGGTGGCGGCCGCGGTGGTGATCCGGGCGGCCCCGGTGGGCGTTTGCACCCACCAGGCGTCGGCGGTGCGCAGGATGGAGACGGTCATCGTGGATCCTTGGCTGGTTGGGTCTCAGGAGTTGGCAACGGCGAGCATGCCGCGAAGGCTGGCCAGGTCGAATTCGTTGTCAGTGCGCAGCGCGCTGACTATCGAGCGAAGTTCGCGCAGCGATTCTCGGCCGGGTGCGATGCCGAGGAAGTCCTTGGTGATCGGCGGTCCCCATTGGGAAAGGCCGGTGGCGGTGAACGGAGCCCACCCCGGCTCGAGCGTGCAGTCGAACACGTCACCGTCGCTGAAGTGCTCGACCATGAAACCGTCGGGATCACGCCAGTAGTCGAAGATCTGGCTGCCCTGGATGTGGCGACCGATTCCCCACGAGCGGTGATAGCCAAGCTCGGCGAGGTAGCGCGCGCCGGCGCCCATCGCGTCGAAGTCGCTGACCTGGTAGGCCGAATGGACGTACTTGTTGGACGGGCCCAGCGCCATCGCCAGGGTGTGGTGGTCAGCCGGAGCCTGCCCGCGATCGCACCGGATGAAGCTCATCACCGGCCCCCGGTCGCGGTGCCCTGGGTAGTACATGAAGTCGCTGACGATCATCCCGAGGTGATCGAGATACCAATTGAGGGCCTGCCGGTACTTGGTCGTTTGCATCACCACGTGCCCCAGCCGCTGCACCCGCGTCGGCACGCGCGGCGGGCGCTGCGTGGCGTTGACCCGGACGAGCTCGTGCCCGAAGTTCAACTGCTGCGGGGTCTGTGCTGGCATGGCCTCGAGCTGGTGGGTGTCGGCAACGACACGGACCGTGACACCGCTGGGGTCGACCAGGTCGACCGCGACGCCGCCGAGTGACTCGGACAGTGCGCGGATTATGGTCCCGGTCGCCTCGGCCAGCCGCAGCACATCGGATTGGTCCTGTGCGGTGTATGCGGCTGAGACGAACTTCGACTGCGGACCTCGCCGGATCAGCACGCAGGGCGAGCCGGAGTCGGTGCCGCGCAAGAACAGCTCGTCGGCCGTACGGAGTGCGGTAGTGAAGCCGAACGCGGACGAAAATGCTTCGGCCCGAGCCAGATCCGGCTTCTCGAACTCCAACCACGCAATGTCGTGCACCTTGATGATCGGATCAGCTGACCGCCCCTGATGCTCTCCCTTTCGAGCTCCCTGATCACTATGCAGGTCGTTGTGGGAGCCGACAACATGGTCGCTCATCGGTCCGTCTGCTCGCCGCGCGGCAGTCGCGCCTCGAAGAACTCGATCGCCCCGCTAGGTTCGAGTGTCACGACGTCGAAGCCGAATTCCCGCAACCACGCTTCGATCTCGCCTGCGCGTGGGGTGTTTCCGAACACCCCGGCTCGACGCGCCACCGCGATCACGGCATCCTTGCGGATGCCTCGCCCCGTCACACATGACGTTCCCCTCAGCGTTCCTCCTGGCGTGAGCACGCGAGCGAGTTCGCCGAGCGCCGCACGCGGGTCGGGCAAACAGTGCAGCCCGTTGTAGGTCACGCAGAGATCAAAGCTGTCGTCGGCGAACTGTAGGGCGGTCACGTCCGCTTCGGCGAACTCGATCGCGTCTTGCACACCCCGTCGGGCCGCCTGTGCGCGCGCCTGGCCGAGCATGTACGAAGATATGTCGGCCGCGACGTACCGCACGTCCTGGCCGGGTCGCAGACCGCGGAACGCGAAGCCGCCGCCGCACGGTATGTCGAGTACGGAGGTTCCCGCCGGGGCGTCTGCAAGTCGCTCGACGTCGACGAACATACGTCGCATGTCGGCGCCCCACATCGCCCAGGCGCCGACCGTTGCGACGCTGTCGTGCTTGACACCGGTCTCGTACATGGCGGCCATGACGCGCTCGGAGCGCCAGCGCTCGGTGACGTCGCTCATCGCTGCGAGCCACCGTCGGGGGAGTCGGGCGCGTCCCAAGGCATCGATGCCGAGACCCAGTGGGTCAGCTCCTGCTGTTCGTTGCTGTGCAAGTGTCGCGGCGGCGTCACGAACGTCGAGTAGGGCCGGCAGCGCATCAGCACCCGGCCTTCCTGCTCTGCGACGGCCTTGACCGCAGGACGCATCTCCGCTGGCACAGGCTGACCCGACATGCGTTCAGCCACCGCCATCATCACGTCGATCAGGGTCTCGTCGTCGTCGTCGATCACCGCGTCGCAATACACCTGCAGGTAGGAGAAGGGCCAGGTCTCGTCGAGGACGCAGAGGCTGACTTTGCCGTTGCGGGCGACGGCTTTGGCCTTGGCCCGATTGCCCATGGTCGCCACCAGCAGGTCGTCGTTGTCGTCTGGGACGTAGTACACGATCGACATCGCCGGGCCGTCCGACTTGCGGCCGTAGCCGAATACGCAGGTCCGGTGGGTCTGAACGAACTGCCGCCGCTCAGAGGGCAGCATGTCGCGATCCGTTGGCGCCTGGAACGGATCCTTGGACAGCGGTAGCAGGTGCGCCGATGAGGGAGCTTGGTCTTGATTCGTGGTCTCTGGCGTGATGTTCATAGCCGCATTCCTCTCCATTGCTATTATCGATTGATAATAAGAGTACACTTCGAAGGATGGAACGCAAGACCCCTTCGCCGACCAAGGTGCGCCTCCGCCGAACCAGGACCGATATCCGGGAGGCCCTGTTGGAGTCGGCTCTGATCGAGTTCGGGGCCAAGGGGTTCGACGGCGCGTCGACGCGTGCTATCGCATCGCGCGTCCAGGCGCACCAGCCGCAGATCAACTATCACTTCGAGTCGAAGGCCGCGTTGTGGACGGCCGCGGTCGATCACCTCTTCGGGCTGCTGGGGGAAGCATTCGACGGCGCCATACCCGCGGACCCGACCGGGACCGATGTCCCGGCGCTCGGTGCCGCGTTTGCAGATGGGATCCGCCGGTTCGTGCGGTTCGCAGCCAAACACCCTGAACTGAACCAGATCATGGTGCACGAGGGCACCGCGGCCAGTGACCGGTTGACGTGGATGACCAACACCCACGTGAAGCCATTCTTCGGTGGCATCCGGCCGATGTGGCAGATACTGCGTGACGCCGGCATTGCCGCACCCATCGACAGCGAGATTCTGTACTACGTGCTCGTCGGCGCCGCATCACTGCCGTATGTGAACGCCCCAGAATTCCGCCTGCTTACCGGTCGAGATCCCGTTGACCCCAACTGGATTGAGACCCACGCTGACGGGTTGGTTGCCATCCTCCTGCCCGGACTCGGTGACTGCACAGGCTGATGCGGCGCCATCGCCGACCTTGGCCGGTGGCCGATGACAACGCCCATTCCGGTTAGTGGGAAGCGTGAATGGGTGCCAGCGGTGACGACATGGGCTCGCTGAGTGGCAACTCTGGAAGAGGCACGAACCAATCGACTTTCGAAGGAGTCTCATCATGCGAATTGGATTGAAGTACATGACATCGGCGTTGGTGGCTGGCGCTGCCGCGCTTACCATCGCCGCAGCACCAGCGGCCATGGCCGATCCCGCTCCGGCTCAGCCCACAGTGGTCGCCACCGCAACGGCGGCCACGGCAGGCGAAATCATCCCGGCCGGCCACGGCGGGGGCGGCGGCTTCCACGGCGGGGGCGGCGGCTTCCACGGCGGCGGCTGGGGCGGTGACCGCGGTGGCTGGCACGGCGATCGCGGCTGGGGCGGTTTCTGGCCCTGGGGCTGGAACCGGTAACGATCAACGGCCCGCTACCGCCAACTGAACAGTCGCCGAGTCCAGGCGGACCCGCGCCAGTGACCTCCCACTGGCGCGGGCTGCTGTGCTGGGCGCCAGGCTTCTAGGATTGCACCGATGACTGTCCCGTTCTCGTGGGAATTTCCCTACGCGTGGCCACGCAAGCCCGTACTGGCGCGCCATGTGGTCTGCACGTCTCAGCCGCTGGCCTCGCAGGCCGGCCTGGCTATGCTCGCCGACGGAGGCAGCGCGGTCGACGCGGCGCTTGCCGCCGCAATCACTCTGACGTTGGTCGAGCCGGTGTCCAACGGCATCGGTTCGGACGCCTTCGCGATCGTGTGGGACGGCGAGAAGTTGCACGGGTTGAATGCCTCCGGGCGTTCGCCTGCGGCGTGGACGCCCGAGTATTTCCGTGGCGGCCCGGTTCCGCTGCGTGGCTGGAATTCGGTCACCGTGCCTGGCGCGGTGTCGGCATGGGCCGAACTGCACGCCCGGTTCGGCAGGTTGCCGTTCGCGCGCCTCTTCGAGCCGGCGATCGGCTACGGCCGCGACGGTTTTCTCGTCTCGCCGACAGTGGCCGCGCAGTGGGCCGCCCAGGTACCCGAAATGCGGTCGCAACCGGGATTCGCCGACGCGTTTCTTCCGGGCGGCCGGGCGCCGGCGCCGGGGGAGCGGTTCCAGCTCCCTGAGCACGCGGCGACGTTGGAGACGATCGCGGCAACGGGCGGGGAGGCGTTCTATCGGGGCGAGTTGGCGGCGGCGATGGAGGCGCACTCGACTGTGAACGGGGGCGCGATGCTGGCCTCCGACTTGGCCTCGCACCGCGCCGACTGGGTCGATCCGATCAGCATCGACTATCGCGGCTACACACTGCACGAGCTTCCCCCCAATGGTCAGGGGATCATCGCCTTGATTGCGCTCGGCATCCTGCGGCACTTCGACATGGCCTCGCTCCCAGTGGATTCGGCAGACAGCGTGCACCTGCAGATCGAGGCGATCAAGCTCGCCTTCGCCGACGCGCTGGCCCACGTCGCCGACATCGACCACATGCCGGTACGTCCGAATCAGCTGTTGGACGCCGACTACCTCAGACAGCGGTCGACCCTGATCGACCCGGCGCGGGCTACAGCGGTTTCGGCAGGCCGGCCGCCGAAGGGCGGCACGGTGTATCTGACTGCGGCCGACGTCGCCGGGATGATGGTGTCGATGATCCAATCCAACTACGACGGTTTCGGGTCGGGCGTGGTGGTGCCCGGCACCGGGATCTCGTTGCAGAACCGCGGCACTGGCTTCAGTACGACGCCGGGGCACCCGAATCTGGTCGCACCGCGAAAGCGCCCGTACCACACCATCGTTCCTGGTTTCCTCACCCGAGAGGGTGCACCGGTGATGAGCTTCGGCGTGATGGGCGGCACCATGCAGCCACAGGGTCATCTGCAGCTGGTGGTACGCATCGCCGACTACGGCCAGAATCCGCAGGCGGCCTGTGACGGTCCGCGGTTCCGTTGGATACACGGCATGAGCGTGAGCCTCGAGCGCGGTTTCCCGCTGGCAACGGTCGACGAGTTGCGCAGGCGCGGCCACGATGTGGTCGCGGTCGACGACTACAACCAATTCGGCAGCTGCCAGGCGATCTGGCGCCTGCAGGACGGGTATCTCGGGGCGAGCGACCCGCGTCGCGACGGGCAGGCCGCCGGTTTCTAGTGCCGATCGAGCCGGACCCTCATAGTGACGCGTCCAGACCCGCGACGGATTCGTTGCTCACACTGAATGCGGTGGCCGGCAGCGTCCTCAGAATGGAATCAACGGCACCACTACGGTTCGCAGGACGATCACGGCCACGAACACTGCGGTGAATGCCAGGTCGATGGAGACCGACCCGAACCGCACGGGCTTCAGCACCCGCCGCACCGGGCTGATCACCGGCTCGGTGATGCCGTGGGTAATCCGGCGTGCTTGGTAAAGGCCGCTGCGGCCGCCCACCGGCGACAGCACACCGACCCAGTCGACGACCATGCGTGCAATTAGCACGAGTTCGAATAGCAGGAGAACGACTCCAAGCAAGCCTTCGACCACCGCACGCTCCTTCCGACTTCCCAAGCGTCCGCCGCCCAGCTGAGAAGGGGCTGACGCGAACCTGAGATTGCACACTGGATTGCTTCGCGTTGAACGTAGCGATGACAACATCGAGCACGTAAGCGCCACATGATAATCGGGCTCGAGTAGTGCTGGCCGTACCGGTGGATGGGTGCCAGCGGGAACGCCAAAGTCCGCGCGAAATGCAAGGCTGAGAACTACGAATCCCGCCGGTATCACGGCACCGCGTAAGGGCGATTTCGTCGCTAGGCGGAACTGACATAGGAGAAGACCCACCATGAGCAGCGTTCCCGCAGTGGTCCTGACCGATGGCGCCCACATCCCGCAGCTTGGTTTCGGCGTCTTCCAGATCGAGCCAGAGAAGACCGCTGCAGCGGTGAAAGCTGCCCTCGACATCGGTTACCGGCACATCGACACCGCTGAAATGTATGGAAATGAGCAGGGAGTCGGCCGGGGCATCGTCGAAGCCGAGGTGGACCGCGCCGATGTCTTCATTACCAGCAAGCTCAACAACGGCTTCCACAGACCGGACGATGCACGCCGCGCGTTCGACGGAACCCTGAGCGCGCTCGGTTCCGACTACGTCGACCTATTCCTGATCCATTGGCCGCTGCCAACGCTTTACGACGGGGACTTCGTCTCGACCTGGCAGGTTCTCGAAGAGTTCGCCGCAGATGGCCGCGCCCGCAGCGTCGGCGTTTCGAACTTCCAGCCGGCACACCTTGATCGACTCGCGAAGGAATCCGCCACGGTGCCGGCTGTGAATCAGGTCGAGGTCCATCCCTACTTCGCAAACGACGAGGTACGGGCCTACGGGCAGGAGCATGGCATCGCGACGGAGGCGTGGTCACCGATCGCTCAGGGCAAGGTGCTCGGTGACCCGATCATCGAGCGAATCGCCAACGCCGTCGGCAAGTCACCCGCCCAAGTAGTGCTGCGCTGGCACGTTCAGCGAGGGGACATCGTCTTCCCGAAGTCCGTGTCGCTGGATCGAATGAAGTCGAACTTCGAGTTGTTCGATTTCGAGCTGGACCAGTCCGACATGCTTGCGATCTCGGACCTCGACAAGGGCGAATCCGGGAGGACCGGCCCCAATCCAGACGAATTCGACTACATACCAACGTCTAAGTGATCAGCGATCGCCGAGCAATGAAGCGGGGCAAAACGTCTATGAGTAACCCGGACGGATTCCATCCAGACTTGCCGTCGCCGAGCGCCGCGCATGTCCACGACTCGGCTCGCACGCGCGTGCGCCACGTCAGGGCTTCGGAACTTAGCTCCGACACGGCCCAGACCGAGGGGATGCGGCGATTTGGCGCGATCAGCGTTGGCTCTGTGGGTTCGGAGAAGATCTGGATGGGTGAAACCCATGTGTCGCCAGAGACGGCGTCGGACAGCCATCACCATGGCGATTCCGAAACGGCGATCTTCGTGCGGAGCGGGAACCCCGCGTTCGTATTCCATGACGGCGTCCAGGAAGTCCGCATCTCCACTGCGCCGGGCGATTACGTCTTCGTCCCGCCGTACGTTCCGCATCGAGAAGAGAATCCAGACCACGATCATCCCGCGGTGATCGTGATTGCCCGCAGTACCCAAGAGGCAATCGTGGTGAATGTTCCAGAGCTTTATGCACTCTCAGAGAGTCCGGCGAACGAACCAGGAACGCGACGTCGAAAGGAGACGGTGAAATGTCGATCAACACAGATCTCGTGACAACGGAAGTCGGTGGCGAGCGCGACGCGCTGGACCCGACTGTCGCTGCGCCGGTGACCAATGTGGCCGAGTACGGATTCGAGGGGCGGTTCGAAGATTGGGCCGAGGATGCCCGCTACTACGAGTACTCCAAGGCCGCAAACCCGATCGACTCCGGGCACACGTCGAAGATTCCAATCAAGGCCTTCAGCCGGGACCTCTATGCCGACGGCCCCAGCCGAATCATCCCGTTGGACCTGTCGAGTGAACTGGGGATCGCGAACGGCCCGGCGACCAGTCCGGCGCTGGTGGCGAACTTCATGCGGATTTGTGCGGGTGAGCGCATCGACACGAATCCGAATGCCACCTCTCAGCTTTACTACGTGATATCCGGCCGGGGTTTCTCGGCGGTGAACGGTCGGCTAGTGCGGTGGGAGAAGGGTGATTTTCTGACACTTCCCGCCGACAGCCGTGCCACCTTCCATGCCGACACCGGCTCCGACGCCGCACTGTACTGGGTGAACGACGAGCCGTTGCTTCGTCATCTGGGCGCAGCGGCGACCGAACCCCGCTTCCGCGCAACGAAATTCCGACGGGCCGACGCGGTGGCGCGGCTAGATGAGATCGCGTCCCGCCCCGGCGCCAACGACAAGAGCAGGGTCAGCGTGTTGCTGGCCAATGCCGCCGAGGAGCAGACACTGACGATCACCCACGTGCTGTGGGCGATGTTCGGTCTGCTGCCGCCGGATCAGGAGCAGCGCCCACACCGCCACCAGTCGGTCGCGCTCGACCTGATTCTCGACGCAGAGCCGGGCTGCTACACGCTGCTTGGCACCCGATTGGATGAGCGGGGAAACATCGTCAACCCGACCCGGGTCGACTGGGCGGCAGGCGGCGCGTTCGTTACGCCGCCGGGCCTGTGGCACGCGCACTTCAACGAGTCGGGCGCCCCGGCACACCTGATTCCGATTCAGGATGCCGGCCTGCAGACGTACCTGCGTAGCTTGGACATCCGCTTTTCCGACCGGCGGTGAACGAACTCAGGTGTCAGTGGATCTTCGGGAGTGTCTTGGCGATCGCCGAAGAGAATAGCTTCTGGTAGCCGGAACCAGTCAACCGCACGATGATGTCGAGGACTTTGGCATCAGCGCCAACGAGGACGCGGGCCTTGTCCTTGCGAACGGCCTCGAGGATGATCTTGGCGGCTTTCTCCGGTGACGTGTAAGCCAGCTTCTTGTCGAAGACCTTCGCAAGTTCCGCGGGGTCGATGCCCTCGGCTGCCGTCGCGTTGCGGGCGATCGCGGTCTTGATGCCGCCCGGATGCACCGTCGTCACCTTCACTGGGCGCTTGGCCGCCAGCATCTCCTGGCGTAGCGCTTCGGTGAACCCGCGAACCGCGAACTTGGCGGCGTTGTACGCGGCCTGGCCTGGCACGGAGAAGATGCCGAACAAGCTGGACACGTTGAC
>NZ_JAVRQA010000407.1:0-18446 GCF_032161845.1 Mycobacterium sp.
TCCGCGGCAGGCGAGTCGGGCGTCGGCGCACTCGCAGGCGACGTGCTTTCGTCACGGGGGACGGAGACCTCGAGCATGTCGGACTCGGTGGACGGCGCTTCTGGTGCCAGAGTGTCTACAGTCATCGTTGCGGCGATTTCCTTCCGAATTGCGCCCGCAGCGAGCGGGCCGGTGAGGAAGCCATTAGAACACACGTTCGACGGGTCGACCAGTCGCGGCACCCGCGTGTCGCGGGGTAACGCGTCGACGAATCTCTTGAGCCGCAAACCATCTCAGCAGCGCAAGATCGCCTGCGCCGCCGTCGGTTCAGGCAGTCATCAAGTAGTCGGCCCCGCCGACGTAGGCGATGCTGGTCGGCATCGAGGTATCGATCGCATTGGTGATCGCCGCGGCGAACTCACTCACCGTCGGTAACGGAGCGTGGGTCCGGCGAGCGTCCACGGCACCGGGGTCGCGCCGCTCTAGCAGCCGGACGATGATGGTGCCGTCGATCATGTCGCCGGAGACCACGGTCAGGTGGACCCCGGCACGCTCGAACTCGGAACGCATTGCGTACAAGGCGGTTTCGCCGGCACGCTTGCTCGCGGCGACCGCGGTGTAGCCCTTCGGCACGGCCTTGTTGGGAAAGAAGTGCGCCTGGTGACTCGTGACGAAGACGATGCGTGCGCCAACCGGCATCAGCGGTAGGGCCAGGGCCGCCAGGCGCCGCTGGGCATCGCGGTTCAGCCGCATGGCATAGCCTGGGTCGGCTCCGAGCTCGAGACCGCCCGATGCATTGAGGATCAGTGCGTCCAGCCGTCCGAAGCGAGCCTTGATCTCGTCGACCAACCTGGCCGACTCGGCCTCATCGGAGATGTCGGCGCCCAACGTCGAGGCGTGTCCACCTGCGCTGCGGATGGCTTCGGCGACGGCGTCCGCCCGTGCGAGCTTCTCGCGATAGTTGACGACGACGTGCGTGTCCGCTCGGGCGAGTTGCCGTGCGACTTCGGCGCCGATACCCCTCGATCCGCCGGTCACCAGGACGATCCGCGTCGGTTCATCTCGCATGTCGGTTCCCTTCGTACTGCCGATTCATCTGGCTGTCGTCACAACGTACACCTCTTTTTAAGAAAAATAAGAGCAACATAAGGTAACGGTAAGGCATCACTCGTGGTTTGAGGCCCACGGCGTGCGGGGATGCTTCCTCGGAACTCGTCGACGGGAGGGTATGGGTGATGCCATGACGGCACTTCCGCCAGATCCGGATCCCGCCGAAGCGGCCTCAGTCGACGCCGGTGGAGGCATCGAACCCGGTGACACCCCACCGGATTCGGCGCAGACCTCGGCGTCGGCGAATCAGAATCCGCCGCCCCGGCACAAACGCACGCCCACCATGGTCGCGATGCTGATCGCCGTCGGCGTCTTGTTCGCGATCTTCCTGACGGTGTCGGTGCTGTACTTCCTCCAGGTGATCGGCGTCATGGACCGGTGGTGATCAGCGCGGCGGGTTCCGCCGTTCGGGCGATGTGATCAGTAGAGTTCCGCGAGCGAACCTAGCAGCTACCGCTATTGCTGGGTTCGCGCCTCGGCGCCGCTCTCACCGGCGTCGAAGTCGTCGTCACTGCCCGTACGGCCCACGTAGGACCCGTCGCCTTCACCGTGCTTTCCGGCCCGCGAGGTGGCCACCTTTGGGTCGGACTCGACGTCGGACTCACTCTTGTCGCTGTCATTGCCGTCATTGCCGTCAGTCATCGTGTTGGCCCTTCCATCGACTTCGCACGACGTACCCGGGGACGCCACCACGCAATCCTGTCGGCGCGAGGGTTTCACCACCGGTGAGTCGGGTAGCTCGTCTTCATGACGGGCGGGAATCAATTGGCACTGGTGACGGGTGCCTCGAGCGGCATCGGGTACCAGCTGGCTCGAATACTCACCGACGAGGGATACGACGTGATCGTCGTCGCCGAGGACGACGGCATCCACGACGCCGCCGCGACACTGAACGGCGAGGGCCGCGAGATCGTCGCTCTGCAACGGGACCTCCGACTTCCAGACGCCGTACGAGACGTCTACGAGTCGGTGCGACGACTGGGGCGACCACTGGAAGTCGTTACCCTGAACGCGGGTACCGGCCGTGCTGGACGCTTCGTCGACGACGACCTACAGACCGACCTGAACGTCGTCGATCTCAACGTGCGCTCCACGGTGCACCTGGCGAAGCTGGTGCTGCCCGCGATGGTCGAGCGCGGGGCGGGCAAGGTGTTGTTCACCTCGTCCATCGTGGCGATGATGCCCGGCTCGTACCAGTCGGTGTACAACGCATCGAAGTCGTTCGTGCAGTCCTTCGCCGAGGCGCTGCACGACGAACTTCGCGACACCGGCGTGACGGTCACGGCGTTGATGCCCGGTCCGACCGACACCGACTTCTTCCGTAGGACCGGCATGCTCGACACACCGGTGGGCGCGATGCCGGGGAAGGACGACCCGGCCAAGGTTGCCCGACAGGGGTACGACGCGTTGATGCGCGGCGATCAGAAGGTCAGCGCCGAATCGGTGCTCACCAAGGCCGTCAGTGTCGCGAGCAAGGTTCTACCCGATTCGGTGAAAGCTACTGCGAATCGCCTCATTTCCACTCCGACCGAACGGCATTGAATCGTGAACGAGCCCGAAGAAGCGCACAGTTCGTTGACCGTCTGCCGCGAGACCACGGCCACCCGACGACAAGTGTGGAACGTGATGGCCGACGGCTGGACGTACTCCCAATGGGTGGTCGGCAACAGCCGGATGCGCGCCGTTGATCCCGCATGGCCGTCGCCCGGCAGCACCATCTCGCATTCGATCGGCATCTGGCCCGCGGTGATCAACGACGAGACGCTCTGCGAGGAGAGCGTGCCGTTGGAACGTCTCGTTCTGCTTGCCAAGGGGCGTCCGCTGGGCGCTGCGCGAATCACGTTGCGACTGTTCGACATCGATGGAGGATGTCGGATCGAGATGTCCGAGGTGCCCGTCAGCGGGCCGATGAAGTTTGTGCCGCGGCGGGTCGCGCTGGCCGCGGCGTGGCCCCGCAACCGGGAGTGCACCTGGCGTTTGGCGGCTCTCGCCGAACGACGTCCGGCTCCGGCCGATGGTTAGGGCCTCGGGCGCCGAGGCGGATGCAGTCGTCATCGGAGCCGGACACAATGGGCTGGTCGCCGCGGCCATGCTCGCCGACGCCGGCTGGGACGTCGTGGTGCTGGAGGCGCAGGACGAGCCGGGCGGAGCGGTGAAGAGTGCCGAACTCACCACCGGCTTCGTGAGCGATCTCTACAGCGCCTTCTACCCACTGTCGGTGGTGTCACCCGCGCTGGGCATGCTCAACTTGGAGGACCACGGACTGCGGTGGACCCATGCCCCTTCCGTCGTTGGCCACCCCCGGTGCGCCGACGACGAGGACGCCGCGATGATCTACCGCGACGTGGATCAGACCGCTGCCGCTCTCGATGAGCGCGACCCTGGTGACGGCGAGCGCTGGCGGCAACTGTTCGACCAGTGGCAACGGCTGAAGGAACCGCTGCTGGCCACGCTGTTCTCGCCGTTCCCACCGATGCGGGGTCCGCTGCGATTGCTGCGCCAGCTGGGTACTGGCGAGGCGCTGCGTTTCGCGCATCAGATGCTGTTACCTGCTGGAGTGATGGCGCAGCACCTGTTCCGGGGCGACGCGGCTCGACTTCTGTTGCTGGGCAACGCCATGCACGCCGACGTGCCGATCGATGCGCCGGGTAGCGGGGTGATGGGATACCTGCTGATCATGATGGCCCAGGACGGCGGGTTTCCGGTACCAGTTGGCGGGGCCGGTCAGCTGACGGCGGCGCTGGTCGCTCGCGCCCGCTCTGCCGGCGCGCGCATCGAGTGCGGCCGACCGGTCGAAGCCGTGGAGGTCCGCGGCGGACGTGCCGTCGCAGTCCGCACCTCCGACGGCGCCGTCGTGCGAATCCGTCGGGCGGTGATTGCCGACACCTCTGCGCCGCAGCTCTATCAACGGTTGCTTCCCCCCGATGCGCTGCCCGCGGCAATGCTGCGCAGCCTAGAGCGCTTCGTCTGGGACACACCGGTGTTGAAGATCAACTACGCGCTGAACGCCCCGATTCCGTGGCGGTCGAAAAACTTGAACGACGCGGGGACGGTTCACCTGGGGGCTGACCACGACGGGTTGATCCGGTGGATGGCCGACTTGAATACGGCGACCGTACCGCAGAATCCGTTCATGCTGTTCGGGCAGATGAGCACCGCCGATCCCACGCGCTCACCCCCAGGCACCGAAAGTGCCTGGGCCTACACGCATCTTCCGCGTGGAGTGGCAGACGACGACGCGGCAGCCGTCCTCGCTCAGCGCGTCGACCGCGTGCTGGAGGATTACGCGCCCGGCTTCCGCGACAACATCGTCGGCAAGACGATTCAACGTCCATCCGACCTGGAGGCCAGCGACGCCAACCTCCATACCGGAGCGGTCAACGGCGGTACATCCCAGCTCTTCCAACAGCTCGTCTTCCGCCCGGCGCCAGGGTTTGGGCGGGCCGAGACCCCCGTGGAGAACGTCTATCTCGGCAGTGCCGGAGCTTCGCCGGGTGGGGGAGTCCACGGGGTGTGCGGTCGCAACGCCGCGAATGCGGCGCTGGCCAACGACGGTCCCACCGGTTGGCCACGGCGACGGTTGAACCGAACGGTCCTCTCTTTGATGACGCGTTGAGCCCGTTACCTCAGCCCTAAGTGATGGCGGGCCGCGACATCGAGTGGCTCTGCGTCGATGCGTCCTCGTCGACTTGCCGCCAGCGGCTGTAGGTCACGGTGCGACAGACGAGTCGACCATCGCCGATCATGTCCAGCGTTCGATGAGCGTCGGCCAACTCGCTGGTAATGACCAGGATGGACTTGCTGGTTGCGGTTTGGATGCCGTACTCGATCACGGACTTTCCCATGTTGCGTGTAGTCACGGGGTGTCCCTTCGTCGTGGTCCGGTATCGGACCATGTCAAGGCCTTACCCCCGACTGGCGCGAACGAACCGCGCGGCGAAAGCGAAGTCGAACAGCGGGTTGTTTTGGCGGTCCCGCGCGGGGGAAATTGTCTGCAGCGCGACAACTGTTCTCGGGTCTAGCGAAGGGTGACCGATGTCCGGCAGAAAATTCAGCCAGCCATGAGCGACACCGCGATTCTGGTTGTCGACATGCTCAACGCCTACCGGCATGCCGATGCCGACGCGTTGATACCCAACGTCGTGCCGATGGTCGAACCTCTCGCTGGACTGCTGGCACGCGCTCGGGACCTCGAGGACGTCGACGTGGTGTACGTCAACGACAACTACGGCGACTTCACCGCAGATCATCGCGACATCATCGCGGCGGCGCTCGACGGTCGCCGGCCGGACCTCGTCGAGCCGATCGTGCCATCGGAGGACTGTCGCATCCTGACCAAGGTGCGCCACAGCGCGTTCTACTCGACGCCGCTCGCATACCTGCTGGACAGATTGCAGACCAAGCGAGTCATCATCTCCGGCCAGGTGACCGAGCAGTGCATCCTCTACACCGCGCTGGACGCCCACGTGCGGCACTTCGAAGTGGTGATTCCGCCTGACGCGGTCGCACACATCGATGCCGAGATGAGTGCCGCTGCGCTGAAGATGATGCGCGTGAACATGGGCGCGCTGCTGTTATCCGCGACGGAGTGCGTCTAGCCAGGCGATACGCACTCCGTCGCGGCCATTCGCCTTGGCTAGCGCCTGTTCTGCTCAGACGTGGTGCCCGCGTTGGTGACCGGTGTTTCGCTGCTGGCCCTTGCGCGTCCCAAAGCGATGCCGAGCGCCAGCATGGCGGCCGCCAAAACTAGGTGCAGCCAGTTGTCCGCAGTGTTGACGGGGACGAAGTTCATGCTGCTCTCACGGTCGATGACCAAGCCGTAGAGGAAGAGGACCAAGTAGATCAGCCCACCACCGATGAGGTAGCCCCGAGCGTTGCTGAAGGTACGGGCCAGCGCGATGCCGGCCACACCGAAGGCCAAGTGCACGATGTTGTGCAGAACCGACACGTTGAAGACCCCGAGTAGGGCTGCCTCGGAGTGGTGTCCGGCAAAGCTCAGCTGGTCGTAATTTGCCGTGATGCCGGGAACGAATCCCAACACGCCAACGAGAAGGAAGACCGCGCCCATGGCAAGTGCGGCCTTCTGAACGGGCGTTCGGACTGGTGAGGCGGACTTCGTAGACGGCGAAGAATGTTCGGGGATGGGCATGAGCGGCCTTTCGTCGTAGGTGGTCGCAGGTCCCTTGGGCTAAGAAAACCCGACGACGCGAGGGCAGATACCCGGCGCGAGTACGCCCAAACGCACGCGCATTTTGCGCCGCAGGGGTTTGGCCGCGATTGCCGCGGGCATACCGCTCACGCGTTCAGCAAGCAGCGCTCGGCTCTTCAGGAGGCTGTCATGACAACGTTCTTGCCCGCATTCACCTCTGTCGGCGATCTGACGGTTCCCCCGGATGTGTATGCACCGCAGGAGGATTCACAGCTGCTCATCGACACCATGGCGCGGATGCCCGGCGTGGCGCGCGGCCGCGCCGCGGACCTGTGCACGGGTAGCGGCGTCCTCGCCATCGCGGTAGCCAGGGCCGGCGCCTCCGACGTGGTCGCCTTCGACATCAGTGCGAGCGCGGTACGCGCAGCTCGAACCAACGCGCGTGCTGCCGGCGCGTGCGTGGAGGTCAGACACGGCTCGTTCGACCACGCACGAATTCGTGGCGGATACGACCTCGTGGTCAGCAACCCTCCCTACGTACCCGCCCCGCAGCATGACGACGAACCGATCCCCGTCGCAGCGGGTCCTGCCGCGGCATGGAACGCGGGTCCCGACGGCCGGCTGGTCCTCGACCCGTTGTGCCGCGAAGCGCACGAGCTACTCGCGCCGGGAGGCACTCTGCTGCTGGTGCACTCTGAGTTCTCTGGAGTGGGGGACTCGCTAACCGCCTTGCGGGCCAGCGGCCTCAGTGCCGAAGTGGTTGCCGCTCAGGAGATTCCCTTCGGTCCCGTCCTGACCGCCCGAGCGCGCTGGCTGGAACGAACCGGTCGGCTGCGCCCGGGCCGGCGCCTGGAACGTCTGGTGGTCATTCGGGCGGACAAGGCGTGACGCCGGCGCGGGAGAGCGGCGCCGACACCATTCACGCCCGGATTAGCGTTCTGCACTTGACCCACTTGCGGAGGTTTGAGACGGCTATAAACGAGCATTCCCATCAAGAGCCCACGCTCCCCGGCGCGTCCAGACACGGCGCGCTGCACTGGTCGAGCAGGCCGTCGCGCGCACTGAATGGTGCTGCGGGGCAGCGGAACGCTCTGACAACACCGTGGACCTCGCTTTGCAGCGTTGTTCCCACGTCAGGAGGAAATAATGACTGAGCACGACAAGGCCGACGAAGCTCGCAAGGGATTGATCGATTCGATCAAGGGCAAGGCGAAGGAGATTGCGGGCGCGGCCATCGGAAATGATTCGCTCACTGCCGAAGGCCAACTCGAGCAGACGCAGGCTCGGGAGCGCAAGGAGGCGAACAGCGTCGAAGCGGTCGCAGACGCCGAAGCCGAGCAGGCTCGCGCGGAAGCGACCGAGGCACGGCTCGAAGGGGCTGAAGAGCGTATCGCGGTCAGTGCGCGTACGGCTGCGATCGACAGCGCGGTGGTGACGGAACAAGCCGCCCAAAAGGCCACCGCCGAACGGACGGCACAGGAGAACCTCGCTCGACAGGAGGCGCGGGCCGAGCACGATGCTGCCCAACAGGTCGAGCGGGCCAGCGCCCAGGAACGGGTCGACGTGCGGGCTGCCGCAAGCGAAGTCGCCGAGGCCACCGACGAGCATCAGCGCGCGGTTAGGGACGCCGCTGAAGCCCGTAGCGAAGCCGATGAGGCACGACGGCGCGCCGATCAATTGACCGACCACGCCGACCTGCCTTGAGCATTCACAACCAACAGGAGCTAGCCATGAGCATTACGACGATTCCACGTACGATCCTGCGATTTCAATATCAATTGGTCCGACTACCGCTCCAAGTGATCGAGGAGAGGGTCGTTGCGCGCTTGGGCGCCGAAGCACCCGCCCGGCTCGTATTCGAGCGCACGCTCGGAGTGTTGGACGCCACCGTCGGAAACGCCCTTGGCGACCCCAGGCTGGCGCGGCAGGGCGCCTCGCTTGCCAAGCGGAGCGATGAACTGGCTCGCGCGGCTCGGCTCGATGCGGCTGCCTCTCAGGACTTGAAGCAGGCCGACGCCGAATACAGGGCGTCGCGTGAAGACGCCGTCGAGGAGGTGCAGGAGGCTCACGCGGCCAAGGAAGAGGCGATCGAAGGGGCGCTGAGCTCCGTCGAGGAGCGCAAACGCGCCGCCGCCGATCGGGCCGAGAAGTCGGCGGGCGCTGCGAAGCGGCAGGCCGATGACGTGGCCGCGCGGCGCAAGGAGGCGGCACGGGAGGCCGAGCGCGAGGACCGGCGTCGGATCGAGGCTGCGCAAGAGAAGGCCGCTGCGGCCGCGACGTCCAAGCTCGACGACGCCCGGACCCGGCGTGAAGAAGCCGATGCCAAACGCGCACAGGCCAATCGAGTAGAGCAGCTAGCCGAGGTCGAGAAGCAGAAGCGTCAGACCAACCGGTCGACGAAGTCCTGACCGTCATCACCGACCCGAGGGAGTAGTCATGCGAGCAGTCACGTGGCACGGCAAGCGCGACGTCCGAGTCGACACGGTGCCGGATCCGACGATCGAAGACCCCACCGACGTCATTGTCGCGGTCACCTCTACCGGCATCTGTGGTTCAGACCTACATCTCTACGAGGTGCTTGGGCCGTTCCTCGACGAGGGAGACATTCTCGGCCACGAGGCCATGGGAGTCGTTGCGGAGGTCGGACCGGAGGTGTCGGCGCTACGCGTCGGCGACCGAGTCGTCGTGCCGTTCAACGTGTCCTGCGGCGAGTGCTTCACGTGCGGCCAGGGCCTGCACTCACAATGCGAGACGACCCAGGTACGCGATCAGGGTAGCGGCGCGGCCCTGTTCGGATACACCAAGCTCTACGGCCAGGTGCCGGGCGGCCAAGCCGAGTATCTGCGGGTGCCGTTCGGAAACCGGCTACCCGTGGTAGTCCCAGAAGGTCCGCCCGACGACCGCTTCGTCTACCTGTCGGACGTGTTGCCAACGGCGTGGCAGGCCGTGCAGTACGCGGGCGTGCCGGCAGGAGGGAGTCTGGCCGTCCTGGGTCTCGGCCCGATCGGTGACATGTGCACTCGGGTTGCCCGTCACCTCGGAATCGAGAACGTCATCGGCATCGACCGGGTCCCCGAGAGACTTCAGCGCGCCGCCGCGCGGGGGACTACGGCGATCGACCTCGACGAGCACGGCCGTGACATCGGCGACGTGGTTCGTGGATTGACCGATGGCCGCGGCCCCGACGCGGTGATCGACGCAGTGGGCATGGAGGCACACGGTTCACCGGTCGCGAAGCTTGCGCACCAGGCCGTGGGACTGTTGCCCGACGTGGTGGCCTCGCCGCTGATGAAGGCCGCCGGTGTGGACAGATTAGCCGCCTTGCAGCTGGCCATCGAGCTCGTGCGCCGGGGCGGGACGATTTCGATTTCCGGGGTCTACGGGGGTGCGGCGGATCCACTTCCCTTGCTGACCATCTTCGACAAACAGATTCAACTGCGGATGGGTCAAGCCAACGTGCACCGGTGGGTGCCAGACATCCTGCCGCTCCTCACCGACGACGACCCTCTTGGCGTGGACGACTTTGCCACCCACCGGCTTCCTCTCGAAGAGGCGCCCGATGCCTACGCGACGTTTCAGCAGAAGAAGGACGGCATGGTCAAGACACTGCTGCGCCCCGCGTCGTGACCGACGTGGCGGAGAACGCAGAAGAACCGCCAGACTGACTGCCTTACAACAGAAGTACCGCCGTCAGCGCACTACCCGAAAGGACCGCATGGTCGGGTCGACGGGGTCGGGCAGGGTCATCCCCGCTTCCGCGCCGGACCGCAGATAGTCGATGACGGGCTCGTTGAGCCGTTCGCCGGGAACGATCGCCGGGATTCCGGGCGGGTAGGGCGTGACCTGTTCGGCGGCGACGCGCCCGACGGCCTCGTCGGAAGGCACCATTTCCGTCGGGCCGAAGAACGCGTCGCGTGGCAGCATCACCGTCTCCAATTCGAGCTCATCCGGCGAGGGCAGATGGATGGCGTGGGGCTTGTCGAAGGTCTCGGAAGTCTTGCGCCAGCGCCAGAGTGCGTCGACCAGACGCTCGGTGCTTGCCGTGTCGTCAGCGAAGGACAACGTCGCCAAGATGCGGCGATGATCCGACATGCCGAGATCGAGTCGACAATGCTCGCGCAGCCAATCGGCAACCTGGTAACCGCTGCAACCGGTGGCTGAGACGTCGATCAGGATCTGAAGGCGGTCCAGGTCGTGCGATGCCTCCGCGCCCAGGAGCTCATCGTCGAGGACCTCGACGTCGGGGATCTCTTCGATGGCGTCGCGGGTCCGAGCGGCCAGGCCGAGCGCCGCGCCGAGTAGCTCGCGGCCGGACGTGACCATCTGGCGGCGCCAGCCATCCATCGCGGCATACACCATCACGTTGGGGCTCGTCGTCATCAGTAAGTCGGCGCACTTGGAGAGGCGCTGGCGGTCGACCAGGTCGCCCTGGACGTGAAACACCGAACCTTGCTCGAACCCGGCGCCCATCTTGTGCACGCTGACCACGCAAACGTCAGCGCCCGCGTCCATCGCCCAGGTCGGCAGGTCCTCGTGGAACGGAAGGTGGGCGCCCCACGCCTCGTCGACGATGAGTGGTTTGCCGCGTTCGTGGCATACGGCCGCGATCCCTGAGATGTCGGCGCAGGTGCCGTACGGGCTGGGACTGACGATGAGTGCCCCTGCCGCATCGGGATTCGCGCGCCACGCGGCGGCGACCTGTTCGGGCGACGGCGGGTGTGACAGATGCCGCATGGCGTCCCACTGCGGTGTCACCCACCGTGGTTGGACGCCGGCGAAGATCAGTCCAGCCACCACCGACTTGTGGCTGTCACGTCCCAGTATCAGGCCCCTGTCGCCGCCCGCGACGGCCATCATCGCCGCCTTCACCGACAGCGAGCTGCCGCACGTCGAGAAGAACGCGCTCGACGCGCCAACGGCGTCGGCCATCAGGTCCTCGGCCCTGGCGAGGTAGCGATTGCTGCTTCGCCGATCATCGAGGCCGTTACTCGCGAGCACGTCGGCTCGAAACGGCTCGTGGCCGAGGACTTCGAGCACCCGCTCGTCGGCACCCCTGCCTTGGCGATGCCCGGGCGGCGTGAAGCCATATCGACCTTGGGCGTGGTAGTCGGTGAGCGCCTCCAACAGGGGTGCCTGCGCGTGATCCATGCGTCATGGAGTACCCGAGGTGAGAACGGTGCAACCACGATGGCTGTAGAGGTCTAAACGTTGCGTCCGCGGGTATCTGGCCGTCATGAGCAAGCAAGAATTCAGCAAGGGCGACAAGGTCAGCTGGCAGAGCCACGGCAGCACTGCGGAGGGCACCGTCGAGGAGAAGATCACGTCCGACCAGACCGCGGCCAAGCGAAAGGTGCGGGCCTCCAAGGACGATCCGCAGTACCGGGTCCGCAGCGACAAGAGCGGTAACGACGCCGTGCACAAGCCCGCCGCGCTCAAGAAGCGGTCGGGCAAGTAGATGGCCGACGCAGACGGCGAGGACCAGCAGACGTGGAAGGATTTCGGTGACGCCGTCAACATGACCGCGTCGCAGCTGAGGGCGTGGCTCGACGACGACAAGTCGAAGTCGGTGGGTCAAAAGTCGGGCGGCAGCTCGGAATCGACGGGACATGCCAGTGGCCGGCACATCGTGAAGATCCTCGATGCGAAGAAGGCCGACCTGACCGATGGCGACTACGCACACATGCGCAAGGTGGTCGGCTACGTCAAACGCCATCTCGCACAGCGGCCTTCCGGCGACGTCAGTGACTCCACGTGGCGCTACTCATTGATGAACTGGGGCCACGATCCCGCTCGGAAGAGCTGAGCCGCGTCGTCGGCTCACGTCAGAAGGCCGCCTCGTCAGGCGCGTCGCGGCCTCGCCGGCTGCGCCGATAGGCGCGTTCCCGCAGCCGGGTCAGCCATTCCGGTCCCAGCTCGACGTCGGGCGCTGAGTTGCGGCTGGGATCGAAGGACACGTCGTGATCGGCGTCGGTCGGGATGATCGTCGTCAAGGTGAGGATTGCCAGCGGTTCGAAAGGTCCTGTGCCATGCGCCTGTTCGACGTTGAATGCGACGCCGTCGGCAGCGATCGCGGCGCGCACGGCGTCGAGTGACACCCCGTCGGCCAACGGTGTGGTCATCTCCGCCTTGAGCCACCACCAACCATCGGCGCGGTGTAGCGGCATCAGCGTCGAAAGCGTCGTTCCGGTGAACGACGTCGTTGGCCGCAACGCAAAGCGGGTCAGAAGGCCGCTGCCCGCGGACACCATCAGCACGTCCCATGGCGTCGTCGCGGGTTCGCGCGGTGGCATCCGCCAGGCCAGACCGATGAGGTCCGGGAGCCCCCCTGGAACGCCGACCGCCTTCGACACCCGCGCCAGGACGTCGGCGGATTCGACCGGCAGGCCCTCGCCCGGCGGGGCAACTCGTTGCAGGCGCCCCTCGGCAAGCACGCCCACTGGGTGAAACACCCTGCGACGTCGCACTGCGGAGCCGAGCTGCAATGGCAGCGCGACGATGTCCGACACCTTCATTCGTTCTCTCCCTTCGGGAAATCGTTGAATGACCCGTACCCGATCGGCGCGGACGCAAAAGTCATCGGCGTTCGTCTGCTTGCGTTTCTGCGGTTGGGGTAAGTGGAGGCGCAGACGGTCAACGAGTGGCCGTTCAGCCAGCCGAACCCACGCAGGAGACGCCATGCCACCGCGCAAGCCCGATCAGTCGGCCCCGACGCCCGCAAGCCCGACCGGAGTCACCACCGATACTCGGAGTCCCGATCCTCGCGCGCAGTCAGGCACCTACCTCACGACCGCGCAGGGTGTGCGTCTGCCGGACACCGACCATTCGTTGAAGGCCGGACCCCGTGGTCCGACACTGATCGAGGACTTCCACCTCAGGGAGAAGATCACCCACTTCGACCACGAACGCATCCCGGAGCGTGTCGTGCATGCCCGCGGCGCAGCGGCGCACGGCGTCTTCGAGTCCTACGGCACGGCAGCCACGGTGACGAAGGCCGGCTTCCTCGGCAAGAAGGGCACCAAAACGGAGGTGTTCACCCGCTTTTCGACGGTGCTGGGCTCCAGGGGCTCCGCCGACACGGTTCGGGACACCCGCGGGTTCGCGGTGAAGTTCTACACCGAAGAGGGCAACTTCGATCTCGTCGGAAACAACATGCCCGTCTTCTTCATCCAGGACGGCATCAAGTTCCCTGATGTGATTCACGCCGCCAAACCGCATCCGGACAGGGAGATTCCGCAGGCGCAGTCCGCGCACGACACGTTCTGGGACTTCGTGTCGCTGCACACCGAGGCGACCCATCACGTCCTCTGGAACATGAGCGACCGAGGCATTCCGCGCTCGTACCGCACCATGGAGGGCTTCGGCGTGCATACCTTCCGCCTGGTCAACGCCGCGGGGGAGACCAGCCTGGTGAAGTTCCACTGGAAGCCCGTCGCCGGGGTGCACTCACTGGTGTGGGAGGAGGCGCAGATCGCCGCCGGGTGCGATCCGGACTTCCACCGTCGCGACATGGCCGACGGTATCGAAGCCGGCGCCTTCCTCGAATACGAGCTCGGCATCCAGGTGATGCCCGACGACGGCACCGACAGCTTCGAGGGGATCGACCTGCTCGATCCGACCAAGCTGGTTCCCGAGGAACTCGCTCCGGTTCAGCTGATCGGCAAGATGACGCTGAATCGCAATCCCACCAATTACTTTGCCGAAACCGAGCAGGTCGCCTTCCATACCGGAAACCTGGTGCCCGGGATCGAGCCGACCAACGACCCGCTGATGCAGGCTCGACTCTTCTCCTATCTCGACACCCAACTCACCCGGCTTGGTGGGCCGAACTTCACGCAGTTGCCGATCAACCGGCCCCACTGCCCGGTCAACGACATGCTGCGTGACGGCATGCACCAGACCGCAATCCACACCGGTGTCGCGCCCTATCACCCCAATTCCATCGACGGGAACGAACCGCAGCCGGCGGACGAGAAGCACGGTGGCTACGTCCAAACCCCGCGCGCCATCGAGGGATCGGCGGTGCGGGCGCAACCGGCGTCGTTCGACGACCACTTCTCGCAAGCGACCATGTTCTACCGCAGCCTGAGTGCCTTGGAGCAGGCGCATGTCGTCGAGGCGTTCACCTTCGAACTCGGCAAGGTCTACGAACAGGAGATCAAGGAGCGCGAACTGCTGGTGTTGGCCAACGTCGACGCCGCTCTCTGTGAACAGGTGGCAGCTGGTCTTGGACTACCGGCGCCGAAGGGCACTCCCGCCGAAGACGTCGTCGTCTCGCCGGCACTGGTGCAGATGGTGGCAGAGCCGGGCCGCATCGACGGCCGCAAGGTCGGCATCATCGCCGACTCCGGCTCCGACCTCGCGGGCATCGCGAAGCTGGTGAAGGCGACCGCAGCGCTCAACGTGAGCGCCCTGGTCATCGCGCCGGCCGGCGGCACCCTGAAGTCGGGGCGGCGATCGGTGACCGTTGATCGGACGTTCGCCACGGCGCGTTCGATCGAGTTCGACGCGCTCGTCGTCGCCGGCGGCACCACGGCCGCCGACATCAAGCTCGTCGTGCTTCTGCAGGAGGCCTTCCGACACTGCAAGTCCGTCGCCGCGTGGGGCGACGGTGCCGCGGTGCTCAAGGCGGCCCGCATCCCGGCCAAGGGTCCGGGACTGTCGCTGGCCGACGACGTCGACAAGGACTTCACGGCGGGGCTGGCGGCCGCACTCGGCGTGCACCGCGCCTGGGACCGGGCTCCGAAGGTGATGGCGTCGGCAGTCCCGCCCGCCGGGCCGTAGCGAGGTAGCGCGGGACCTCGGGTATCGCGGCGCCGTTTGAACTCGGGCGTGCGAGGAACTCATAGGCATGAGCCCAGTGAATTCAGACCTCGCGCTTCGGATGGCTGAGTTGGCGCGCAACATCGCCAGGCCGCGGACGGCAGACCACATCCTCAAAGACGTCGCGGCGGCAGCGGTCGAACTAATCCCTGGTGTGCATACGGCTGGGATTCTGCTGATCAAGGGACGTGGTCAGTTCGAATCGATCGGTACGACGTCTGACATTCCGCATGAACTCGACGAACTGCAGATGCGTTTCGGCGAAGGTCCGTGCCTTCAAGCCGCGTTGGAGGAGGTCGTCGTGCGGACCGACGACTTTCGCGACGAGCAGCGCTGGCCCAAGTACAGTCCTGCGGTCGTCGAACTGGGCATTTTGAGCGGCCTGTCGTTCAAGTTGTTCACCGGCGACCGCACGGCCGGAGCCTTGAACCTCTTCGGGTATGAGGCGGTCACCTGGGGCGTTGACGCCGAAACGACGGGTGCGGTGCTGGCGGCTCACGCGGCCGCCGCACTCGTCGCGCACCGCCAGGAGGTCGAACTCCAGACGGCATTGCTGACACGGGATCGGATCGGGCAGGCCAAGGGCGTCATCATGGAGCGCTACAACATCGACGACGTGCAGGCCTTCGAAATGTTGAGACGCCTTTCGCAAGAGTCGAATACCAAGTTGACCGATCTCACCGACCGCGTCATCGCCACGATCGGCACCTGATTTGCGACATCAGACACGCGCGGCCATCTCTTGACTGACTCCAGTAAACCGACGAAGGTGGCTGACGTGGACACCGCCGACGAACTGCGTCAGCTGTTGCGTGAATCCGCCCTGCGGGTCACCCGTCCCCGGATCGCCGTCCTCGCCGCGGTGTACGCCCATCCGCACTCCGATACCGAGTCGATCATCCGCGCAGCTCGCGAGCACGCGCCCGAGGTGTCGCATCAAACCGTGTACGACGCCCTGAGCGTTCTGACCGCCGCAGGCCTGATCCGACGGATCCAGCCGTCGGGTTCGTTGGCGCGCTACGAGTCACGGGTGGGGGACAACCATCATCACACCGTGTGCCGTTCCTGCGGCGTCATTGCGGACGTGGACTGCGCCGTCGGCGAGGCGCCGTGCCTGACGCCAAGCGACGACCGAGGTGCGTTGGAAGGCTTCATGATCGACGAGGCCGAAGTCATCTACTGGGGTTTGTGCCCCGAGTGTGGAGAAGTTCGTAGTTCTTGATCACAACCGTGATCGCAGCCCCATCACCCCGATGAAAGGAATCTCGTGTCGTCCGATACGTCCGACAGCCGCCCACCCACCCCTGACGCCCCCACTCACAGCAACAGTGAGAGCGAGAACCCGGCGATCAAGTCGCCGGAGCCGAAGGTCCACGCCCCGCTTAAGAACCAGGACTGGTGGCCCGAGCAGATCGACGTGTCGGTGCTGCACGCCCACTCGAACAAGGGAAACCCGCTCGGCGACGACTTCGACTACCCGACGGAGTTCGCGAAGCTCGACGTCGATGCGCTCAAAGCGGATGTGATCTCGGTGATTACCACCTCGCAGGACTGGTGGCCTGCGGACTACGGCAGCTACGCCGGCCTGTTCATCCGGATGAGCTGGCACGCCGCGGGCACCTATCGCACCTACGACGGGCGCGGCGGTGCAGGGCAGGGCATGCAGCGCTTCGCCCCGCTGAACAGCTGGCCCGACAACGCCAACCTCGACAAGGCCCGTCGGCTGCTGTGGCCGGTCAAGCAAAAGTACGGCAACAAGATCTCCTGGTCCGACCTGCTGGTGTTCGCGGGCAACGCGGCACTCGAGTCGGCGGGCTTCGAGACGTTCGGATTCGCCTTCGGCCGTCCTGACTTCTTCGAGCCGGAGGAGGTCATCTTCGGTGAGGAAGAGGAGTGGTTGGGCACCGACAAGCGCTACTCCGGCGCTCGGGATCTCGAAGAGCGCTACGGCGCCACCACCATGGGCTTGATCTACGTCAATCCCGAAGGCCCCGAAGGTAAACCGGATCCACTGGCCGCCGCGCACGACATCCGCGAGACGTTCGGCCGGATGGCGATGAACGACGAGGAGACCGCCGCCCTGATCGTCGGAGGCCACACCCTCGGCAAGACCCACGGCGCGGGCGATGGTGACCTGGTCGGTCCCGAGCCGGAAGGTGCGCCGATCGAGCAGCAGGGTCTCGGGTGGAAGTGCGCGTTCGCCTCAGGCAAGGGCAAGGACACCGTCACCAGTGGTCTCGAGGTCGTCTGGACGGCCACTCCGACGCAGTGGAGCAACGGCTATCTGGAACTCCTCTACGGCCACGAGTGGGAGCTGACGAAGAGTCCCGCCGGGGCCTGGCAGTTCGAGGCCAAGGACGCCGACGCGATCATCCCCGACCCGTTCGGTGGGCCGGCCCGCAAGCCCACGATGCTGGTCACCGACGTGTCGATGCGGGTCGACCCGATCTACGGCCCCATCACCCGGCGCTGGCTCGACCACCCCGAGGAGATGGACAAGGCGTTCGCCAAGGCCTGGTACAAGTTGCTCCACCGCGACATGGGTCCGATCTCGCGGTACCTGGGGCCGTGGATTGCCGAGCCGCAGCTGTGGCAGGACCCGGTGCCCGCCGTGGATCATGCGCTCGTCGACGAGGCGGACGTCGCCACGTTGAAGGCCAAGGTGCTCGAATCGGGACTGTCGGTTCCGCAACTGGTCAAGACGGCGTGGACGTCGGCGACCAGCTTCCGCAGCACCGACAAGCGCGGGGGTGCGAACGGGGCACGTATTCGTCTTGAGCCGCAACGCAATTGGGAGGTCAACGAACCGTCCGAGCTGGCCAAGGTGCTGCCGGTGCTCGAACGGGTCCAGCAGGACTTCAACTCCTCGGCCTCGGGCGGCAAGAAGATCTCCCTCGCCGACCTGATCGTGCTTGGCGGGTCTGCCGCCATCGAGAAGGCCGCCAAGGACGCCGGCTACGAGATCACGGTGCACTTCGCTCCTGGGCGCACCGATGCCTCGCAGGAGGACACCGACGTGGACTCGTTCGCGCTGCTCGAGCCCCGCGCCGACGGCTTCCGCAACTACGTCCGTCCTGGCGAGAAGTTGGCCCTCGAGAAGCTGCTGCTGGAGCGGGCCTACCTCCTCGACGTCACCGCTCCCGAACTGACGGTGCTCATCGGCGGGTTGCGGGTGCTCGGTGCCAACCACGGCGGCAGCTCGCACGGCGTCTTCACGGCTGACAAGGGTGCGTTGACGAATGACTTCTTCGTCAACCTCCTCGACGTGGCCACCGAGTGGAAGCCATCGCAGAGTTCCGAGAACGTCTACGAGGGGCGGAACCGCACGTCCGGCGATCTCACGTGGACCGCCACCGCCAATGACCTGGTCTTCGGGTCGCATTCGGTG
>NZ_JAVRQA010000408.1:0-3835 GCF_032161845.1 Mycobacterium sp.
CACTTGCCGAAAAGGGTAACGTGCACGAAACTGCAAATTCAGCAAACATTTTAAACCGAGTTTGTACCATTGCCTTTAATAACGGTTGCGACTATTTGGCAAAACGTGGTGACGCCGCCACCTAGCGGCTGAGCCATGAAAGCCCCTGCATCGCCGGGCCGACGACTGCTGCCGATTCAGCGTCAAAAGAGTGCGAAAGTGGCGGGATCAACGATCAGGCAAGGCGTTTCGACCGGGCTGACTCGACCACCGCGTCGTCGCGCGAGGTGTCCTTGAGCATCACGCCAGACGCGCCGAGCGCACGGGCGCCGGTGACCAAATTCGCCACGGTGTATGCCGCCTGGTCGTAGCCAAGGCCCTCCGGCGGATGGACGTTGGAGACGCAGTTGCGCTCCGAGTCCGCGCAGCCGATCCGGGGTCTGTGCGTCAGGTAGATGCCAATGCTGTCGGCCACCGACAGGCCAGGGCGCTCACCGATCAGCACGATGACCGTGCCGACGCCCATCGCCACGGCAATGTGGTCACCAAGGGCCACCCGGGCCTGCGTGGCGATGACGGGGGCGGCCAAGGCATACGCCGACAGTGCTGCGCGCAGCGCGCGCAAGAGCGGCACCCCGTGGTCCTTCAAGGCACGTGAGGACAACCCGTCGGCCAACACGAAACCGATGTCAGCGGTGCCCCTCCGGATCGAGGACAGGTCTTGCGGTAGCCGACCCAGATCCGGTCGACGCAGGTACTCACCGCGGTCGGCCGCCCGGCTGGTGACGACGCTGGGTGCGCCGAGGCCGACGCTTTGGACGCCCAACGCGAAGGTCTCGACGTCCAAGGGGGTGTGCACGGCGTCGCGCGCCGCGGCATGGGCGGCGGTGAACTCGAGCAGCCGGTGAGTGGGCAGCGCGCTACCAGCCCTGCCGAGGCCGATCCGTGCCTGAGTACTCGACCGTAGGCTCTGCCAAAAATCCTGCGGTTCAACATGTCCGAGGCGGTCGACGTCATCACTCATGGCGCCAGCGCCCGCAGCGGGGACAGGTGCGGTTCCACGGGCAGCACCATCCCCATCTCATCCACCATCCCCAGTCCGGATAGCCACTGTTCGAACTCGGGTGCTGGCCGTAAGCCCAGCACCTGACGCGCGTACAGCACGTCGTGAAAGGACAGGCTCTGATAGCCGAGCATGACGTCGTCCGCCCCCGGCACGGCGATCACGAATGCGGCCCCGGCCACTCCCAGCAGGGTCAATAGGTCATCCATGTCATCGGAGTCGGCTTCGGCGTGGTTGGTGTAGCAGACATCGACCCCCATCGGCAGCCCCAAGAGCTTTCCGCAGAAGTGGTCCTCAAGGCCGGCTCGCACGATTTGCTTACCGTCGTAGAGGTATTCGGGTCCGATGAAGCCGACGACGGTATTGACCAGCAGCGGCTCCAGATCGCGGGCGACGGCATAGGCACGCGCCTCCAAGGTCTGCTGATCGACCGCTTCACCGCCCGTCCCGAGGTGGGCGCCGGCACTGAGCGCCGAGCCCTGACCGGTCTCCAGGTACATCACGTTGTCACCGACGGTTCCGCGCTGCAACGAACGCCCCGCCTCGTTGGCCGCTCGTAGCAGCTCGATACCGACACCGAAACCCTTGTTGGCCGCCTCGGTGCCTGCGATCGACTGAAAGACCAAGTCAACCGGCACGTTTCGTTCGATCAGCTCCATCGTGGTGGTGACGTGGGATAGCACGCAGGACTGCGTGGGAATGTCGACGCGGGAGCGCACCTCGTCGAGGAGGTAGAGCAGATCAGCGGTGGCTCGAGGTGAGTCGCTCGCCGGATTGATGCCGATCACCGCGTCGCCGCAGCCCAGCATGAGTCCATCCAGGGTCGCCGCCGCGACGCCCTTCGGGTCGTCGGTAGGGTGGTTGGGCTGCAGCCGCGTGCTAAGGCGTCCCGGTAGCCCGATCGTCGTGCGGAACGCCGAGGTGACCCGAACCGCGCGTGCGACCGAGATCAAGTCCTGGTTGCGCATCAACTTGCTGACGGCGGCGACCATTTCGGGTGTGAGCCCTGGCGACAACGCGGCCAGGGCGCGAGCCGCGTCGGGCTTCGTCACGGTTTCGAGGAGCCAGTCGCGCAGGCCTCCCACGGTCAGATGCGACACCGTTCGGTAGGCGCTTGCCGAGTGCGAGTCGACGATGAGGCGGGTGACCTCGTCGGTCTCGTACGGGACGACCTGTTCCTGGAGGAAGACATCGAGTGCAACGTCGGCGAGCGCCCACTTCGCCGCTGCGCGTTCGGCATCCGAGCCTGCCGCGCACCCCGCGAGTTCATCACCGGAACGCTTCGGTGTCGCCTTCGCCATCAATTCGACAAGGGACGAGAACGTATGGGTGGTGCCGCCGATGCTCTGGGTGAATCGTGCCATGAATGCTTCCTGTATCGAAACTCGTTGTCCTGAAACAGGATGTGCTCAAGTCCGACCGATTCGGTGATCTTCTCGTAAACATCGGGTTTCGTCCTTCGCAGATACTCTGCCTGCAGGAGACCACCGGGTGTCCAGCCGGGTCGAGCCCCATCGCGGCGAAGAGTGCGATCAGCGCGGCCGCGGTACCCGTCTGGATGAAGGATGACGCCTCTTCGGTGCGATCGGCCGAGACGTTCATCGGCTCGGCTACGCCAGGGTCGAGTAGGCCGCCTCAACCGACTCACCTTGCGTGGCCATGCCGGTCCGCGACGACGGCCATCGACTTCTCGCCCGGAAACTGCTCGCTGCCTGCTGTAGCCCGCACTCCAAGCCCGATGCCGACCACGCTAATCCGGTTGGGGCTTCTTCACGGAGACTCGGGGCAGACGCCGTTTCAAGCTGGCGCTCTTGAGCATCCGAATGGCCAGGTTGGACGACGTGAAGATGGGGATGACGCCGAGGAACGTTCGCTCCGATGCGGTGGCTCCGTGCAGGTGTTCGAGGCTGCCGAAGACGTAGAAGCAGCCGATGCTGAAGATGGTGGCGGGGATGCAGAGGGCCAGCAGTGACCCACGGTCGGACGTGGCTTGCCGTGCAACCGCCAGCTCCTCGTCCGACAAGGGCTCGCGTTTGCGGACCTTGCGCAGAATCTCCTGAATGCCGCCGACTTCCTCGGTCATCGGCATCGTCGGTCGGCGTACCAGCCGGGCGACGAACACCGCGGCAAGCGTGGCGAACACCGCGATCGCTACCGCCGCGATGATCGACAACAGGGCCCAGGGAACCGAATTCACTGCTTCACTCCAAAGTCCGACGCCTGACGCCGCGGTCGCGAGCGCACCAGCGTCGGCCACCAGAACCATGGCCCGAGCAGCCGCAGCAGACACGGCACGATGAACGAGCGCACGATCAGGGTGTCCAGCAGCAGACCGATGCACACGGTCGAACCCACCTGACCAATGGTTCTGAGGTCGCTGGTGAGCATCGCCAGCATGGTGAACGCGAACACCAGACCCGCCGACGTCACCACACCGCCAGTGCTTCCCAGTGCGCGGATGAGCCCGGTGTGCAGTCCGGCGCCCAGCTCTTCCTTCACCCTGGCGATCAACAGCAGGTTGTAGTCCGAGCCGACCGCCACAAGGATGATGAACGTGATCGGTAGCACCAGCCAGTGCAGGTGCAGGCCGATCAGATGCTGCCAGACCAGGACGGAGAGGCCGAACGCGCCGGCGAACGAAAAGGCGACCGTGCCGGGAATGACCAAGGCGGCCAACAGGCTTCGCGTGATGAACAACATGATCAAGAAGATCAGGATGAAGGCGGCGATGGCCACGATGAGCAGATCGGATGCGGCGTACTGCTTGATGTCCTTGTTGTTGGATCCCGCGCC
>NZ_JAVRQA010000409.1:0-7964 GCF_032161845.1 Mycobacterium sp.
TGGGCGAGGAGACCGTCGAGCCGCGGCGAACCGCACCGAAGGCCATCTTCCGTGCCATCCTCGCGTCCTTCGTGATCGGCGGTGGGATCCTGGTGTTCGCGGTGATGGCCGCGCCCAACCTGGAGGATCCGGCACTCGGCGAGAGCACTGGCGGCCTGCAGTACATCGTCGAGCAGGTGATGTGGGGCCCGCTGGGCACGATCTTCCTGATCTGCATCGTCATCGCGGTTACGGTGTGCACCCTCGCGGTGCACACGGCCGCCATTCGGCTCACCTTCGCCATGGCACGCGATAATGCACTTCCCTTTGGCGAGAAGCTGGCTCGCGTACATCCCAAGACTCAGACCCCCATCATTCCCGCGATCCTCATCGGCGTCCTTGCCGTGCTGATCCTGGTGATCAACGTGGGACAAGCCAAGATCTTCACGGTCCTGACGTCGATCGCGATCATCATGATCTACCTTGCCTATCTGATGGTCACCGGCCCGATGCTCAAGAAGCGCTTCCAAGGCCAATGGCCGCCAAAGGATCTCGCTGACGGCGGCTACTTCACGATGGGCAAGTGGGGCATGCCGGTGAACATCCTTGCGGTGGTCTGGGGTGTCGGGATGGCGCTCAACCTGGCCTGGCCGCGGGTCGCGGTCTATGGCGAGGGCTGGTACTACCAGTGGGGTGCCTTCATCTACATCGGCGTGATCCTCGGTTCCGGGCTGCTGTGGTACGGCGTCAAGGGCCGCCATCACATCGGCACGTTGGAATCGCACGCGGCAGTCGCGAAAACAGATGTCTGACAACGTTTTCTCCACCCAGGTCTTCGATTACGTGATCGCGGGCGGGGGGACGGCCGGCTGCGTGCTGGCCGCCCGCCTGTCCGAAGACCCCGACGTGACGGTGTGCCTGGTCGAGGCGGGGCCGTCGGACGTCGGCGACCCCAACATCCTCCCGCTGTCCGAATGGATGCACCTGCTCGACTCCGGGTACGACTGGGACTACCCGGTCGAACCGCAGGAGAAGGGCAACAGCTTCATGCGGCATGCCCGCGCGAAGGTGCTTGGAGGCTGTTCGTCGCACAATTCGTGCATCGCATTCTGGCCGCCCGGCGAGTGTCTCGACGAGTGGGTCGGGATGGGTGCCACCGGGTGGAGTGCCGCCGAGATCCTGCCGCTCGTCCGGCGGTTGGAGACCAACGACGCGCCGGGGGAGCACGGGCACGACGGCCCGGTGCGACTGCAGGACGTGCCACCGAACGACCCCTGTGGCGTGGCGGTCCTCGAGGCGGCGGCGTTGGCTGGGCTGCCGACCGTCGCGTTCAACCGTGGCGAGACGGTGCGCAACGGCGCCGGGTGGTTTCAGATCAACGTGGGGGAGGACGGCACCCGTATGTCGACCTCGCATGCGTACCTGCATCCAATCCTGGACTCTCGCAAGAACCTCGAGGTCCGCACCAACTGCTGGGTCTCGGAGATCCTCTTCGACGACGCGAACGGTGATTCCTCCCGTCGCTCCGCTCGCCCCACTGCTACCGGTGTGCGCTACCAGCGGCCGGATCTCACGGGATACGACACCGTCTCGGCACGCCGCGAGGTCATCGTCACCGCCGGGTCCATCGACACCCCGAAGCTGTTGATGCTCTCCGGAATCGGGCCCGCCGAACACCTCAGGGAGATCGGCATACCGGTCCGCGTCGATTCGCCAGGGGTCGGTTCCAACCTCGACGATCACGTCGAGGGCCTGGTCTTCTGGGAAGCCGCCAAGCCGATGGTGACCACCTCGACGCAGTGGTGGGAGATCGGTCTCTTCACATGCGTTGACGAGGGCTCTGCGCAGCCCGACTTGATGATGCACTACGGCAGCGTGCCCTTCGACATGAACACCTTGCGGCGCGGCTATCCGACCACCGACAACGGATTCTGCTTGACGCCCAACGTGACTCAGGGCCGATCGCGGGGGACGGTTCGATTGCGAAGCCTGGACTTCCGCGACCGGCCGAAGGTCGACCCGCGGTACTTCACCGATCCCGATGGGTACGACGAGCGGATCATGCTCACGGGTATTCGCCTGGCCCGCAAGATCGCTGAGCAGGCGCCGCTGAAGGGCTGGGTGGCGCGCGAACTGGCGCCGGGGCCTGAGGCGACCACCGACGACGAACTGCTCGACTACGTCCACGAGACCCACAACACCGTCTACCACCCGGCAGCCACTGCCCGGATGGGCGCGGTGAACGATCCGATGGCGGTCCTCGACCCGGAGTTGCGAGTCAAGGGCGTGTCCCGGTTGCGGGTGGTCGACGCTTCGGCGATGCCCAAGCTGCCCGCGGTGAATCCCAACATCACCGTGATGACCATGGCCGAGAAGTGTGCGGACCTGATTCGGGGGACCTGACCGAGTTCCTCGGCGAGCACACGCCGTTCCAGGCGATGTCCCCCGAGGAGCTCGCCGACCTCGTCGCCGGCTCGTCCTTGGTCCCGTTCGCCACCGATGCGGTGATCGCCGACTATGCGGTGCACGTGCCCGACGACGTCTGGATGGTGCGCACGGGTCACGTGACGCTGCAGGCCGCCGACGGATCGGCGATCGACACGATCGAACCCGGCGGCATCTTCGGGTACACGCCGCTGCTCACCGGCGGCGGCATGGAGTTCGTCGCGCGTGCCACCGAGCCGAGCACCCTGATCCGATTGCCTGGGGCGCAGGTGCGAGCACAGTTCGCCAAGCCCGCCGGTCTGGCGTTCCTCGCATCGTCGGCGTGGAGCACCACGCCGGGCAACCGGCCCGCGCTGGTCCCCGTCGCCGACAGCAGGCCGGTCGGCGAACTGGTGCATGGTGAGGTGCTGCTGGTGGCACCGGACGTCTCGGTGCGCGACGCCGTCGTGCAGATGACCGAACACCATGTCTCCTATGCCCTGATCTCATTGCCGGACGGCGAATACGGCATCTTCACCGACCGCGACCTGCGGACCCGCGTCGTCGCTGCCGGACTCTCGGTGGACGTGCCGATCGTCCGGGCGATGAGCGCGCCCGCGCGCCGGGTCACCGCCGATCTGACGGCCGAGACCGTGCTGATGCAGATGCTCGAGAGCGGCCTTCGGCACATGCCGGTGACGTCGGCGCGCGGCGAGGTGATCGGTGTCCTCGAAGACGCGGACCTGCTGGCTGCCTCGGCTCGGCAGAGTTTCATGCTGCGTCGTTCCATCGGACTGGCCGCCGACGCCGTGGAACTGCAGGCCGCCGCGCAGCGCGTCACGCACATCGCGAGCGAGCTGTTCCGCAGCGGCACGAAGGCATCCGCGACGAGCGGCATTCTCTCCATCGTGATCGACAGCGTGGTCCGGCGGGCACTCGAACTGGCGCTCGCCGAAGCGCCCGCCGATGGGGAGACCCCGACGTCGGGGTTCGCGTGGCTCACCCTCGGTAGCATCGCCCGCCGCGAGGCCATGCCCTCATCCGACGTGGACAGCGCGCTGTCGTGGCGCGACGAGCTGTCCCCGGCAAGCGGACGGCTGCGAGCGATCGCCCGGCGCACGCATGAAATCCTCGACGGCTCCGGATTGCCGTCGGACAGCAACGGCGCCATCGCGGCCAGTCCGAATTTCGCACGTTCTGCGAGTGATTGGGGCAAGGCGGCCAAGGGTTGGCTCGACGATCCGCTCGTCGACAAGGGATTGATCCTGTCCTCGCTGCTGCTGGACGGGCGAGTGGTCTGGGGCGACGCCGCATTGCACACCGTCCCTGCGGCGTACCGCAGAATGCGCGCCGAACACCCGAACGCGTTGCGGCTGCAACTGCTCGACGCGCTCTCCGGACGGGTGCGCGCCCGATCCCTTCGCGACGTGCTCTCTCGACGCGGCGGCACGTTCGACCTGAAGAGCCACGCCGTCACCCCGATCGTGAACCTCGCCCGTTGGGGCGGTCTCGCCGGAGACGTCGCGTCGGCGTCGACCCCGGCGCGACTCTCGGCGGCGGCGGCCAGCGGTGCGCTCACCGAGCGCGACGCGGCCACCCTCGGCGAGGTGTTCGGCATGTTGCAGCGCCTGCGGATGACCCATCAGGTCGAGCAACTGTCGGTCGGTCACAGCCCCGGTGACGTCATCACGATGTCGGAACTGTCGCCCCTGAACCGGAGCCTGCTCAACGACGGACTGCGCGAGATCGCCGCCGTTCAGCGACGTGTCGGCAACTTCGGGATCCCAGCCGTATAGGGTCGATTCCAATGCCAAGGGGAGAGAACGCGGAAGGCACCCGGTCCGCCACCGTGCAGTCGGTGGACCGCGCGCTCCTGGTGATGGAGATCCTCGCGGCGCTCGGCCAGGCTGGCGTGACCGAGATTGCCGCCGAGCTCGGCGTCCACAAATCGACTGTGTCCCGGATCATTTCGGTGTTGGAGGCCAGGGGCTACGTCGAACAGATCTCCGATCGGGGCAAGTACCGCCTTGGCTTCGCGATCGCCAGGTTGGCGCGCTCCACCAGCGCTCAACTCGATCTGGTGAAGCAGAGCCAGGCCGCGTGCGACGCGTTGGCGCTGGAGTCCGGTGAGACCACCAACCTGGCGGTGCTCGACGGTGATCGGATCGTCAACATCGCCGAGGCCATCGGCGCCGCGGGCATCGCCCTGCGCACGTGGGTCGGACAGAGTTGCCCGGCCCACGCGACGTCCAGTGGCAAGGTACTGCTGGCTGCGCTCAGCGACGCCGAGGTACGCGAGCGCGTTGGCACCGCGCTCGAGTCCTTCACCGACGACACGGTCACGACGTGGACGGCGCTGGCGGCCGAACTCGACGTCGTGCGGGACCGCGGCTGGGCCAGCGTCCGGGAGGAGCTGGAAGTCGGACTCAACGCCGTCGCCGTGCCCGTGTACGACGCCGATGCCCAGGTCGTCGCCGCGCTGAGCGTGTCAGGGCCGTCCTACCGGCTTGGTGAGGACGAGTTCGACGCCACCGCGAAACGCGCCATCGCGGCGGCCGAGACCATCAGCAGGCGCCTCGGTTGGATCGCGATCTCGGCGCGGTCGTCCGCGGTCAGCGCGGATCAGCGCGCCGAAATCCTCTAAGAGGGGGTGCCGGCACGGGTTCATTTAAGCTGGCACGTCGTGAGCTCTGCAGATATCCCCGAGGCCGATCTACCCGAGCAGTTCCGGATCCGTCAGGCGAAGCGCGAGCGACTGCTCGCCGAGGGCCGGGACCCCTATCCGGTCGAGGTGGCCCGCACCCACACCCTGGCCGAACTCCGCACGCAGTATGCCGACCTCGAGGTCGACACCAAGAGCGGGCAGATCGTCGGCATCGCGGGCCGCGTGGTCTTCGCCAGGAACTCCGGAAAGCTCTGCTTCGCAACGCTGCAGGAGGGCGACGGCACCCAACTCCAGGCGATGGTCAGTCTGGACGGTGTGGGCCAGGTCTCACTTGATGCGTGGAAGGCCGACGTCGATCTCGGTGACATCGTGTTCCTCCACGGCGAGGTGATCAGCTCTCGGCGCGGCGAATTGTCTGTGCTTGCCGATTCTTGGCAAATAATCTCGAAGGCGCTGCGGCCCCTTCCCGTCGCGCACAAGGAGCTCAGCGAAGAGTCGCGGGTGCGGCAGCGCTACGTAGATCTGATCGTGCGTCCGGAGGCGCGCACCATTGCCCGCCAACGGATTGCAGTCGTTCGCGCGGTGCGTTCGGCGTACGAGCGACGCGGATTTCTCGAAGTCGAAACACCGATGCTGCAGACCCTCGCGGGCGGCGCCGCGGCGCGCCCATTCGTCACGCACTCCAATGCCCTCGACGCCGACCTCTTCCTCCGTATCGCACCGGAGTTGTTCCTGAAGCGATGCTTGGTCGGCGGTTTCGAGAAGGTGTTCGAGTTGAATCGGAACTTTCGAAACGAAGGTGCGGATTCAACGCATTCACCCGAATTCGCGATGCTGGAGACTTATCAGGCGTATGGCACATATGACGATTCCGCCGTCGTGACGCGCGAGGTTATTCAAGAGGTGGCCGACGAGGCGATTGGCACCCGAAACGTGCCACTGCCCGATGGTTCGACCTACGACCTCGACGGCGAATGGGCGACGGTCGAAATGTATCCGTCGCTCTCCGAAGCCCTCGGTGAAGACATCACCCCCGAGACGAGCGTCGATCACCTCTGGTCCATTGCCGACGCCCGCGGTGTCGAGATCCCCCGCGATCGCGGCTTCGGGCACGGCAAGCTCGTGGAGGAGCTCTGGGAGGACGCGGTCGGAGTCAACCTTTGGGCGCCGACCTTCGTGCGCGACTTTCCCGTGGAGACATCCCCACTGACACGTGACCACCGCAGCATTTCCGGCGTCACCGAGAAGTGGGATCTCTACATCCGACACTTCGAATTGGCGACCGGCTATACCGAACTGATCGACCCCGTCGTGCAGAGGGAGCGGTTCGAGGCGCAGGCCAGGGCAGCCGCCGCGGGTGACGACGAAGCGATGGTTCTCGACGAGGATTTTCTCGCCGCATTGGAGTACGGGATGCCGCCGACGACGGGCACCGGAATGGGTATCGATCGCTTGTTGATGGCTTTGACGGGACTGACGATTAGGGAGACCGTTTTGTTCCCGATTGTGCGCAGGCAAGGCGGCTGAGGGCGTTTCATACTTTTGTGTTGAATTGCCAACGTTATTATGCAAGCATTGGCTCGGGTTTCAAGCGAAGTATGACTACGCGCCCGGCAGAAGAGGCAGTGTGAGCCAATGGCGAAGAAAGTGACCGTCACGTTAGTCGATGATTTCGACGGTGAGGGCTCTGCCGACGAGACCGTCGAATTCTCACTCGACGGCGTGAGCTATGAGATCGACCTTTCGTCGAAGAATGCCACGAAGCTGCGGGGCGACCTCAAGCAATGGGTTGAGGCAGGTCGTCGCGTCGGTGGCCGACGCCGCGGTCGCTCGGCAGGCTCCGGGCGCGGCCGCGCGTCGATCGACCGTGAGCAAAGTGCTGCCATCCGGGAGTGGGCACGCCGCAACGGGCACAGTGTTTCCACCCGTGGACGCATTCCCGCCGACGTCATCGACGCATTCCACGCGGCAACGTAGGCGCGGGTAGCCAGCTCGGGGCGCTTCGGGCCCGAGCGGCGAGGCGCTTTCGCTAGGGGCGAACCGTTTCGACCCGATCGACGGAAACGATCGGGTTCGGTTGCGCGTTGCACCCATGCAGCTCGGGAACGGTCACCGTGTCGACTTCACTGTGAGAGGACAAGCGGGGCACCCCGAGCCGCCGCCCACTACAGTGGACGTCAAGTGCAGAGCACGGCTCGCCGTGCAGCAGAGCTGCGCTATCTACGGAGGGCAGGTAACCACCGATGTTCGAACGCTTCACGGATCGCGCACGGCGCGTCGTCGTCCTGGCTCAAGAAGAAGCCCGGATGCTGAACCACAACTACATCGGCACCGAGCACATCCTCCTTGGCCTCATTCACGAAGGTGAAGGCGTCGCGGCTAAGTCGCTCGAATCTCTCGGCATTTCGCTGGAGGGTGTCCGCAGTCAGGTCGAGGAGATCATCGGCCAGGGCCAGCAGGCCCCGTCCGGCCACATCCCCTTCACCCCGCGCGCCAAGAAGGTCCTCGAGCTGAGCCTGCGAGAGGCACTGCAACTCGGCCACAACTACATCGGTACCGAGCACATTCTGCTCGGCCTGATCCGTGAAGGCGAGGGCGTCGCCGCCCAAGTGCTGGTCAAGTTGGGCGCTGAGCTGACGCGGGTGCGCCAGCAGGTGATTCAGCTGCTCAGCGGCTACCAGGGCAAGGAGACCGCCGAGACCGGCACGGGCGGGCGCGGCGGCGAGGCGGGCAACCCGTCGACGTCGCTGGTGCTCGACCAGTTCGGCCGCAACCTGACCGCAGCCGCGATGGAGGGCAAGCTCGACCCCGTCATCGGCCGCGAGAAGGAAATCGAGCGGGTCATGCAGGTGCTGAGCCGCCGCACCAAGAACAACCCGGTGCTGATCGGCGAGCC
>NZ_JAVRQA010000410.1:0-14752 GCF_032161845.1 Mycobacterium sp.
CGAGAGGTTCGTCGCCCTCATGGTCGACGACCCGGTACGGGGACGGGTGCTGCTGATCGCGCCGGAACGGGAGCCGGTGCTGACGAAATCGGGCGCAGAATGGATGCCCAACTTCATCGACCTGCTGCAACGCAAGCTGACGCGCATTACCGACCCAGCGGTCCAGGCCATGGTGGCGACCGGTCTCGTCGGCGCGCTCACGGCACTGTTCACGGCCTACCTGAACGGCCGCTTGGCGACCACCCGCGAGCAGTTCATCGACTATTGCGTCGACATGCTGCTCAGCCGGGTGTCAAGCCACTAGCTACGCGCCTGGTGCGCCGGGAGTCGCGCCGGCGTCGGCCAGCTCGTCGGACGCGTTCTGCTCGGCGGCGGCCTGGTCGGCGGCGGCCTTCGCCTCGCGGCCTTCCTGGCTCCCCACCGAGTTACCGGGTTTGGTAGCCGTCGCGTAACCGCCATTGCAGTTCAAGTAGAACTGCACGGTGTCGGACACGTGGACGCCGTCGTTGGCGCTGGCGAACGGCGCAGTCTGCGAGCGCTCGACGATGCAGTCACCCTGCGACAGCTTGTCGCCGGTGCGGGCGGCCACGACGACCGTCTGACCGGACTGGCTGGCCGCCGTCGATGCGTCGGAATACGTTTGCCCCGCGTAGTCGTCTGCTGAAGCAACACCACCGCCGAGAAGCGCCGACACAGCCAGCGCGCCAATGGCGCCAGAACCAACAACGATGAGCTTCTTCACTTCTAGCCCTATCTGTTCGCGGAGTCGCAATGTCTTGCTCGCGGGATAGTACCGCCGTCCGCGCGCCGGCGCAGCGGCTCCCGTCGTCGGCGCGGTGCGTCGACGCACTGCACGGTCAGCGACCAACCACCCGCTCCGCGACCCACGCGTTGCTGCGCGAGCACGACCCGCGTCGCCGAGGGATTTCCGGCCGCCCAACTCGGAGCTCTATTTCCCGCCGCAGTCGAGGTTGACCAGCATGGTGCCGGCCTTTCTGTTGCCGTAGCCATCGACGGTGGGCGCGGCGTGAGCACTGGTGACGATGCAATCGCCCAAATCTTTGCGACCACCGATCGTCGAGGCCACCTGTGACCCCAGGCCCTGCGCGCTGAGCGCCGACTGCGCCTCCGAGTACTTTTGCCCGACGACGTCGTCGGCGGAGGCAACGCCGCCGCCCAGCGTCATCATCGCGACCGAGCCGATTGCTGCGCCTCCGAGGACCAGGATCTTCTTCACGTACGTAGCGACCTTTCGTCATCGCCAGGGCATTGCCGGCGACTCGCGTTTGCCAGGGCGGGATCGTTCCGTGCCGGATACTACCCTTGCCGTGCTGCTCCCGAGAGTTGTTGGCGGCGGCATCGCGACACTCCGCTACGTAGAACTTGATGTCACCGTGGGACACAGATATATTGAGTGCAACCAACAGGTACAGATAACTGGGAGGGTCTATGTCGACCGTGTTGACCGACCTGCAGCTTCTGCACGAACTCGAACCGGTGGTCGAGCAGAACATCAACCGCCACATGCGGATGCGCAAGGACTGGAATCCGCATGACTACATCCCGTGGTCGGATGGCAAGAACTACTACGCGCTCGGTGGCCAGGACTGGAGCCCGGAAGAGTCGAAGCTGTCCGAGGTCGCCCAAGTCTCCATGCTGCAGAACCTCCTGACGGAGGACAACCTGCCGTCGTACCACCGCGAGATCGCGATGAACTTCAGCATGGACGGCCCCTGGGGCTGGTGGGTCAACCGCTGGACGGCCGAAGAGAACCGGCACGGCATCGCCCTGCGCGACTACCTCGTCGTCACCCGGGCGATCGATCCGCTCGAGCTCGAGGAACTGCGCGTTGAGCAGATGACACGCGGCTTCAGCCCCGGCCAGGGCCCACAGGGCGAGATGTTCGCCGAGAGCCTTTTCGACTCGGTCATCTACGTGACCTTCCAGGAGCTGGCCACCCGGGTTTCGCATCGCAACACCGGCAAGGCGTGCAACGAAACGGTCGCCGACCAACTGCTGCAACGGGTTTCGGCTGACGAGAACCTGCACATGATCTTCTACCGCGACGTCAGCGCCGCAGGTTTCGAAATCGCCCCGAACCAGGCGATGAAGGGGCTGCACCGAGTGCTGCGCAATTTCAAGATGCCCGGATACACGGTGCCCGAGTTCCGTCGCAAGGCAGTCGTCATCGCCGTCGGCGGCGTGTACGACCCTCGCATCCACCTCGACGACGTCGTGATGCCCGTGCTGAAGAAGTGGCGCATCTTCGAGCGCGAAGACTTCACCGGCGAGGCCGCTGAGATGCGCGACGACCTCGGCAAGCTGGTCGAGGAACTCGAGGAAACCTGCGTGAAGTTCGAGGTGGCCAAGGAACGTCGCCTCGAGCGCGAGCGCAAGATGGCCGAGAAGAAGGCGATGAAGAACCTTCTGGTGACGTCATCGGCATCGGCGTCCTAACCGAAGAACGCGTCCCGGCCCGATCTGCTCAACTCCAGATCGGGCCGATCGCGTTGCGCAGTCCCGTCGTGCTGGCCCCGATGGCCGGCGTCACGAACGTCGCGTTCCGCACCCTGTGCCGCGAGCTCGAACTCGCTCGCGCGGGCACCGTCAGCGGGCTGTACGTCTGCGAGATGGTGACGGCGCGGGCATTGGTGGAGCGCAACGCCAGCACCATGCACATGACGACATTCGGTCCCGACGAGTCACCGCGCTCCCTGCAGCTCTACACGGTCGACCCGGAGACCACGTACGCAGCGGCGAAGATGATCGTCGACGAGGACATGGCCGATCACATCGACATGAACTTCGGCTGCCCGGTCCCCAAGGTCACCCGCCGCGGGGGCGGTGCGGCCCTGCCCTACAAGCGCAGGCTGTTCGGCCAGATCGTGGCTGCCGCAGTGCGTGCCACGGCAGGCACCCGGATTCCCGTCACCGTGAAGTTCCGGATCGGGATCGACGACGACCACCACACTCACCTCGACGCGGGCAGGATCGCCGCTGAAGAAGGCGCCGCGGCCGTCGCGCTGCATGCCCGCACCGCCGCGCAGCGTTACTCGGGCAACGCCGACTGGGACCAGATCGCCGAGCTCAAGCAGCACGTCACAGGAGTTCCCGTGCTGGGCAACGGGGACATCTTCGACGCCGACGACGCATTGAAGATGATGGCCGTCACCGGCTGTGACGGAGTCGTGATCGGTCGCGGCTGTCTCGGCAGGCCGTGGTTGTTCGCGGAGCTGTCCGCGGCGTTCACGGGCAGTGAGCCCATCACCCCGCCCACACTGGGTGAGGTCGCCGTCATCGCGCGCCGACACGGAGAACTCCTCGCCGCCCACTTCGGCGAGGACAAGGGCATGCGCGACATCCGCAAGCACGTCGCCTGGTACCTGCACGGGTTTCCCGCCGGCGCCGATCTGCGACGCGCGTTGGCGCTGGTCAAGACCCTTTCGGAACTCGACGCCCTGTTGTCTCAGCTCGATCCGGACGTGCCCTTCCCCCGTGCGGCCGAAGGCCCGCGCGGCAGGCAGGGTTCCCCTGGATCCGTGACCCTCCCGGAGGGGTGGCTGAGCGATCCGGACGACTGCACGGTGCCCGCCGGAGCGGACGTCATGCATTCCGGGGGCTGATTCGTCTCGTTGGCGAGACATCATCGAGACTGCACTGACGCTTCTTCGACTGGCTCGAACTCGGGTTGTCTCAGTACGATGAGGGACCACTACGACGGGTTCCGGCACGCGGAGCCCCTGACGTGCTGCTGGACGAGCTAGAGCACTCGAGGACATGGGTGCGCAGAGCGCACGACGCTGCTGACAGTCGGAGGCCGATAGGACATGAGTGACGGCGACAACGCCGCTGCCGGTCATCGGTCACCGGGGCAACCCGACGACGCTGACCCACGCACTGACAAACCTGCCAATGATTGGCTTACCCGAACGCCACGGCCGACGCCAGCCGCCGCGCCGTGGGAGCGACGACGGGTTCCATCCGCTCCCGCTTCACATGTTTCTCCCCCTTCAGTGGGCAACCACACCGACGGAGTGACGGTCGCCGACCTGATCGCGAAGGTGTCCGGGACAGTCCCCGACGAGAAGGGTGACGAGCCGCGACGTCGCGGTGAGAACACTGCCCGCGAGACGGCCGCGCGCGACGCCGAAACGGACGTCATCCCCGTCCTTCCGGCACACGCCTCGGAACTACCCATCCTGACGGAACTACGCAGGGAACCCGCGACGCCCGAGTGGGTCGGCTCCACCCCGGAACCGGTCACGGCCGTCGATTCCCACCGTGGCCGGCGCACGGCGATGGTGATGGGCCGGGTCGCGGCAGCATTGATCGCGGTGCTCGCACTGGCGATGACGGGTGCCGCATGGCAATGGCAGGCGTCGAAGAACAACAACCTCAACAAGGTGGCGGCGCTCGACCCGAACTCACGCGACATCGTCGACCCCGGCGCCCAGTTCGGTGACGAGAACTTCCTGATCGTCGGCACCGACAGCCGCGCGGGCCAGAACAGCGACATGGGCGCGGGCACCACCGACGACGCGGCGGGCGCGCGCTCGGACACCATCATGCTGGTCAACATCCCGGCCAACCGCAAACGTGTTGTGGCCGTGTCGTTCCCACGCGACCTCTCGATCACTCCGATGGAGTGCGAGCACTGGGATCCCAGCACCGGCGTCTATGGACCGGCGACCGACCCGGACTCACCCGTCTACCAGATGGACAAGGTCTACACCGAGACCAAGCTGAACTCCGCGTACGCCGTCGGCGGGCCGAAGTGTCTGGTGAAGGTGATCCAGAAGCTGTCCGGGCTCTCGGTGAACCGCTTCATGGCCGTCGATTTCGCGGGCTTCGCCAAGATGGTCGACGCGTTGGGCGGCGTCGAGGTGTGCAGCACCACTCCGCTCGAGGACTACGAACTCGGCACGGTGCTGGCCAATGCGGGCAGGCAGGTCGTCGACGGGCACACCGCGCTGCAGTACGTCAGGGCCCGGCAGGTCACCACCGAGACCAATGGCGACTACGGCCGCATCAAACGCCAGCAGTTGTTCCTTTCGTCGCTGCTGCGATCGTTGATCTCCAAAGACACGTTCTTCTCGCTGAGCAAGCTGAACAACGTCGTGAACCTGTTCATCAACGACAGCACCGTCGACAACATCCAGACCAAGGATCTGGTCGACCTTGGCCAGTCCGTTCAGGGCGTCAACGCGGGGCGCATCACGTTCGTCACCGTTCCCACGGTCGGGTACGCCGACGAGTACGGCAACGAGGTCCCCCGCACCGAGGACATGCGTTCGCTCTTCGACGCGATCATCAATGACGATCCGCTGCCGGAGGAGAAGAACGCCGACAACACCCCGGTTCCCGCGACGCCAGAGGCCGCCACCCCTTCGCCCGCTAGCGTCGATGCCAACGGCGAACTCGTCGATGCGGTCACCACCAGTCCCGGCGGCATCACCGTGCGGGTGTCGAACTCGACCGGCGAGGACGGCCTGGCGTCGACCGCGGCCAGCGAACTCGAGCAACACGGCTTCACCGTGGACACCCCGGACGACTACCCCGGCCCGCTGGGCTCCACGACGGTGTTCTTCTCGTCCGGCAACGAGCAGGCCGCGGCCACCGTCGCGTCGTCGTTCGCGAACCCAACCGTCCCAAGCATCGAGCGCGTGTCTGGCATGGGCAACGTGATCCGGGTGGTTCTGGGCTCGGACTTCAATTCGGTCAAGGCCCCGTGGCCCAGCGGCTCGTCGGTGCAGGTACACGTCGTGCACGACCGCAGCAGCGAAACCACTCATCTCCCCGAGGACCTGACGGTCACCAACGCCGCCGACACCACCTGCGAGTAACGCCCGCGAGCGCCACCGACGAGCGCCCGTGCGAGGAGCAGTTCGGCATCGCGGCAGGTGGCATTCACCTTTCGTTCACCCTCGGGGTCGTGACGGTTTCGATGCCCAGCCCGTACGCTTGAGACATGCGTACCGCTTACCACGAGCAACTGGCTGCTCTCACGGACCAGCTCGGAGAGATGTGTGGGCTTGCCGGCGCAGCCATGGAGCGCGCGACCCAGGCTCTGCTGCAGGCCGACCTGGTGCTCGCCGAACAGGTCATCACCGATCACGAGCAAATCGCCGCGATGAGCGCCAAGGCCGAGGAAGCCGCCTTCGTCCTTCTAGCGCTCCAGGCTCCCGTCGCCGGCGACCTTCGCGCAATCGTCAGCTCAATTCAGATCGTGGCCGACGTCGACCGGATGGGCGCCTTGGCACTGCACGTCGCGAAGATCGCCCGCCGCCGCCACCCCCAGCACACCCTGCCGGAAGAGGTCAACGGGTACTTCGCCGAAATGGGCCGGGTGGCAGTCGATCTCGGCAACAGCGCCCAAGAGGTGTTGGTCACCCGAGACCCGGAGAAGGCCGCGCGCATCCGCGAAGAGGACGACGCGATGGACGATCTTCACCGCCACCTGTTCTCGGTGTTGATGGACCGCGAGTGGAAGCACGGCGTCGTGGCGGCGGTCGACGTGACGCTGCTGAGCCGTTTCTACGAGCGGTTCGCCGATCACGCGGTCGAGGTGGCGCGTCGCGTCATCTTCCAGGTCACCGGTCGTTTCCCCGACGAGGAAGCCGTCCCGGCAGCTCAGTGACGGGAGATCCGCACGCCGTCCTTGCTGGCCGACAGCAGATCCTGCAGCATCGTCGCGACTACCTGTAGGTCGGCGTTGCTATAGGCCTGCAGAAAGTCATGCACCCCGAGGGCCATCTCGTCATGCAATTGTTGGTGGGCGGCGACCACCAACTCGCCGTCGGCCGTGAGCGTCAGCTCGATCTCCTTGCGGTTGCCGGGGATCGGCATGCGTGCCACGAGGCCCGCCTCGACGAGCCGCTGGACATGCTTGGACACGGTCCCCTTCAGCTGTCCGGACCGGGAAGCGAGCCCGATCACGCTGACGGGCCCCGCCGCGATCGCAGCGAGAAGGTGCATCGATAGCGTCGGCAGCGAGCGGAGGGCGCCCTGCAGTCGCGCGGGACAGCGCTCGGCCAGAAAGTCGCGCTCGGCGTCACCGTCTTCGTCACCGTCGAATTTGTCGCCAACCGCACCCACCAGATCGTTGATCTCCGCGATGAGCGCCGACTTGGTTTTCATGGAAACCATCTTGTCATCCGGGCCGATAGCTCGTACATTGTTTCTTAGGAAACCATTTCCATAGAAACATAGGAGTGCCGATGAAGGCAGCAGTAGTCGAGGAATGGGGCCGAGCACCGATCTATGGGGAGGTGCCCGAGCCCGTCGTCCGCAACGGCGCGGTGATCGCGACCGTGGAAGCATCCGCACTGACCAACCTCACCCGTGGTCTGGTGTCGGGAAAGCACTACGCCAGCAAGGAAATCGAACTACCCGCGATCCCCGGCGTGGACGGGGTCGCGCGCCTCGAGGACGGCACCCGCATCTACACGGGCGCGCTCAAGCCGTACGGCACGATGGCCGAGCGGGTGCTGATCGACCCGGCCAGCGCAGTTGTGCTGCCCACCGACATCGACTCAGTTACCGCAGCGGCCATCCCCAATCCAGGCATGTCGGCGTGGATGGCACTGGAATACGCGGCCGCCGTGAAGCCCGGTGATCACGTGCTGGTCCTCGGAGCGACCGGCGTCACCGGCTCGATGGCCGTCCAGCTGGCCAAGTCCGTATTCGGCGCGGGCACCGTCGTCGTCGCGGGCCGGGACACCACACGGCTGGAGTGGCTGCGCACAGTCGGCGCAGATGACGCCATCGCACTCGGCGCCGACGACCTGGGCGCCAGGGTGACCGCCATGCACGCCGAGCGGCCATTCGACGCGGTACTCGACTACCTCTGGGGTGAGCCTGCCGAACGGGTGCTCGAGTCGCTAAGCGCGAGCCACTCCGCCGCGCACTACTACCCGACCCGCTTCGTCCAGATCGGCTCCATGGCCGGCCTGACAATGACCCTGCCCGCAGGCATCCTGCGCGGCACCGGCATCGTGATGTCCGGCGTCGGCATCGGCAGCGTGCCAGCCGACGTGATGATGCGGACGCGCAGCGAGGCGCTGCCGAAGCTCTTCACCATGGTCGCGGAGCACCGACTGCACCTCCGCGTGCAAGCTAGGCCCCTGGCGGACGTCGAACGGGTATGGACCGCGGCGGAACCGGCGGGCACCCGAGTGGTGTTGACCCCTTAGCCGAAGCGACCCGAGATGTAATCCTCGGTGGCCTTCTGCGTCGGGTTGGAGAAGATCTTCTCGGTGTCGTCGATTTCGATCAGCCTGCCGGGCTTGCCCGTCGCCTCCAGGTTGAAGAAGGCAGTCTGATCGCTCACCCGAGCGGCCTGCTGCATGTTGTGCGTGACGATCACGATGGTGAAGTCCTGCTTGAGCTCCGAGATCAGATCCTCGATGGCCAGCGTCGAGATGGGGTCGAGCGCCGAGCACGGCTCGTCCATGAGCAGCACGTCGGGTTGCACGGCGATGGCACGGGCGATGCAGAGCCGCTGCTGCTGGCCGCCGGAGAGGCCGCCGCCGGGCTTGTCCAACCGATCCTTGACCTCGTTCCACAGGTTGGCGCCCTTGAGGGAACGCTCGGCGACCTCGTCGAGCGCCTTCTTGCTGTGCCTGCCCTGCAGCTTCAGTCCGGCGACCACGTTGTCGCGAATCGACATGGTGGGGAACGGATTTGGCCGCTGGAACACCATGCCGATGGTCTTACGCACGCCGACGGGGTCGACGCCTGCCCCGTAGATGTCCTCACCGTCGAGGAGCACCGAGCCCTCAACGCGCGCACCGGGAATGACCTCGTGCATCCGGTTCAGGGTGCGCAGCACCGTCGACTTGCCGCAGCCGGACGGACCGATGAACGCCGTCACGCTGCGCGGCTGCACCGAAAGTGCCACCTCGGCCACGGCGTGAAACGATCCGTAGTAGATGTTGACGTCTTTGAGATCGAGGCGCTTGGCCACGGGGAGCTCCTAAACCTTCTTGGGGGCTAGACTTTTTTGGGAGAGAAGATCTTTGCGACGAGCCGCGCCGCGATGTTGAGAAGCGCGATCAGCAGGACCAGCGTCAGGGCGGCACCCCACAGCCGATCGGTGGGAACCGGGTTGGCACCGGCCCCGGCCGAGATCTGGTCGTACATCATGCCGGGCAGCGAGCCCATGAACCCGCCGAACATGTCGAAGTTGATCGAGGCGGCATAGCCGACCAAGATCAGTAGTGGCGCGGTCTCACCCATCACGCGGGCCAGGGCAAGCATGATGCCGGTGACGATGCCCGAGAGTGCCGTCGGGATGACGATGCGCACGATGGTCTTCCACTTCGGAACGCCCAGTGCGTAACTCGCCTCTCGGAGGTCCATCGGCACGATGCGCAGCATTTCCTCGGTGGCCCGCACGATGACCGGGATCATCAGCAGCACCAACGCCAGCGAGACCGCGAAACCGGAGCGCCCGAAGCCCAGGGTCGCCACCCACAGCGCATAGATGAAGAGCGCGGCCACGATCGACGGCACACCCGTGAGGATGTCGACCATGAACGTGGTGACCCTGCCCAGCCGAGTGCCACCGCCGTACTCGACGAGGTACACCGCCACCATCACTCCGATGGGAATCGAGATGATGGAGCAGACCAGGCCTTGCAGCAGCGTGCCCATGATGGCGTGGTAGACGCCGCCACCCGCCTCGAACGCGGTGGTGCCGGCCTGGGAATGGCTGAACCACACCGCGGAGGAAATCGCGGCGAAGCCCTTCGTGATGACCGAGTACAGCACCCAGATCAGTGGCACCAATGCGACCAGTACCGAGGCCGAAACCAGCACCGTCGCAACGTTGTTGGTCAGTTTGCGCTTGGCACTGACGCCCTGGAACGTGGGCGCCTTGACCGGTTGGTCGAGCGTGGCCGTCATTTCGCACCCCTTCCGGCGACTGCGGCGCGAGCCAGCGAGTTCACCACGAACGTGAGGATGAACAACACCAGGCCTGCCGCGATGTAGGCGCCCGCCTTGTACTGATCGTTGAATTCGCTTGCGGTGGCTGCGATCTTGCTGGCGAAGGTGTACCCACCGTCGAACAGCGACCAGCCGAAGGCCGTCTGCGTACCGCGCAGGATGATCAGCAGCGCGATGGTCTCGCCGAGCGCGCGGCCGAGGCCGAGCATCGCACCGCTGATGTAGCCCGACAGCCCGAACGGCAGGACCGTCGTCTTCACGACCTCCCACCGGGTGGCGCCAAGAGCCAAAGCAGCCTCGATCTGACCGCGTGGCGTCTGGATGAACACCTCGCGGGAGACGGCCGTGATGATCGGCAGGATCATCACGGCCAACACGATGCCTGCGGTGAAGATCGTGCCGCCACCCGCGACGGACGCGGTGCCGGTCTTGAACAGGAACAGCCAATCCAGGTTGTGGTTGAGCCACAGTGCGAAGGGCTTGAGCACGGGCGCGAGCACGTACAGCCCCCACACGCCGTAGACGATCGACGGCACCGCCGCCAGCAGGTCGACTACGTATGCCAGCGGACCGGCGAGTCGCCGCGGCGAGTACTGCGTCAGGAAGATCGCGATGCCTAGCGCGACCGGCATGGCCAGCACCAGGGCGAACACCGACACGAAGACCGTTACCTGAAGCAGGTCGAGAATGCCGAAGTGCATCGCCGACGTGTCGGTGGTGATCCAGTTGCCGCCGTAGGTGAAGAAGTTCTCCTGGTTGCGGCTCAGCGCCGGGATCGCGCGCATGAGGAGGAACACCCCAATTGCTGCGATGAGAACGACGATGAGGATGCCCGAACCTTCGGCGAGCCCGCCGAAGATCCGGTCCCCCCAGCGCTTCTTCGCGCCCTTGGAGGGGTCGGTGGAGATGGGTTCCGGAGAGGGAAGGGGCGAAGCGATTACCTCGCCCGATCCCGCGCCGGTTGGGTTCGGTGTCGTCACTGTCATCCCGTTATCCGTCATAGGTTCCAGAACCCATCCTCACCGCGTTGGTGGCGGTATGCCAGCCGACTACGCAATTGCGTCGACGGACTTGAGCAATCGCTCCTTGAAACTGTCGGGCAGGGGGACGAAGCCTGCCTTGGACAAGGTGGCCTGGCCCTGGTTGGCCGAGACCGTCAGAAACGACTTCACCGCAGCAGCGGTGTCGGCGTCATAGCCCTTGGAGCAGACGATCTCGTACGTGGCCAGCATCAGGGGGTAGGCGCCTGCCGCCTTGGAGGCGTAGAGCGCATTGAGGTCGAGCGTCAGGTCCAAGCCCTCGGCCTTGAACTTGGCGTCGGCCACGGCCTTCGCCGTCGTCTCGTCGGTCAGCTCGACCGCACCTGCACCGCTGTCGATCTGCGCGAACGGCAGGTTCGCCGCGGCCGCCGGGCTCTTCTCGACGTAGCCGATGGCACCCGGCGTGGCCTGCACGGCCTGCACGACGCCGGACGACTTCTGCGCGCCCTCGCCAGCGCCACCCTGGAATTCCTTGCCGGCACCCTTGGTCCAGGTCGCCGGTGCGGCCGCGGTCAGGTACTTCTGGAAGTTGTCGGTGGTGCCCGAGGAATCCGAGCGGTAGATCGGCGTGATCTTGGTGTCCGGCAGGGTGGCGCCGCCATTGAGGGCGGCGATGGCCGGGTCGTTCCACGTGGTGATGGCGCCGGTGAAGATCTTGGCGAGCAGGTCGGCGTTCACGACCAGCTTGTCGACGCCCTCGAGGTTGTAGGCCATCGCGACGGGGCCGAACACCAGCGGCAGGTTCCAGGCCGGGTTTCCGCCGCAACGCTCGGTCGCCGGGGCGACCTGGTCGTCGGACAGGGCCGAGTCGGAGCCGGCGAAGTCCACCTGCTTGGCGATGAACTGCGTGACGCCCGCGCCGGAACCGGTGGGGTTGTAGGAAAGGCTCTTGCCCGAGCAGACCTGGCCCCAGGCCTTGTTGAATTCGGCGATCGCGTTCTGCTGGGCGGTCGAACCCTCAGCGGTCAGGGCGGCCTTGCCGCCGCAGTCGGCGGCAGCAGCGGAGGACGATCCCGATGCGGTGCTCGACGAAGTTCCGGAGTTGTTGTCACTGCCGCACGCGGTCATCGTCATCGTGGCGAGTGCCGCCGCCGATAGGGTCGTGCCAAGCACCTTGCCAAAGCGATTGAGCTTCACTGATCCCACTTTCGATTTTTGTCTGCCTCAGGACTCCACGGCAACGTATGCGGCGCTAGTGGACGAAGCGCTGACGAAAGGTGAACGAGCGGTGAACAGCCTCAGCGATTTCACAGCTGAGGGCTAACGCAGCGTGTACGCCACGTCCGCCGCGAAGACCCGAAAATCGAGCCGCTCGTAGGTCTTGACGGCTGCCGAGTTATCAGCCTCGACGTAAAGCGTCACCTCGGCAAGAGGACCGAGACGGTCCGCGAGATGGTGAAGACCGGCCAGCGTCAGCGTCGCACCGAGCCCACGCCCCTGGGCCTCCGGATCGACTCCGACGACGTAGACCTCGCCGAGCTCGGGCCCGTGAACCTTGGTCCAGTGGAAGCCGAGCAGCTTTCCGGTTTGGTCGTCGAACGCCAGGAAAAGCCCCTGGGGGTCGAACCACGATTCACCGCGGCGCTCGGCGATGTCCGCGTCGGACCAGCCGCCCTGTTCGGGGTGCCAGGAGAAGGCGGCGTTGTTGACCCGAAGCAGTTCCGCGTCATCGCCGGAACCCTCGTAGGTGCGCAGCCGGACGCCGTCGGAGACCTTCACCGGGGGCAGGTCGCCGAGCGGACGACGCATTTGCAGCAGCTCGCGGACGGCGACGAGGTCGAGCGCGGCGGCCGTCGCTCTCGCGGGCTCGAGGTTGCCGTGCGCCCAGACGCGGGTGCCCGCACCGCCCTCGGCGAGGCCCGCTCGGATCAGTTCGGACCCGATGCCACGCCTGCGGGCGTCGGGGTGGACGGCGACCTCGGCCATGGCCGGAGCGTCGGCGGCGGACACCAGGTTGAGGTATCCGACGATGTCGCCGTCGACTTCGGCAATGAGGTGTCTGGTGCGGTCGTTGGGGAGTTCGCGGAGTACCTGGTCACCGACCGGCGCGGTGCCGTCGGTGGCCTTCGCCGCGTCGAAGACGAGCTTGACTTGGCGCTGATCAACGTCGGAAAGTGTTGTCCGCCATGCAATTACGCTCACGGAGTGCGCAGCGGATCGCCTACCCCGCCGGCGAAGTCCGCAGGGTCCTGGTCGTAGGCGTCGGCATCGTCGTAATCCTCCGCCAGATCGGGTTCGGGCACCGGTTGCCGCCCTCGCGCGGGCCGCACGGCCTTGTAGCCGACGTTGCGGACGGTTCCGATCAACGACTCGTACTCGGGGCCGAGCTTGGCGCGGAGGCGTCGCACGTGCACGTCGACGGTGCGGGTGCCGCCGAAGAAGTCGTAGCCCCATACCTCCTGAAGTAGTTGCGCCCTGGTGAACACCCGGCCGGCGTGCTGTGCCAGGTACTTGAGGAGCTCGAATTCCTTATACGTGAGGTCGAGCGGGCGACCGCGAAGCCGGGCGGTGTACGTCCCCTCGTCGATGACGAGCTCACCGAGGTTGACCTTGCCCGCGCTCTCCTGATCGGCGGCGCCGCCGCGACGCCCGACCAGCAGTCGCAGTCTGGCGTCGATCTCGGCTGGGCCCGTATTGGGCAGCATGATCTCGTCGAGGCCCCACTCGACGTTCACGGCGACCAGTCCGCCCTCGTTGACGACGGCGACGACGGGGACCGACGTGCCCGTGGTGCCCAGCAGCCGGCACAGCCCGCGGGCCGCGGCGAGGTCGGTCCGGGCATCGACGATCGCCACGTCCGCGGTGCCCGCTTCGAGCAGCGAGGACACCTCGGTGGGCGCCGCGCGCACGTTGTGCGCCAGAAGCGCCAACGAAGGCAGGACCGACTCGGGGTGCGGGTCGACGGTCAGTAGCAACAGGTCCAACGGGTCCTCCAGCGCATTTCGGGAAGATCACCCGACGTCGGTGTCCGGGCAATCTCCCAGATTCATGGCTGACACGCCGCCGTTACCGGCCGACGCTGGCATAACGATAGCGCGCAACCTGCGAATTAGCCGCGCCGAGCGTTGTGAGAAGCTCCGCATGGGCCAGAATGTGCCGGTGCGCAAGGTGCTGATCGGACTCGTCGCAACCGTGACGACGCTCGCCGTCGGCGTCGTGGGCACCGACTTCGGCGCCGCCATCTACGCCGAATTCCACTGGGCGCGCGCCGTGCGGGCGGCCAACCACCTGCCCTTCGACCCCTGGGTCGGCGTTCTCGGGTTTCCGTTCATCACGCAGGCGACTGGCCATCACTTCAGGGAAGTGGAGATCAGGGCCGGTGGGGTTGACCACCCCGTCGCAGGCAAGGTCTCCCTCGAGGCGACCCTGCACTCGGTCGACCTCACCGAGACGTCGTGGCTCGTCACGCCGGATTCCAGGCTGCCGGTCGGCAAGCTGGAAAGCCGCATCATCGTCGACTCGACGCACGTCGGCCGCTTCATGGGGATCAAGGATCTGCTGGTCGAAGCACCGCCGAAGGAGACGAACGACGCCACCGGCGGGACCACGGAGTCTGGCATCTCCGAGAGCCATGGCCTGGTGTTCACCGGGACGCCCATCGCGGCGGGGTTCGACAAGCGCGTCAGTGTGTCGGTCGACCTGTCGACCCCAGAAGACGACAACACCACGCTCATCTTTACCGCGACCGGCGTGCTCACTGGCGCCGGGACGGCCGACGAGCCGGTTCCCGACGACAAGAAGGCCGCGGTCCTGGCGGCGTTCGG
>NZ_JAVRQA010000411.1:0-4348 GCF_032161845.1 Mycobacterium sp.
CACCAACGTGGAGCTGCATGGACGCCTCGGGCGTGACGGGTTTAGCGGCCCCGACCACGTGTATTTCGAGGCTGTGCTTGCGCGCTACAACGATCGCCGGAGTATCCGTTCATACCGGAGACCAATCGGGGTTCCTGCCGATGAACCCCACCAGTCGCGTGACCGGGTCTGCGTCCGCGGCGACAGCGACGGCGGGGCCGTACTGCCCGGACGAGCGCAGTATCTCGTCCATCCCTGCCATCCCATCAAGAAGGTGACACGCGAAGTCGGGGTCAAGACCAGGGTCGCGGCCGGCGGAGGCGGCAAGATCCCAGGTGTGCATGAAGACGTCGGCGGTGTAGAAGCGGTCGACCGCATCGGAAAGCCGGTGCGTGCCCGTCATCGGATGGGTGAGCTGACTGTCCGCGGTGGGGCCGTCCAGTAGCGCCTGCACGCTGCCGGAGTGTGCCCGCCATGCGGCCTGCGGATGCTCGGCGACCGCCGGTCCCGGAGGCAACTCAACTCCGCCGGCGTCGAGGAAGCCAGTGAACCAATAGATCAAATGGGTGACGACGTCACGCGCCACCCATCCGTCGACCGGCGTCGGGGCATCCCAATCGGTCACTGCCTCAACATGTTCAGTGAACCGAGCGGCCACGGCGCGATGCCGGTCGGCGGGCGGCAGGTCGAGGAGGTGAGCCATGGAAGTCACGCGTCCCCCGATGCGACCAGTTCGTCGAGCTTGGCATAACCCTCGTTCACGCCGGTCTCCATGCCCGAGGCCAGCCAGGCGTCGCGGCCTTCGAAGCTGTCGACGAGCGATTGTGCGTGTAGCCGGGTACGACCGTCGCCCAGGTCCTCGAACCACAAGGTCTCAAGCGAAACGTCGTCGGGCATCCCCTCGTAGGTGAACGTCTGGACGATCTTGTCGTCGGCCACGGTGTGAAAGCAGCCACGGAAGCCGAACACCTCACCGTCGCGGGTCGTGACGTAGCGCCAGGCACCGCCGCTGCGGGCGTCCCACTCCGTGACTTGGGTCTGCATGCCGTTCGGTCCCACCCAACGCACGAAGAGCTCGGGGTCGGTGTGCGCGCGCATCAGATACGCAGGGCTGGCGTGGAAATCGCGGGTTATCCGGATGATCGGGAGCTTCTCGTCGGCCTCGATCGCTGCTTCACTGAATGCCGTCTTGCTCATGGCGCCTGGCCCTTTCTTCGAGGTTGCGTGTCGGATTCATCGTCCATGTCCGCCAGCACAGCATCGAGGCGCTGGTAACGCGCCTCGGCTTGCCGGCGGTAACGCTCGATCCACTTGGTCATGAGGTCGAACACCTCGGCATCGAGGTGGACCGGCCGGGTCTGCGCGTCGCGCGTCCTGGTCACCAGGCCGGCCTCCCCGAGGACCTTGAGGTGTTTGGAGACGGCCTGGAGGCTTACGTCGTACGGTTCGGCCAGCTGACCGACGGTCGCGTCGGCGACGGTGAGTCGTGCGACCATGTCACGGCGGATCGGATCTCCCAGCGCCGCAAACATTTTGGACAACTGATCGGCCACCTCGCCCGCCTTCTCAAGAATTTGGTTGAGTACGAGCCAAGCATTCGGCCGTGGACGTTGTCAACCTTTCGGTTGAATACAACGCCGGGCCCGGGGTGACGAATGGGTTCCGACGACTATCGAATGTGGTTCATCAACAGCCCACAGATGTCGCAGGAACAGGGCACCTGTCGATCGGCGTCACGAAGAATCCGTCGGCGCCGCCGGGCCGCCGGGGCGTCGAGGAGGCCGCCGCGGTGGACGGGTGCCCAATGGATGCGCCGACCGAGGGGAGCCCTGATTCGTCGGAGGATTCGCAGGCGTGCGATACGGGCGGCCCGATTGCTGGCTACCGCTCGATGGCGCTACTCACGAACGCCTTGCACGTGTCACCCATCGTCGCCAACGGCCCTCCCCGCCGGTTCGGATGGCCGTTGCTGACGATGAAGACCGTGGCCTCCTTTGGGGCCCTAAATCGCCATGCATTGCTGCTGGTGAACCGCGTTTAGGGTACCGGTGATGCCGGTTGGCACGCTGCCTCGTCAACCCTTGTGTCGGCGGCGCAACTGACGGTCAGCCTCAGTCGCCTTTGATGGCAGCCCAGTCGCGTGCCGTCGAGCAGGCCCCGCCCGGACGGGTTTGATGGCACGCGGGGTAGCACGTCGTCTGGTTTGCTGGATTGATGAAGCACCTGACCCGACGAAACGTTCTGGGGATGGCCGGTGGTGTCGTCACCATGCTTGCCGGGTGTACCACCGGAGTGCCCGCCGCCAGAGGAGACGATCACTGGATGCGCTACGCCTACGGAGACCACCCGAGCCAGTACGCCGAGATCAACCTGCCCTCCGGTACGGGGCCCGCACCCGTGGTCGTGATCGTGCACGGCGGTTATTGGTCGGCGATGTACGGGCTCGAATTGGGTCGTCCATTGGCCCTCGATCTGGTTGGCCGCGGGTTCGTCGCGGTCAACGTCGAGTACCGCAGGGTGGGGGGCGGCGGCGGTTGGCCGCAGACGGGTCAGGACGTCGCGGCTGCAGTCGATGCGTTGCGCGATCAGGCGACCGGCCGTCTTGATCTGAGTCGGGTGGTCGGAATTGGCCACTCGGCGGGTGGACAGCTCGCGAGCTTCTTGGCGGCGCGCCGCGACGCGCCGGTGAAGCTGACGGGCTCCGTGTTGCAGGCGGGCGTGCTCGACCTGGTTCGCGGCGCCGAGGTCGGTCTTGGCGGTGGGGCGGTCGAAGGCTTCCTTGGTGGTTCACCGACCGAGGCCCCTTACGCATACGCCCAGGCGTCACCGATAGCGCTGCTGCCGCTGGGGGTGCCGACCGTCTGCGTGCACGGCAGCAGTGACTCGGTGGTGCCCATCGAGCAGTCCGAACGCTTCGTCGCTGCCGCGCAGGCGGTTGGCGACCGGACCGAATTGCATACTTTCAACGGTGATCACTTCGACCCGATCACCGTAGGCACCCCGGCCTGGAACTTGTGCGTGGACGGGTTGCATCGACTCACGGGCACCTAACGACAACGAACACCAGCCCCCCGAAGATGCTCGGGGCCTGGTGAATTGTGGGCTTGAGGATCCCGAGCGTGGGCCGGGTGTGATGGTCATCGACGGGTCCGAGTGGATCTGCTGACCTGTCGGATCGCTCTAGCAGTCACCCATGTCAGGAGAAGGGTCTGGGTCGAGCCCTGCCTGGGCGGCGCTGAATCAACTGCTCGATGACACTGCGGTCGAAGATCTCGGCACATCCGGAGACACAGTGCGCCAGGCCGCGGCAGGCACAGCCGAATGGGTGGCGCTATCTCTGCAACACATCGGCTTTCGGCATTTAACAACACCATCCGGCGAGGCGTTCTGCGTCGACCGTTTCGACTTCCCAACCACGCGGAGTTAATCGGCTCCATCTCGTTAGCGCTGAGAGCCTTTGCAGATGGTCGCACTCGCCGGAACGAGGCGTTGTCGGCTGCCGTCAACGCTGGCGTCGGGTCGCGAGCATGCGCAAAAGGGGCATGCGAGGCCAAATGTGGGCAGAGGTCGGCTCACTTCGCGCCATAGAGCGCAAAAACCGCCCTGACCTGTGCGAACAGGAGGGCGGTCGTGGCGGTGGCGGAGGGATTTGAACCCTCGGACGGGGGTTACCCGTCACACGCTTTCGAGGCGTGCTCCTTAGGCCGCTCGGACACGCCACCGTCGGGCAGCTTACCGGCTCCCCGGCACGGCCCCTAATCGCCGCCGAACGAGCGATCTCATCCGCCGATCGCGACGAAGTCGCGGACGAAACCGCACGCTCGAGCGCAAACTTATTGGCGTTGCCGGGCGAAGAACGCCTCCAGCGGTGCCGCGCACTCCTCGGCCAGGACTCCGCCCCGGACCTCGGGACGGTGAGTGAGCCGCCGGTCACGGACCACGTCCCACAGCGAGCCGACCGCCCCCGTCTTCGGCTCCCACGCCCCGAACACCACCCGGGCGACGCGCGCCATCACCAGCGCGCCCGCGCACATCGTGCATGGCTCGACGGTGACCGCCAGCGTCGCGCCCTCCAACCGCCAGCCGTCACCAAGCATCGCAGCCGCCGCCCGAAGGGCCAGGATCTCCGCGTGTGCGGTCGGATCGCCCAGTTCTTCTCGGGCGTTGGCCGCCCGCGCCAGCTCGGCGCCATCGGGACCGAACACCACGGCACCGATGGGAACGTCGCGGGGGCCGACGGCGGAGGCCGCCTCCAGCGCGAGGCGAATCAGGTCGGCGTCGGACTTACCGGTCAAGCTTGTCCAGGAAGGCCGACAATTCGTCGCCGAAGCCCATCTCCTGGGCGATCCGGGAGAGCTGTTCGTCGGCG
>NZ_JAVRQA010000412.1:0-20082 GCF_032161845.1 Mycobacterium sp.
CATCGCCGCGGGACTGGCCGCCTTCGGCGCCAGGGTCGCCATCTGGGAACGCGATCCGGAGACGTGTGCGTCCGCGGCAGACGAGATCGACGGCCTCGGCATCACCACCGATGTGCGCGACAGCGGGCAGGTCGACGCCGCGCTGGCACGGACCGTGGCCGAACTCGGACAGCCGACCATTCTGGTGAACAATGCCGGCGGCGTGTTCTGGTCCGGCATTCTCGACACCACCGAGAAGGGCTGGGATGCGCTCTACAGGTCGAACCTGCGGCACGTCTACCTGTGCACGCAACGCGTGGCACGCGGTCTCGTCGAGCAGGAGTTGCCAGGCAGCATCATCAGCGTCACCTCGATCGAAGGCGTTCGCGCCGCACCCGGGTACGCGACGTACGCGGCGGCCAAGGCCGGGGTCATCAACTACACCAAGACCGCGGCACTCGAACTCGCTCCGCACGGGATCCGGGTCAACGCGCTGGCTCCCGATCTCACGATGACCGAGGGCATCAGAGCCATCTCGCCGCCAGGCACCGAGCAGCGAGCGGGGTTGATGGTGCCGCTGGGCAGGGCGGGGCACGTCGACGAGATGGCAGGCGCTGCAGCGTTTCTCGCGTCTGACATGTCACGCTATGTCACCGGACAGACGATCCACGTCGACGGCGGTACCCACGCCGCGTCGGGCTGGTACCACCACCCCGACACCGGCGAGTACGTGCTCGCCGCCACCAAACTCTGACCGGCCGGACCCCGCAGCGCTACGGCGTCAGATGAAGTCCGATCCCCCGTCGACGTTGACGGTGGCCCCGGTGACGTACCCGTTGCGGCGGGACGCGAGGTACGTGGTGATGGATGCGATCTCCTCGGGCAGTCCGGCGCGGCCCAGATCACAGGGTTGATGGAAGTTGTCGTCGATCCACTTCATCACGTCGACCGGGTTGGTGGCGTCGAGTCCGTCGGCAGCCAGGATGTCCTTGAGGTTCTCGGTGAAGCTTGCCGTCACGATGGTGCCGGGACACACGCAGTTGACCAGAATGCCGTCACTGGCAAGGCTTTTCGACAGATTCTTGGTGATGCTGCTCAAGGCCGCCTTGGCCGCCGTATACGCGACGATCCGGGGATTCTGCCGCTGGATGGAGTGCGCGGAGAGCGTCACGACGCGGCCCCACTCGGCAGTTCGGAGCATCGGCAGCGCGGCCCGGATCGACCGCACCCCGGACATCGTCCCCAGCGCGAATGCCGCGTCCCAGTCGGCGTCGCGCATCTCCTCGAAGTAGCCGTCGCCCGGGCCGATGGTGTGGACCAAGCTGTTCAGTTCGCCCCATCGATCGGAGACGGCGGCGAAGCCCGCCGCGATCGAACCGCCGTCGCTCATGTCGACGCTGATGCCGACCGCGTCCGGCGCCCCTGCGGACAGAAGGGATTCCACCGCCGAGTCCAGCGCGGCCTGACCGCGCGCCATCACGGCGACGCGGGCACCTTCGGCGGCGAGGGTTTCGGCGATCGCCAAGCCCATCCCCTTGCTGCCGCCCGTGACCACTGCGGCCGATCCACTCAGGCCCAGATCCATGTGTCTCCTGCTATCGGTCGTGCCGCGTCGCGGCGAGGTGGTTGGTGCTCTCGGAAAGAACTCGGGAGATGGAGGCGGGCTCGACGCCAAGTCCGCGGAGGCAGAACTGCAGGACCGCTCCGCGTACCTCCAGTCGATCGCAATCGCCGTTCGCCCATTGCCTTTCGACGCTGGACCACAGCACACCCTGGATCGACAGCGCGTGCGTGGCAGGGTCCACGTCGATGAAGCAGCCCTGCTGAAGGCCCCGTTCCAGCTCCTCGATCAGTGGCGTCAAGATCTCGGCGTACGCGGCGCCGATCACCTCGGGAGCGGCGAACATCTGGGACTGCGCCTCGAGCGACATTTGCCGCAGATCGGACTTGATCTCATCGTTGAAGGCGAGATCCAGGCGCCCGTCGATCCAGGCCACGACGGCGTCCACGGGGTTCGAGCTGGTGGCCATCCGCTTGCCCAGCCTTCGGGTCTCGGCGCGGGCCATGTCCAGGAACACAGCCGATACCAGCTGATCCTTGGAGTCGAAGTGGCGGTAGAACGCTCGCGTCCCGATGCCGGCGCGGCTGAGAACCTGCGCGACGCTCAGACCTCGGACGCCCTCGTCACGGACGACTTTCGCCGCGGCCGCCACGATGGCCCGCCGCACCCGGGGGTCGGGGTCGAGCCGGCGGCCGGACCGCGAGGCATCGTCGCTTGGGGAGTTCATCCGGCCCCCGTCACGCCGAGGCGTCGTACGTCGCGAGGTAGTCACCGAACACTTCGCGCACCTGGCCTTCGGTCAGCCCGAAGTCGGCAAGTTCATACGCGTGGGTGCCGCGGGCGCCGGGCTTGTGCCCGTCGGCCCACTCCTGCACCTTCGCGCGCGCGGCATCGCCGAACTCGAGACCCAGCTTTGCGTAGCTGTCGGCGACCGTCTTGACCGAGTCGTTCTGCAGATCGGCGAAGGATACGTCGACGAAGCGGTCGTCGCCGAACTTCTTCCGAAAGTCCATCGCCCGCTCGGTCCCCTTGGCCCACCACGCCAATTGCTCGGCGCCGAGCTCGTGCAGATCCCTGCGGTCGCTGCTCCAGCTGCGGATGTAGGCGATCAGACTGCACACCGAACCCAGCACCTTGGCCGGATCGCGATGGCTCCAGAGGAACTTGGCGTTGGGGTACACCTCGACGAAGGCGTCGAGGGCGAACATGTGCACCGGCGTGCGCAGATGCCAGAGGCTCGGCTTGCAGTGCCATTGAAGGAGTTTCAGGACCTGTTGGTGGTACTCGTAGGTCTCGCGCATGTCGGTCTCGAGCAGCCACTCGATGTAGCTGGGCACGCGGACCACGCCGTCGAAGTGATAGGTCCGGAAGCTCATGCCCATCAGATCCTGACACTCGGTCGCGGCCTCGGGTTCAGAACTCATCATCGTCTTGAACTCCGGGAACATGCCGTCGATCATGGCGATGCCCTCGGCGGCCTGCGCGATGCGCGGGTCGGTGAACTGCGTGGCCGCCTCGGGAGGCGGCGTCGGTGCCTGTGACTCCCACGTGCGCAGCGACCTGAACTGCGGATCGTTGGCCACCAACTGGCCCAAAGCCGTTGTGCCCGTGCGGGGCAGCCCAAGGATGACGACCGGGCCGCCGACCACCTCGTCGGCGATCTCGGGATGCTGCCGGTAGGTCTCGATGATCTTCAGCCGCTGGATCAGGGCGTTGCTGATGGTCGCGTGCTGGATGACGGTGCCGAGCTCGTTGAGGTCGGCCTCGTCGTTCAAGCCGTCGACCGTACGCTCGAGGCCCTCCCGGTAGTAGGACGTTCCGAAGTCGTCGAGACCCGTTGCGGCACGGGCACCCTCTTCCAGTGCGTCGGCGGAGAAGGTCATCGATGGAACCTTTCGTAGACGGCGCGACGGCGTGCAGCGATCACGCGAGCCCGTTCCTCGGCGGTGGTCAGGGTGGTGTCGGGTGGCAACGCCGAGAGCACGTCGTCGACCGCGACGACGCGGGTGCTCGGGACGGGCGCGGTGTCGGTTCGGACGCAACGCAAGAGCATCGCCCCGTTGCTGTGACCCGCGGTGTCCAGCCAGTTGGCCACGCCGGGATCGGTAGCCGACAGCACGAACCGCACCAGCCCGTCGGGATCGACGACGGCTTGGTGCCCGTTGAGGCTGGACTGGTGGCGCCCGTAGTGAATCGTCTCCAGCCACGGGTTGCCGAGCGAGATGCTCCAGTAGACGCCTTCTGGGGGTTCGACCTCGAGGATCAGCGCCTGGTCGGGTTCGAGCTCGAATCGTCCGATCACGGGCCGGTTCTCGGCCGCCGCGCCCATGGATGACATGTCCATCGGCGGAATGAAGTCGTTGGCCTGTGGCATCGCGCCGAAGTCGAGGAAGAACTTCAGGTTGTCGTAGACGAACTCTCCCACCGCGTACAGCTGGCGCGCGACCGAGAGCCCGGGCTCCACCGACCTGTCGCGTCGCTCGACCTCCTCGCTGATGCGCTCGACCTTCAGCGATGCGATGACCTCGGTGTCCCAGTCGTACAGGAAGTTCCGCACGGTTAGGGTTGGGTGATCGCCTGCCAGCTTGAGCCAGTTCCCGTCGTGCTCGTCGGCCGACAGGATGGCCTCGAAGTTCCCTTCGGCATCGACCTCGAGCTCGTCGACGAGGACGTTCGAGGTGGCGGCCATGCCGTCCATGGTCTGCAGCCCGACGTAGCGGGCGGTGCCGCGGTTGCCGTAGAGCCGGTAGGACTCGCCGGCCCGGAAGCTCGCGTTCAGGTAGACGCAGTCCGGGCATTCCAGACCCCAGGTGACGACGTCGTCCATGCTGGCCCGAGAGACCGCGAGGACCGGATCGGGGTCCACGCGCAGCGCCTGGTCGATGCCGACCGCCAGCAGCACCATCAGGTGGCGCATGCCGGATGCGAAGTCGGCGCGGTTCTTGTTCACCGGCGTCGACACCACGAGTTCCTGCGCTGCGCTCAGGCGTTCCTGCAGGTGGGCCCAGGCCGCGAGGAGCTCGGGATCGTCACCCTCGCCGCCCGAGAGCGCGAACTCGGCGATCGAGTGGGGCAGCCAGGCCATGGGGTTCTTCCACGCGGTGGCGTTGGAACCTTCGGTCACGTCCTACTCCGTCTCCATCGACATCGGCACGCCCGCAAAAGTGAAAATGGCGTTTTCAGCAACGGACCGACTATCACACCCCGTGACGACGGTTGTCAATGATCGATGGAGTTCGTCCAGCCCGGCGGTCAGCCGCTGTTGCGAAGGGCGGTCGCCAACCCGCTCATGGTGAGCAGGATTCCGCGCTGAACCAGTTCGTCCTCGTCACCGGACCGGAACCGCCGCAGCAGCTCGACCTGCAGGTGATTCAGCGGCTCGAGGTACGGGAATCGGTTGAACACCGACCGCGCGAGTGCCGGATTGTCGGCCAGTAGATCCTCCTTTCCGGTGATGAGCCGCAGCATCTTGATGGTTCGATCGTGCTCGGCGACGATCTTGTCGAAGACCCTGTGCCGCAACGCTTCATCATCGACCAGTTCGGAGTACCTGGCTGCCAGCCCCATGTCCGCCTTCGCGAGCACCTGGGCCATGTTGGACAGCACGGAGCGGAAGAACGGCCACTTCTCGTAAAGGTCGCGGAGCACCTGCAGGCGGGCATCCTCCTTTCCACCGTCGGCGATGAACTCCTCGAAGGCCGTACCCGTGCCATACCAGCCGGGCAGCATGACGCGCGACTGACTCCAGGCCAGCACCCATGGAATGGCGCGCAGGTCGGAGATCGCCGTGGTTGGCTTGCGGGAAGCGGGCCGGCTGCCGATGTTGAGCGCGCCGATCTCGCTGACGGGCGTCGACTGCTTGAAGTACTCCACGAAACCCGGTGTCTCGTGCACCAGTTCGGAGTAGGCCCGCTGCGCCCGCGCGGCCAGGTCGTCGAGCACCTCGTATGCGGGTCCCGCCGCGTCGCCGAGACCCTCGACGTCGAGCAGGGTCGACTCGAGCGTCGCGGCGAGTAGCGTCTCCAGATTGCGATGGGCGATGGTCGGTTCGGCGTACTTGGCGGCGATCACCTCACCCTGCTCGGTGATGCGCAGCGAGCCCTTCACCGCTCCTGGCGGCTGCGCCAGGATGGCGTCGTAACTCGGGCCACCGCCGCGACCGACGGTGCCCCCGCGACCGTGGAACAGCCGCAGGCGAATGCCGGTCTTCCGCGCGGATTCGACCAGGTCGAGTTCGGCACGGTAGAGCGCCCAGTTGGCCGCGAGATAGCCGCCGTCCTTATTCGAGTCGGAATAGCCGAGCATCACTTCCTGCTGTTCACCGCGAGCGTGGACCAGCGCCCGGTATAGCGGAATGTCAAGCACCGCTTCGAGAATCGCCGATCCGCGCTGCAGGTCGTCGATGGTCTCGAACAGCGGCACGACGCCGACGGGGCTGTACGGCTGGTCTCCCGAGGCTCCCGCGACCACGCTGAGCAGGCCGGCCTCCTTCAGGAATACCGCCGCCTCGAGCATGTCCGATACCGACTGGCACATCGAGATGATGTAGTTCGGCACCGCCTGCGGACCGAATACCCGGACCGCCCGCGCCGCCGCCGCGGTGATGTCCAGCTCCTTGCGCGCCAGCTCCGACAATTCGGCGCCGGGACTCACCAGCGGTCGGCGAGTGGCGAGCTCCGCGGTCAGGATCTCCACCCGGTCCGCCTCCGAGAGGGAGCAGTAGTTGGGATGTACGCCCGCCCAGGCGAAAAGCTCGGCCATCACCTCCTCGTGCACGTCTGAGTTCTGCCGCAGATCCAAGCCCGACAGATGAAAACCGAAGACGTGCACGGCTTCCCGCAGTCGGGCCAGACGATCGTCGGCCAACACCGAGCTGCCGTTCGCGCGCAACGATGCGTCGATGACGTCGAGATCGGCCAGAAACGACTGCGGCGTCTCGTAACGGTCCATGCCAAGGTCGAGCTGGTGTTCCGGCTGGCGGTCCAGAATCTCGGCCGCCGTTGCCGTCAAACGTCCGTGGATCACTCGCAGTGCACGCCGGTACGGTTCATCGGCACGGGCCGGCTCGCCACAGGTGTCGGCGAGCGCTTGCAGCTCATCGCTGATCCGCACCAGCCGCACCGACATGGACAGTTCCTCTTCGAGCGCGGTCAGCTCGACGAAGTAGTGCGAGAGTGCGGTGTGAGCGGCGCTACCGGTGGCCAGCCGGACGACCTCGGACGTCACGTTCGGGTTGCCGTCGCGGTCGCCACCGATCCAGGAGCCGGGGCGCAGAATGGGCTGCTCGAGCACGTGGGCGTCGGGCCAACGGGCCTGCAGAGCGGTGCGTACTTCGGCGTTGACCTTCGGGATCACCTCGAAGAACGCGGCTGGGTAATACCGCAGTCCGGTTTCGATCTCGTCCTGAATCTTCAACCGCGACAACCGGATCAGCGCCGTCTGCCACAGCGTGAGGATGTTCCGTCGCAGCTCCAGGTCGATGCTGCGACCGTCGTCGGTGCTGGTGTGCCCGTGCATGCGCAGCCGCATCAGCTCGGTGATCCGGTGCTGAGTGTCGAACACCGTCCTTCTGCGCGTCTCGGTGGGGTGCGCGGTGATCACCGGTGACACCAGCGCTCCGGTGAGGGCGTCGGCCACGGTCGCGGAGTCCAGCTGGGCGGACTCCAGCTTCAGATAGGTGGCCGCCAGGCTGCTGGGCTGCGGCGCCTCGCCGGCCTCGACGTGAACCGCGCGGCGCCGTTCCCGGTGGATGTCCTCGGCGACGTTGGCCAGCAGGGCGAAGTGGGTGAAGGCCCGAATGACCGGAATCGCGTCGTGGATATCGATGCCGTCGAACAGGCCCGCGAGTTCGGCCCGGTCGATCTCGGAACGTCGCACCCGGAAGGACCCGACCCTGGCCCGCTCCACGAGGTCGAAGACCGCGTCACCGTTCTGCTCGCGAACGGTGTCGCCCAGTATCGCGCCGAGCAGACGGATGTCCTCACGCATCGGTTCGGTCGCCTCGCGGCCTACCTGGGTTCGGCGCACCGAGCCGATGGGTGCGAGGGCGGTATCGGGAGCATCGGCCATGGTTTCAAGTATCGACGTACCGGGAACAGGCCGCATTACAAGCCCGAACTTCCTGGTCCGTGGCACACACCGTGGAGACGCAAATGACCTTAGGACCCGCCATCCCGATGACCAGGATCCTCGCCGCCTGCTGCGGCGCAGCCGCGATCTCCCTCGCCGTCGTGGCTCTGCCCGCCACTGCGAGCGCGGCACCCGAGTGCCCGAACTCGGTGGCCGGTAGCCCGACGCAGTGCTGCGTGAAGGTCGGAGACGCACCAGGCCCGGGCCCGGACTGCACCAGCAAACAGTCCGTCGGGCGGGGGCTGCTCGGCACCACACCTGTCCTCGGCAACCTACCTGGTGTCGGCGGCCTGCTCTAGGGAGTCGCGCCGGCCGTAGTCACGATCGGTGTCTGGGTCGTCGGCGCCGACGGTGCGCCCACCGCGACGATGGGGATAGGCGGCGTCGACGTGCTCGTCGCGTCGGATGCGTTGGCGGGTTTCGGAGGTGGTACTTGACCGTCGGGCACGACGATTGGCGCCGAACCACCCGCGTCGCTCCCCCCTTCGGCGTTGGCGGAGTCCGTGTTCTGCGACGGCGGCCAGTCCACGCCGGTCGGCGGCCAGCTCTCGCCACCCGAACCTGACGTGTCGCCAGGAGGAGGACACCCGGAACCAGCGCCGAAGTCCCCGGCGCCAGAGCAATCCGCGTGGGCCGGATCGGCGAGCACGACGGCGGTCGGGCAAATCAAGAGCGACGCCGAACACAATGCGGCCGCAGATCGTCTGGAGAACTTCCTGGACGGCCTCACAGCGAGAGGATGTCCCCGTAGGCGTTCACACTGTCGTCGGACTTGTCGGTGTCGATCATCACCGAGGCGAAGAACCGGACGGAGACCGCGCCGCCGCAGGCGTCCACCTTGACGTGTGCATCGTGGACCACGATCTCCCCGGTGCGGCCCTTGAGGGACTTCTTGCCGAGACCGATGTTCGTGATGGTTCCGGGGAGGAGGTTGATCGAGACATTGCCCCCTAGGTCCGCGTACGGGCCGAAGTCACTGAGCAGGTTGCTGCCGCCGGTGAAGCCGGGGTTGATCCCGAGGTCGGCATCGCCTCCCACGCTCCCGCCCTCGCTGAGGTCAATCTGGCAACCCAGTTGCAGACCGAGGATCAGAGTGCCGGAGTTTACTGCCGCGGTGCCGTTGCCATCGATGGTGGCGGAGGCCTTGCCCGTGACGAAGCCCTCCCTGGTGAAGGCGGTCGCGGCCATGTTGGGCACCGAATTGATCGTCATCCGCGTCAGGGCTGCGCTGAGATGCCAGCCGTCGTCGGTGTCCGCGGACTGAGTCACGTCGGCGACGGGAAGCGGGTCAGCCGCGGCCACTCCCGCACCCAGACACAGAAGGACCGCCGAAAGGACGCCTGCGCGGCGAAGTCTGGGCACGGGGCGATCGTAGGGGCCCGTGCTGAGTGATTCCTGAACTCCTCGGGTAGCGTCGGCGATGGCGTCCAGGGCGCCTCCGGTAACGCGGTCTGTGGCCGAGAAGGTGACTCAGCCTTCCTGGAGTGGGAACCGATCAGGCCCGTCCTCCTTTCGGCCCGACGCAGCGGACCTCGGGTACGACGAAAGGAGGCCGTCATGGCCCCATCCCTGCCCAACAATCCCTCCCTGGTGCGATTCCGCCGCGATGCACGTCGGCTGCAACGTGCGGTGCGCGACGGCTCCGCCGATGAGCACGACGCGGCGCTTGCGCTGGTGTCGCGTCACCATCCCGGCGGGCTGCCCGCCGACCCCGCCGAATTCGCCTTGACCGCGGCCCAATTGGTGGTGGCGCGGACGGTCGGCTTCAGCAGTTGGCCGCGACTTCAGGCCTATCTGCGCACGGCCGAGCAACTCCGACGCGACCCCACGGTCACCGTGAATGACGATCCGCTGCAACGCTTCCTGTCGCTGGCGTGCCTCACCTACTCGCAGGAGGACGGCCCGGCCAGGTGGTCGGCCGCCGGTGAGATTCTGCGGGCCAACCCCGACCTGCCCGAGCGGAGCCTCTACGCTGCGGCGGCCATCGGCGACCCGTCCGCCGTGCGGGCGCACCTCGCGGACCGACCGCGTGGTGCGCGTGACCAAGGCGGTCCCTTCGGGTTGACGGCGCTGTTTCACCTGGCGGCCTCGCGGGTGCCCCAATCCGACCCGCTGACGACGGCCCAGCTGCTGCTCGACGCCGGGGCTGACCCGGACGCCGGGTATCTATGGCTCGGCCTCCCGACGCCGTTCACCGTGCTGACGCTGTGTTTCGGCGAGGGCGAGGCGGGTCCGGGCAGGCAACCCCGACACCCGGCCTGCGACGACTTGGCATTGTTGCTGCTCGCCCGTGGTGCCGATCCGAATGACGCGCAGACGTTGTACAACCGCATGTTCGGCCGAGACGATGGCCACCTGCGGATCCTGTTGGATGCCGGACTCGGCCACGGCGACGGCGGAACGTGGCACCGCCGAATCGGCGAGGCGCTGGAAAGCCCGATCGACATGGTGCAGCGTCAGGTCGACTGGGCGCGGGACCGCGGCTTCACCGAACGCCTCGAGTTGCTGGCTGCCCATGGGTTCACGGCCGGCCGCCCCGCGGACTCGCCGTCGCCGTGGCGACCCGATCCCCCGCAGCCGCCAATCGCCGCTGCGGGCACTCCGGACGGCGTGCGGGCACTGGCCGCCGCGGGAGGTGCCCTCGATGCCCTCTTCGACGGCCACACGATGTTGCACCACGCGGCATGGATCGGAGACGTCGAACTGGTTGAGGCGCTACTCGAATGCGGGGCCGACCCCGATGTAGTCGACGCCGAGCACGGCATGACGCCACTGGGCTGGGCCGAGCACGGTCACGCGGCGGCGACCGCGGCGATTCTCAAGCGTCAGGCGCCGTACTTGATCTGAAGCGCGACGGCGATGATCGAGACCAGCCAGATGCCGGTGATGAAGTAGGTCAGGCGGTCGAGGTTCTTCTCGACGACCGTTGATCCGGAGAGGCTGGACTGCACACCGCCACCAAACAGCGTCGACAGGCCGCCACCCTTGGCCCGATGCAGAAGCACCAACAGGATCACCAGAACGCTGGTGACGACGAGGGTGATCTGCAGAGCGAAAATCATGGACGCCAGAATACCGGGCGAGCTGCCGAATCACGGCTTCGGGGTCAGGGCAGGGGTCCACCAGCGGCGATCGCCGAAAGGATGGCGAACTGTTCGCCGTCCAGTGACGCACCGCCGACGAGGGCCCCGTCCACGTCGGACTGCCCGACGATCTCCCCCACGTTCTTGGCGCTCACCGATCCGCCATAGAGCACGCGGACGGTGTCGGCGATGGCCGGCGTCGCCAGCTCGGCCAGTTCGGTGCGGATCGCGGCGCAGACCTCCTGCGCGTCGGCGGCGCTGGCCACCCGACCGGTACCGATCGCCCAGACCGGCTCGTAGGCGATGACGCTCGACTCGATTTGTTCGGCAGAGAGCCCGGCCAGCGAGCCCTTCAACTGGTTGACGTTGTAGGCGACGTGATCCCCGGCCTCGCGGATCTCGAGTCCCTCGCCGATGCAGATGATCGGCGTCAGCCCGTGTTTGAGAGCGGCCGCTGCCTTCGCGGCGACCAGCGCGTCGTCCTCGTCGTGATATGTGCGGCGCTCGGAGTGACCGACCACCGCGAAGGTGCATCCGAGTTTGGCCAGGAACGCGCCGCTGATCTCGCCGGTGTACGCCCCGGAATCGTGCTTGGACACGTCCTGAGCGCCGTAGGTGAGCCGGAGCTTGTCACCGTCGACGAGGGTCTGCACACTGCGCAGATCGGTGAACGGCGGGATGACCGTCACGTCGACCTTGTCGAAGTACTTGTCCGGCAACGAGAAGGCGATCTTCTGCACCAGGGCGATGGCCTCGAAGTGATTGAGGTTCATCTTCCAGTTGCCGGCGATCAGCGGCTTGCGGGGCACAGGGGTCTCCTAGTTCTGAACGGACAAGATTTGGATACCAGGTAGCTCTTTGCCCTCAAGGTATTCCAGCGATGCCCCGCCGCCGGTCGAAATGTGCGAGAAGCCGTCCTCGGGAAGGCCGAGTTGGCGTACGGCGGCAGCCGAATCGCCGCCACCGACGACGCTGAACGCGCCCTTGGCCGTCGCGCCGATGACGGCCTCCGCGACGCCCTTGGTGCCCGCGGCGAACGCCGGGAACTCGAAGACGCCCATCGGGCCGTTCCAGAACACGGTCTTGGCGTTCGAGAGCAGCGCGGTGAACCGCCTCACCGACTCGGGGCCGATGTCCAGCCCCATCCTGTCCTCGGCGATCTTGTCCGCGGCCACCGTCTCCGGTGCGGAGTCCGCGGCGAACTTCTCCGCCACGACGATGTCCACCGGCAGGTGGATGACGTCGCCGTAGTCCTCGAGAAGCTTCTTGCAGGTGTCGATCATCTCCGGCTGCAGCAGCGACGTGCCGACCGAAACTCCTTGCGCAGCAAGGAATGTGAAGCACATTCCGCCACCGATGATGATGCTGTCGGCCTTGGTGGCCAGATTCTCGATGACGGCCAGCTTGTCGGAGACCTTCGAGCCGCCGAGCACCACGGCGTACGGCCGCTCGGTTGACGACGTCAGTTGCTGGAGCACCTTGACCTCGGTCGCCACCAGCGTCCCCGCGTAATGCGGCAGCAACGTCGCGACGTCATAGACCGACGCCTGCTTGCGGTGCACGACGCCGAAGCCGTCGGACACGAACGCGCCAGGGGAACCGTCGGCGCCGCTGACGAGCTCGGCCAACTCCTTGGCCAGCGCGAGCCGCTCGGCGTCGTCCTTGCTGGTTTCACGCGGATCGAAGCGGATGTTCTCGACCATCAGCACGTCGCCGTCGGTCAAGCCTTCCGCGCGGGCCAGCGCGTCGGAGCCCACGACGTCGGTGGCCAACTGAACGTGCCTACCGAGTTCTGCGCCGAGGGCCGCCGCGACGGGCGCCAACGAGAACTTGGGGTCCGGCCCATCCTTGGGCCGGCCCAGGTGCGCGGTGACGACGACCTTGGCTCCGGCGTCGGACAACGCCTTGAGCGTTGGCACCGACGCCAGGATGCGACCCGGGTCGGTGATGGTGCCCTCGTCGTCGAGCGGGACGTTCAGGTCGGAGCGCACCAGCACGCCCCGACCCTCGACGCCTTCGGCCAGCAGATCTTCGAGTGATTTGATCGACACGACTATCCGGTCAGAGCGACTTGCCGACCAGCGAGACCAGGTCGACCAGGCGGTTGGAGTAGCCCCACTCGTTGTCGTACCAGGACACGACCTTGGCCTGGTTGTCGATCACCTTGGTCAAGCCGGAGTCGAAGATCGAGCTGTGCGGGTCTGTGACGATGTCGCTCGACACGATCGGCGCGTCGTAGTACTTGAGGATGCCCTTGAGCTTGCCCTCGGCGGCGGCCTTGAAGACGGCGTTGATTTCGGCGGCGGTGCCGGACTTGGCCAGCTCGACCGTCAAGTCGGTGACCGAGCCGGTGGGGATCGGCACCCGCAGCGCGTAGCCGTCCAGCTTGCCCTTGAGCTCCGGAAGCACCAGGCCGATGGCCTTGGCGGCACCGGTCGAGGTCGGGACGATGTTCAGTGCGGCGGCGCGGGCACGACGCAGGTCGCTATGCGGGCCGTCCTGCAGGTTCTGGTCCTGCGTGTACGCGTGAATCGTGGTCATCAGGCCCTTGACGATGCCGAACTCGTCATTGAGGACCTTGGCCAGCGGGCCGAGGCAGTTCGTGGTGCACGAGGCGTTGGAGATGATGTTCTGGCTGCCGTCATACTTGTCGTCGTTGACGCCGATGACGATCGTGATGTCCGGGTCGGTGGCCGGCGCGGAGATGATGACCTTCTTGGCGCCCGCGTCCAGGTGGCCCTTGGCCTTGGCGGCGTTGGTGAAGATGCCGGTGGACTCGACGACGACGTCGACGCCCAGGTCACCCCACGGCAGTTCCGCCGGACCGGCCTTGACCTCGAGTGCCTTGATCTTGGTGTCGCCGACGACGATGATGTCGTCGCCTTCCAGGCTGACGTCGTAGGGCAGCCGGCCCAGGATCGAGTCGAACTTCAGCAGGTGCGCCAACGTGGCGTTGTCCGTGAGGTCGTTGACCGCCACGATCTCGATGTCGGTGTTGTTGCCGAGCGCCTTCTGGGCGTCAAGGGCCCTGAAGAAGTTGCGCCCGATTCGGCCGAAGCCGTTAACGCCTACCCGAACCGTCACTGTCTTGCTCCTTAGATCTCGAAGATGCTCGGGGATCAGCCTAGTGGTGCGACGAACTCGGCGCGAAGGCTGGGCTGACGCCCAATCACAGGGCGGCCAGACTCTGATCGCGGTACGGGTTGCCGAGCCATTTGCGCCGCATTTCCTGCAGGCTGCCGTCGGCTTCGAGTTGCTCCTGCGCCGCTGCGATCTTCGTCAATTGCGAGCCATCCCCCCGCGCGACGGCGATCGCGATCTCCTCCCGCGTGATCCCGTGCTGTACCACGTCGACGTCCGCGATGGATCTGACGAGTTCGGTCAACACCGGCCCGAGCTTCATGACGGCATCGCAACCACCCGACGCGAGATCCGAGATGGCCGACCTGATGTCGCCGTAGTCGTAGACGCGGACGGCCTTGGCCCTGCCCCGGGCGACGAGGCGCTCGGCGATCGGCTGACTGGTGTTGCCCTGCTGCACACCGATTCTCAGCCCGGCGAGGTCCTCGATCGATCTGACCGTCGGGAGGCGGGCGCTGTCGACCGCGAGCGACTGTCCCGAAATCAGGTAGGCCGGGGCGAAGTCCGCCTTCCGCGCACGCTCGGGGGTGACCGTGGTGCCCGCGATGACACAGTCATATGCGCCCGCCGACAACTCGTCGAAGATGCCGTCGAAATCGGCACCCTCGTAGGCGATGAGCTCCACCGACCTCCCCAGAACCGCACCAAGGGCGTCGATCAGATCGAGGTCGAGGCCGCCACCATCGGACATCCCGTTGAACGGCGGATCGGGCATGGCCGTTCCGACCCGCAGAGTGGTCACGGTGTCAGGCGTCGTCGAGCAGATCCGGGGTGACCGCCGACTCGGTATCGGGAATGCCGTCCTGCTTGGCCTTGCGGTCGGCCATCGACAGCAGCCGCCGAATGCGACCTGCGACGGCATCTTTGGTCATCGGAGGCTCGGCCAGCCGGCCCAGTTCCTCCAGCGACGCCTGCCGGTGTTCGACCCGCAGCCGCCCCGCCGCCGACAGGTGGTCGGGAACGGAATCACCGAGGATGTTCAGCGCGCGTTCGACACGGGCCGCGGCGGCGACCGCTGCCCGCGCAGACCGCCGAAGGTTCGCATCGTCGAAGTTGGCCAGCCGGTTCGCCGTCGCGCGCACCTCACGGCGCAGCCGACGTTCCTCCCACGTGAGCCGGGTGTCCTGGGCGCCCATCCGCGTCAACAGCGCACCGATGGCCTCACCGTCGCGCACCACGACCCGGTCGCTGCCACGCACCTCGCGAGCCTTCGCGCTGACGCCGAGTCGACGTGCCGCTCCGACCAGCGCCAGGGCCGCCTCTGGGCCGGGGCAGCTGATCTCCAGCGACGACGACCGGCCGGGCTCGGTCAGCGAGCCGTGCGCCAAAAACGCTCCGCGCCAAGCGGCTTCGGCGTCACCGACGCTGCCGCCAACGACCTGGGCCGGCAAGCCGCGCACCGGCCGACCACGAAGGTCCAGCAATCCGGTCTGACGGGCGAGGGCCTCACCGTCCTGCGCCACCCGCACCACGTACCTGGTGCCCTTCCGGATACCGCTGGCCGTGAGCACGTGCACGACGGCGTTGTAGCCGTACAGATCGTGGATGTCCTTGCGCAGCCGCCGCGCGATGACCCCGAGGTCCACCTCTGCCTCGACCACCACTCGGCCAGCCACGTTGTGCAAACCGCCCGCAAAGCGCAGCAGGGAAGCCACCTCCGCGCGTCGCGCGCTGACCGAGTTGATCACGAGTCGGCTGAGCTCGTCCTTGACCTCGGCTGTCATCGCCACGAAATCGTCACCTCTCGTCGATCGACTGCGCAGCGGGCGCCGGGGCCGTCGGCGCCACGGGTGCACTACCGCGCAGCCGCACCCGCTCCAGCGCCGCAGCCAACTTCGCCGGGTCATGTAATGGTGTACCAGGTCTGGACACGTCAGCAAACTCAACCTGAGCCTCGAGGGTGGCCGCGGTCCGCCGAAGTTGGTCCCGTTCCCGTTCGCCGGGTACGCCTGCCGCGTCGACGACGATGTCGTGAACGGTGAATCCTGGCGCATGTTGCGCCAGTACGTGGATGTGGCGCTCGGCGGAGAAACCCGCTGTCTCCCCCGGCTCGGCCACCAGGTTCAGCACCAGGGCGCGCCGCGCCTCCGTGGCTTGAAGTGCCGCCGCCAGCTGCGGCACCAGCACGTGCGGAATCACGCTGGTGAACCACGACCCCGGCCCGAGGACGACGAGGTCCGCTGCCATGATCGCGTCGACGGCCTGCCGGGTGGCAGGCGGATTGCCGGGATTCAAGCGGACCCGGCGCACTTTGCCCACCGTGGTGGCCACCGCAACCTGACCTCTGATCACCCGGCTCATCCGTGGATCGGACTCCAGCCCCGCCACGTCCGCTTCGATCTGCAACGCGATCGGACACATCGGCAGCACCCGGCCCTTGAGGTCGAGGATTCGGCCGAGTTCGTCGAGCGCCGCGACGGGGTCGGCGAGCACTTCGTTGAGTCCGGCGAGCAGCAGGTTGCCGATCGGATGGCCGGCCAGGGCGCCGCTGCCACCGAACCTGTGCTGCAGGATGGTCGCCCATAGGTGGCCGTGCGGACTGTCGGATGCCAACGCCGCCAACGCCATTCGCAGGTCGCCAGGTGGCACGACGTCAAGCTCGCTGCGCAGCCGACCCGACGAGCCGCCATCGTCGGCAACCGTCACCACCGCCGTCACGTGAGGCGTTAGCCGTCGCAACGCGGACAGAGTCGCGTACAACCCGTGGCCGCCGCCAAGTGCGACGATCCGTGCGCTCATTCGCGACCCAGATCCCGGTGCAGCACCCGCACCGTCAGATCGTCGTCCCCGCCGAGTCGCTCGACGAGGGCCTCGGCGATGGCGACGCTGCGATGCTTGCCGCCCGTGCAACCGATCGCGACGGTCATGTAGCGCTTGCCCTCCCTGCGGTATCCGTCGATGACGACGTCCAGCAGCCGATGGTAGGTGTCGATGAAGTCGACCGCCCCCGGTTGGCCAAGGACGTAGTCGCGCACCGCCGGGTGCTGACCCGTATGCGGCCGCAATTCGTCGACCCAGTGCGGGTTCGGGAGGAAGCGGACGTCCATCACGGTGTCGGCGTCCATCGGAAGGCCGTACTTGTAACCGAAGGATTCGACGGTGACGTTGGTGTTCGCCACGGTCTCGGCGGCGAAGGCACGCTCGATTGCCTCTCGAAGGGCGGGCACCGGCAGCGACGACGTGTCGATCACCAGATCGGCCGCCGCGCGGATGGGGGCCAGCATCCTGCGCTCCGCGGAAATGCCTTCGGCCAGAGTCTGATTGCCCTGCAGCGGATGGCTGCGACGGTTCTGTTCGTACCGGCGGACGAGGATGTCGTCGGACGCCTCGAGGAACAACACGCGAGGGGTGATGTTGCGGGTGGCCAGGTCGTGACGGACCCATTCCAGGTCACCGGTGAAGCCGCGGGAGCGGACGTCCATGACGACCGCGAGCTGGGTGATGCGCGAGCCCGCCGCCAGACCCAGTTCGACCATGCGGGCGATCAGCTCCGGCGGAAGGTTGTCGGCGACGTACCAGCCCAGGTCCTCGAGAACCTTGGCCGCGGTCCCCCGGCCTGCTCCCGACAGTCCGGTGACGAGGACGACGTCGATCCCAGCGGCCTCCGGCTTCTCGCTCGACATCATCCCCTGGCCCGTCATTTCGACACCTCGTCCTTGATCGTAGGCACGCCGAGTGCCTCGAGGACGGCGTTCGCCGTGGCCACTCCGATTCCCGGTACCGCCGTGATCTCCTCGACGCTGGCGTCCATGAGCCGGGCCACCGAACCAAAATGTGTCACCAACGCCTTGCGCCTGTGCTCCCCCAGACCCCGGACGGAGTCTAGTGCCGACGCGGTCATCCGCTTCGACCGCTTGCTGCGGTGGTAACTGATCGCGAACCGGTGCGCCTCGTCCCGCACGCGCTGCAGCAGGTAGAGACCGTCGCTATTGCGCGGCATGATCACCGGATCCGGCTCCGACGGGACCCAGACCTCCTCCAGTCGCTTGGCCAAGCCGATGACGGCCACATCGGTGACACCGAGTTCGTCGAGGACTGCGGCGGCGGCGTTCACCTGAGGTGCGCCACCGTCGACGACGAAGAGGTTGGGCGGATAGGCGAACCTACGGGGCCTTCCGTCCTCGACCGTCGGCGCCTGGGCATCGGCCACGTGCCGCGCGAAGCGACGCCGCGTCACCTCGGCGATGGATGCGACGTCGTCGGAGCGTCCATCTCCCGCCGCCTCCCGGATGGCGTAGTGCCGGTAGTCCGACTTGCGGGGCAGCCCGTCCTCGAACACCACCAACGACGCCACCACGTCGGTGCCCTGGACGTGGCTGATGTCCACGCACTCGATCCGAAGCGGCGCGTCGGCGAGGCCGAGGAATTCCTGGATGCTCTGCAGCGCTTCGGATCTCGCGTTGAAGTCACCGGCGCGCTTGAGCTTGTGCTGAGCCAACGCATCCTGCGCATTGCGATGCACTGTCTCGGCAAGCGCCCGCTTGTCACCGCGGGTCGGTACCCGTAGCTGAACGTTCGACCCGCGAAGTCCGCTCAGCCAGGCGGCGAGCTCGTCGGCGTTGGCGGGCAGCACGGGAACCAGAACCTGCCTCGGCACCAGGTTGGTGGCGTCATCGGCCGCCCCGCCGAGTTCGGCCTGATCGCCGTAGAACTGCGTGATGAACTGTTCGACGAGGTGTTCCCGCCCCGATTTTCCTGGCTCGCCGGACTTCTCGACGACCCAGCCACGCTGGCCGCGCACCCGCCCGCCGCGCACGTGAAACACCTGCACGGCGGCCTCGAGCTCGTCGTCGGCGAACGCGACGACGTCGGCGTCGGTGCCGTCACCGAAGACCACGGTCTGCTTCTCCAGCGCGCGCTTGAGTGCCGAAATGTTGTCCCGCAGCCGGGCGGCCCGCTCGAAGTCGAGCTGTGCGGACGCAGCGTTCATCTGCTGCTCCATGTCGCGCGCGAGCCGATCGGTCTTGCCTGCCAGGAAGTCGCAGAAGTCGAGGACGATCCTGCGGTGCTCGTCGGCGCTGACCCGTCCGACGCATGGTGCCGAGCACTTGTCGATGTAGCCGAGCAGACAGGGCCGACCAATTTGGTTGTGCCGCTTGAACACCCCCGCCGAGCAGGTGCGCGCCGGGAAGACCCGGGTCAGAAGGTCGAGGGTTTCGCGGATGGCCCAGGCGTGGGAGTAGGGACCGAAGTAGCGGACGCCCTTGCGGCGCGGACCGCGGTAGACGAACAGCCGCGGGTACTCCTCGTTCAGCGTGACCGCGAGAACCGGGTACGACTTGTCGTCGCGGTAGCGGATGTTGAACCGTGGATCGAACTCCTTGATCCAGTTGTATTCCAGCTGCAGCGCTTCGACTTCGGTGCCGACGACCGTCCATTCGACGCTGCCGGCGGTCGTCACCATCTGCCTGGTGCGCGGGGCAAGACCGGACAGGTCGGCGAAGTAGGAGTTGAGCCGGCTGCGGAGGCTCTTGGCCTTGCCGACGTAGATCACCCGGCCGTGCGGATCGCGGAACCGGTAGACGCCGGGCTCGACGGGTATCGAGCCCGTGGCAGGCCGGTAGGTCGCTGGATCGGGCACGGGTTCCAGGTTAGTGCGGGCCGCTGACGGTGCCCGCAAGCCCGTCGATGAAATCGCAGAATGCCGAGGCCTTCGCCTCGTAATTGGTGAACAGGTCGTAGCTCGCCGCGCCAGGCGACAGAAGGACGACGTCGACGTCGGACAGCGCCGCCGCCGTGCGCACGGCCTCCTCGAGGCTGTGCACCGGGTGCGTGCGGGACGGATGCTTGCGCGCAAACTCCGCCCCGATCGCGACCCCGTTGGTCGGTGATTGGATCAGGGAGACCCGCCGCTCGCCGCGACACAGGTAGTCGTCGAGCTGTTCGTAGTTCAGCTGACGATCCAGGCCGCCGACGATCAAGGCGACGTGCTCATCTGGATCCATCGCCCGAAGTGCCGCGGTGACGCTCTCCCCCGTCGTCGCGAGGGTGTCGTCGATCCACCGGATGCGCCCGGTGGTGCGGACGGTCTGCAGGCGGTGCGGCAGCCCCGGATTGGTGTGCACGGCGGCGTCTAACTCGTCGGGCGTCACCGCCCTGCAAAGCACCTCCGCCGCGGCCGCGGCGGCCAGCGCCGCATTCGCGACGTTGTGCTCATAGGTCATCACCGAGCGACCCGAAACCCGGCGC
>NZ_JAVRQA010000413.1:0-13811 GCF_032161845.1 Mycobacterium sp.
AATGGTCTCGTCGAACTTGGCGCCAATGAACCGGGCTGTGCGGCGGGAGCCAACGCCATGGGGCGCCGGTGTGTGGTAAGTGCCAGTTCGGTCGAAGCCGGGGTAGAACTCGCCCCAGGTAGCCGGGTTGTGTGCAAGCGCTGCGAAGACCTCGCTCGGCGGGCGGTGGACGCGAACGACGACATCAAGACTGGTGGGAGCCGTGTCGAGAAAGTCGAGATCGACGGCTTCGCAGGCGAACATGCTGCCTCCTTGCTGTGTGATGACGACAGGAAATATACGACCACCGGCGAGGACGCAGTAGGGACTCATCCGATCCTGGTACAGCCTCTACACGCTTTACCAACCCCCCGGCCCTACGAGCTCCCCGACCGTCAACGTGCGCTCGATCACCTCGATGAGCCAGTCGCCATCCCCTATCAAGCGACGTTCGGGTGCTCGGCCTCCATCACGCGCGGCGGTTCAACCGAAGCGCCAACTCGCACCTACCGAGCACGCACCCTTCTAGCTTAAAGCTTGCGAGTTGGATCTGGTGAAAGTGCTCGCACCACACGATGTTTGATCGATCGGCGCTGCTCAGCGCCGTCGCGTGGCCTGTCTAGACGCGTCGGCCGAGCACGCATCTGCCGTCAGTACGCCGAGGGTCATTGATTCATTCGGTCGTGATCCATGAGGGCGATCAGTGACCGTCAGCCCACGGCATGCCGCCAGCCCCAACGGTTGCGAGCCCGGGCCGTTGGCCATTGATTCGTCACTGTGACGAATTCCATTGTGGCACTGGCTCATTCTAGGACGCTGCGTGCGGGCTTGCGCATGGCTGAGGAGCTGACGGGGCTCATTCCGCGCCCACTGGAGCCGACTTCGTAGATCACGCATGCTGGACTGCTACTTGGTGTTGGTGACGACGACGACTTGACGGATGAAGGTGTTTTCGACAGCGGAGCGGAGGAGGAAGTCGGCGGCGTTTGCGCGAGAGGTTGAGGGGAGGATCGGTAATGTCGTTACGTCCCCGAGCGCGATCGTGGTGTAGCCGCCGCCGGCCCGGTCGTTTAAGGCTCCGGGGTATTCGAGGGTCCATTTCAGGCTGCTGGCTTTCAAGAGAACTTCGGACGCGGCTTTGTCCTCGTATTTCCTGTGCAGTGCCGTACGAAATATTAGGCCGGCGAGGAATGATGCCTTCGCGAGGGATTCGCCGACTCCGAATGCGGACATGATCACGAACCGATCGACTCCCGAAGTTTTCGCGGACTCGATGACGGCGCGGACCGTGTCCGTGATCAGCGTCGGGGTTTCGCGGACGTTCTTTACTCCGAGCGTGCTGATGACGGCGTCGTGCCCTCGGGCTGCCGTGGCGATCGCAGCGGCGTCGGTGACGTCGCCGCTGACGATTTGAGCGCGCGGGTCAACGCTGGCGTCGGGCCGCCGAACGAGAGCGGTGACCTGGTGGCCCCGGTCAAGTGCCTTATTGACGAAGTGGATGCCGGTACGGCCGGTTGCTCCGAGGACAAGTAGCTTCACAATTTTCGCTTTCAATAGAGCGGATAAAGGGTGTGGTGGTGGTACGGCAGTCGACCGGAAGGGGCGAGACAGGGCGTGGTGGACGTCGTGGAAACTCTTGTGAGGTTTAGAGATATCGCAGTGGGCCGCGGAGTCTCATGGCCTCGTAGCGGTGTTGGCGTACTCCGATGAGGAGGTACGCGAGTCGGGCGGGTGCGGGGACGGCGGCGAGGAAGTCGGTTCGTTCCCGCGGGGTGGTGTCTTCGAGGAGGTAGCCCAGCACGATGAGTCGGCGTGTCAGGGGTATAGATACCAGTCCCCGTCGGCCCACCTCCCGGTATTCGGTGGCGGTGATCACGCGTTCGACGATCGGCAGAATCTTTGCTTCTTCCTCGTCGAAGTGTTCGTTGAGTCCATGCGAGATCTGCGTCAGCAGCGCGGTCAGTGGTGCGGCGGTGTGCGCGGCGGGCGTGTCCCGCCACGCGGGCAGCGTGGTCGCGACGCGCTCGAGCAGCACCGCGAGGACGTGATGCTGGCTGTCCATACGCGCGAGGAGATCGACGTGTAATCGGGTCCGGGTCGCCAGTCTCGGCCACAGCAGCTCGTCCTCGCCCAGGTGGTGGTGATGGAGCATGTCGAGGACTTCGCGGATATGCCCGGCGACGCTGCGGACCCGAGCGACGTCACCGACAGGTACCGCACCGACGAGTTGAGGCAGCAGAGCGCATTCTCGGCGGAACATGCGATGGACGATCACCATGTCACTGGTGTCGCACAGCTTGGGCGCGGCAGTGGGGGCGGTTATGGCGGCCCAGGCCGCCGCGTCGATTGGCTGCTCGAGGTCCCTTTCGCGGAGCTCGGCGAGGATGCGCTCGCGCGACAGCTCGGTGAGCTCGTGCTCGCGGGCGTGTGCCTGCACGTTGCTCACCAACTCCTCTTCGGTCTCCCCGGTGATGACGGTGCCGGACGGGCCGCAAGTCAGGCTGAGACTCATGGCGATCTCCTTCTAGATGGGTGTAGCGGGTTTGTGTGCGGTGGCCCGCGCGGCGCCGGACCGCACGAGGTCTGGGCGGCGGGGGAAAGTCCCGCAGCGGGGCCGGTTCGTCGTGGCACCGCGGAGGTTGCCGTCACTCGCCCTGGGCGAGCTTGTGTCAGTATCGTTGATTACAATAGTCAATGAAGTTGACTATGTCAAGGGCGGGCGCAGCCCACTGATGCCAGCCTGTCCGGTTGGAATACCTGGCCAACGGCTTTGAGGACCCACGCTCGGCGAAGGCTACGGTTTGTGGGCGTAAGGGTCGGTGATCTCGCGGAGCTGATCTAGGATCTGCTGCAACAGTGTGAAGTTGCGGCTACCCAAGTAGGCCTTCCACTCCGCCAGGATCTTGCTGGATGTCGTCATCGCCACCTCGGCCGCCCGCTGGCCACGCTCCTCGAACACGATCAGCCTGGCGCGGCCGTCGGTTGGGTCGGAGACCCGGCGGACATAGCCCAAGCGTTCCAGTTGATCGACCAGCACCCCGGCGCTCTGTTTACTCATTTGCGCCTGTTCGGCGAGGTCGGTGAGACGTGAACCGTCCGGGGCGATTCGTTGAAACACCCGAACCTGGGCCAGGGTCCAGTCGTCGAAACCGGCATCCCCGAGAGCCCGGAAGATTCGGTCCTCCATGTGGCGATACGGGATGAACAACGCAACCCCTAAATCAACCGGCTGCTCGTCGTCCATACCGTTCTCGGCTCCATCGTCCACCCGCCCGCACGAGGTACACACCTTACGTCAGTACCGCCGAGCCAGATCAGTGCCGACACGCGGCAACGCCACGCGCCTTGCTGAGCTGGCGCGGTTCCACCCGTGTCACCCATGCGCTCAGCAACTTCGTGGCTATGGCGGTTGGCTCTGCCCTTCGACTCAAGTAGTCATGCTACCTGACTAGTAAGGCCACGCCCGGTGATACGAAAACCCGGGGTGATGTCACCAGCGCGACTATCGAAGTACGACCCCCAAAGGTCACCGATGGACGACGGGGTCTTGGCTTGCGGTCAGCCGCTGCCGCCAATTTGGTGAATGACCGAGGCCACCCGGCTCCGACCGTGAGACTTCCCCGAACGCGGAAATTGGCAGCCAGGGTATGGGCGGCTGCATCGCCGGCCATTGGCGGCGGAGGCCCACACGGGCCCCGTCTCCCCCACAGCAACTCGCACCTATCGAGCACGCACCGTTACCAGCAAGCCCGATGCGGGTTGCAACAAGGCGCACGGACTCGCCCGTGTCGCCTATCGACCGTAGCTGCAGCATGCAATGAATGATTTATCCGTTAGGCGACGAGATGCGGTGCTTGTCAACACTGGCCCGCCGGTGAGCTTCATGTCGGCCCGCCCCAACGAAAACGTCGCAATGACGAATTGGTATGTGCCGCTGGGTCATTGCCATTCAGCGGGCGACGTCGAGATCGACGTTACGAGTGGCATCCACATGGTTGAGTCGGCTGCCAGACGGTCACCGACGCCGAGGCGGTGGGCAACCGTACTAATGAGACCAGCGAATTACTATGTATTAGGCAGTTTCGCTTGCATTCCGCTTACGCCTCGGAAACGAGCACTTAATCGGCTAACGTCAGCCAGTCCCCGACCACGGCTAGGTCGGCTTCGGTCAACCCGAACCTCGGATCGACACGATGAAGCAATGCCGATCCTTCATGATGTGCATCCACCCATGCGCGATCGATGTCGGAAATCTCGTCGTCGAGCCAGACGAAGCGACGACCGGCGGCAGCTGCAACCAACGCTGCCGTCTTCCAATGCAGGGTGCCGATCGGATCCTCCAGCGGCGCTTCAGGCAGATTAGCCACAGGTAACGGAGGAAGCCCGAGCAGCGGAGCGATTACGTCGTTGGCGTCGTGCATCCAAGCCGTGGCCCAGACCAGATCGCACTCAAGGGCCCGCAGACGTCGACCATGCGTGTAGTCGATCCGAATTAGCCGCGGGTTTCGCACACTCTGCCATTCTTGCCAATCGATAAGCGTCGCATCGAATTCCTCCCCACCGCCGGGCAACAGCGTGCCATCCACATCCAGGAACAACAGCGCACGGCCGACCACCGCAACAACCTATCAAGCTCCCGGCCGACTCCGCTCAGACTTCCCGGGTGGCCGTTCAGCGCCAGCCCGCCGGTTTACTTCATGCCGACCCACTCCCTGCCCGCTGGCCGTCGTACAAATCGTCACGATGACGAATTGCCTTGTGCTGCTGGGATATTGACTTCTCGGCGTGCGGCTTCGGTATCGAAGGTGCGAGTGGCCTCCGCGCGGTCTTGTCAGCTGTCAGACGGAGTGTCACGTCCAATATGTCGTACCTCGACACGGTTAGCTGTTAGTGCGGCAATATTCGTGGGGAGCCACCAGTAAGTAGCTGGTTCGTGCCGAGGGGGTACAAACATGATGACAACCGAGCAGCTGCGTCTTTCGCCGGTTCACGATCAACTGCAAATGAACATCGTGCGATACAAGCCAGGTGTCGCAGTGGTCTCAATGCCGTTGACCGACGGGATCCGTGGCTTCTACGACGGCACCATTCACGGAGGAATGCTTGCAACGCTGGCTGACGCCGCGTGTGCATCGTGCCTTTGGGGCACCTACGAGTTCGGACCGCAGTTCACCGTGACGACGGACATTCACGTCCGTTATTACCGCCAGCCGAAGAGCGGACCGCTCATCGCGGAGGCGAAGATGGTCCACAGGGGGAAGAGGCTTCTGAGCTCGGAGTGCACAATCGTCGATGGAGAAGAGCGCGTGCTGCTGAGATCGACCGCGACTTTCATGCTTGTCGACGCCCCGCAGAACTTGGAGGCAACAGCCCACATCGGTTGACTCATGGCGGCCTACGCACCCAGTTCTATTCGCGCCTGGTCGATTTGGTCGTATGCGTACGTCACGATGGCGGCGATGCTCATAGTCTCGCCCTTGCGGGCAAGTGATTCGTAGGCCTGGTCGCTGAGGGCAGTGCGCAGGTGGGCTGCCGCAGTGAGAAGCTCAGGTGCGATCGTCACGGCAAAGGGAGTTGACGCGAAACCCGCGAGGATGGCTGCGGCATCGTAACGGCCCATCCGGTCAAGAACCGTAGCGAGGGCAGCCATCGGTGCTCGCATGGTCATTGGGTTACCCGAGTCGTGGTAATTGTGGATCGCTATGTCGATGTAGTGGAGCGCGCGACGCGAGTCACCGTAGAGGACCTCGATTCTGGCGACGAGCATCGCCAGGTATGTCCTGGTCAACCGGTTCCCGCTGCCTTCGGCAACCTGCATCCCGCGGCGACCGGCCTCGAGCGCACCGACCGGATCGGCGTGTAGGTGGGCGACCCCGAAGGCTATCAGTGCATACGAGAGCGCCCACGGATTGCCGGTGGCCTCCGCGGCTTTGATCACCCCCGCCGTTGCCGCGATCGCGTCGTCATAGGACTGGGCGGCAGTCAGGGAGACGATGAGGTTGACCCTCGACATCGCGTGCGTGTCACGACCGCTCTGAACCCGGCTGCGGCACCAGTCGACCGCCCGTTTGGGCTGGCCTGCGTACAGGTACGTGATGGACAGTAGGCCTTCGATGCCGAACGGCACCTCGCCCCGGGCGCTCTCAACAAGCGGGATCCCTGCGTCGCTGTAACGCACAGCCTCCTCAACGCGTCCGGATGTGTAGCACTGCGACGCAATGACATAGAGGAACGCGAGCCGGGGATGGTCGACAGCACGGGCGGGCTCGATCAGCTCTTCGGCCCAGGCGATGGGCTCGTAGTTATCGATGCAAAGGCCGAGGAACGCCGCGTAGGTCGCGATGGTGGCGGCATCGTCGAGGTCGCCGCGGTCGGCAGCCCACCGAAACGCTGTGCGCAGATTGGCCAATTCGACAGTGAACCAATCGTAAGCCTCCTTCTGACGGGGGCTATCCCACAGCGCCAGGATGTCGGTTTCACGGGCGGCGAAGTGGCGGGCGTGGGCGGTGCGTGCCTCAGTTGCCTCGCCCGTACCGGCGAGTTGTTCCTCGGCGAACTGACGGATCGTTTCCAGCATGGAAAACCGAGTCCGCCCCGAGGACTGATCGGCGACCAACAGCGACTTGCGCACCAACGCGTCAAGTATGTCGAGCATCGCGAAGTCATCGTCGGAGCCTGTGACGGCTTGAGCCCCGGCGAGGTCGAATCCGCCGGCGAACACCGAACACCTTGCCAGTACCGACCTTTCACCATCGTCGAGCAGGTCATAGGACCACTGCACGGCGTGACGCAGTGTTTGGTGGCGTTCCAGCGCGCGGCGAGAACCAACGAGAAGACGGAAACGATCGCCGAGGCGGTCGCATACCTCGGTGGCCGTCATTGACTGCATGCGCGAGGCCGCCAATTCGATGCCAAGGGGCAACCCGTCTAGTTGACGACAGATCTCCACGACGGCTGCTGATTCACTGGTCTTGGTCAGCGCGACTTGCTTCCTGACAGCGGCCGCGCGTTCGACGAACAGCACCGCAGCTGCCGATTCGATACCGTCGGTCAAGTCGAGCGAATGCACCGCCCAAAGATGCTCGTCGGCAACCCGAAGTCCTTCTCGGCTGGTGGCGAGGATTCGTACCGTCGCCGAGTGCGCGAGTATCGCTTCGATCAGTTCGGCGGCGGCATCGAGGACGTGCTCACAGTTGTCGATCACCAACAGCCGCGAGCGACTTTCCAGCGCGGCGGCCACGGACTCACTTACGGTCTTGGCGGGTTGCTGGGTGACACCCAGCACCGCGGCCACCGCGTCGGGCACCGATGCGGGGTCAGTGACGGCTGCGAGTTCGAAAACCCAAACGCCGTCGGGGAACTCGTCGGCCAGATGTGTCGCGACTTCCAACGCCAGACGGGTCTTGCCGACCCCGCCCACGCCGGTCAGCGTCACCAACCGATGCGCCATGACCGCTGCCCGAATGTTCACGACCTCTGTGTCGCGCCCAATCAAGCTCGTGGTCGCCTGACGCAGGTTTCCCGGCGTCGTATCGAGAGCTCGCAGCGGCGGAAAATCCATCCGCAGACCCGGTGACCGTACTTGAAACACTCCAACGGGTATTGGTACATCCCGCAGTCGTCGCGGACCGAGATCTGTCAGCTCCACCCCACTCAGCAGTCCGGCGGTCGAGTCGGCCACCAGTATCTGACCACCGTGCCCTGCGGCCATCACGCGTGCTGCGCGGTTGAGCACCGTTCCGAAATAGTCCCCATCGCGCAGCTGGGCTTCTCCAGTGGCAATACCCATTCGTACCGGCAATTCAAGCCCTAGCTGGGCCGTAACGGCCGCGTCGACGGCGGACCGTGGGGACGCGAACGCAGCGACCAGACCATCGCCTGAGTGACTGAAGACGAAGCCGCCGTGCGAGTCGATCGCGGTCTGAAGCGCCCGGTCGTGCTTGGACAGAGCCGCCTGCATCACTTCCGCGTCCGCTTCCCACCGACGGGTCGAACCCTCAATATCGGTGAACAAGAAGGTCACGACCCCCGAAGGTGGGTCCCCCGCAGCCACGCGCCCAGAATGTCACGGAATGCCACATCAAGTGGCATCGTTGTCGCATGAGTCAGAAGGTTCCGAGCCCTAAGGACATCAAAGCCGCCATCGAGGCTGCGGCAGAAACGGCGCAATCGGTGGCCAGCGGCGCGATGCGTGTCCCGCCCGCTTCGCTACAACTCGCGAGCCAACTGCCGGATCTGTTGGAGAATTTGGCCACCGCCACCGAGCGCCTCAACGTGGCCATCGACCGTGCCGAACGCTACCTCGCCCTTGCCGATCCGATGATCCGGACGATGGATGCGTTGCTCCCCCAACTTGAGGCACTCGTGGCGACGGGAAGCGACGTATTCACGGCTGTGTCGTCCGTTCCTGGCGTATCCACTCTCGGCCGACTTGCCACTCGCGGTTCAGGCGCGTCACCCTCGAAGAAGCCTTCGCAGAGGCAAGCAAAACCGAAGAAGTCCTGACCGTTCCGCTGCAATTGGCTTGTCAGCCAACAGAATACGTCACTGGGACGATAGAGACGTGCCGGCCGACGTCACCACCATTCGCGGCTACGGCGAATTATGCTGTCTCAGACGTCAATTCAGGCTCCGGACACAATGCGGTTAGATCCGGAGAGTACATCTGGGAGGTCGGAAATCTGGAGCTGAGTGCATCGATGAGCCGGTAAATCGCCGCCAGTTCAGTTTCCTTGACACGGATGATCCGCTGCGACCGCCTGACTCCGGGCAAGTCACCGTTGGCCTCGTGTACCGCCAACGATGCGCAGTGGTGGGACACCTCGTCCTCGACTGCAATCCGCAGGTCCTGCAGCATCTGTTGGTAGTACTCGGCCTGGCGCACGTCACCATGCGAAGCGTTGGCACCTGGGTCAACCGCCGCCCCAGCTGGACGTGTCGCCTCCGGTGATCGTTCGATGTCGACAACGATTTTGCCGTACAGATACTGCGCACGCGGTGACACCATCATCAACGCACGATAAGAATTCGGTGTTGCGCCGAAACTGCTGGTGATTCACGAAGTGGTCACCATCTGTTCACACCATCGGTGGTCGTCGTGTGAGCTCGTTGAATCGCCCTGTCGCAATGCCGGTTCGTCTACTGCTCTCCCAATCCCATCAACTCGGTGACGCCGTGGTCGCGCCCTGCGGTGTAGCCACCGTCCACGGCGATGGCCTGGCCACTGACGAAACTGGCGTCGGCCGACAGCAGAAAGGCCGCCACCGAGGCGATCTCGTCCGCGCGTCCGAACCGTCGAAGCTTGTGTTCGTGACGCAATCCCTCGCGCGGCATCTCGAAACCCGGCATGCCCATCACCGAGTCGAACATCGGCGTCTCGATGAATCCCGGACAGATCACGTTGACCCGAATGCCGCTGGGCCCGTAGTCGATTGCGGTGTTCTTGGTGAGCAGCACGACTCCGCCCTTGGACGCGTTGTAGGCACTGCCGCCGGCCGTGCCCTCCAGGCCCTCGATGCTGGCCAGGTTCACGATGGCACCCCGCTCGCCGTTCACCCGCTCCTGTTGCACCATCTGCGCGAGCGCGGCCCGAGCCACCACGAAGGTGCCCTTGAGATTGACGCCCACGACCCGGTCCCACTCTTCGTCGGGCAGGAGGTGCACCGGTCCGCCACCGGCGACGCCAGCTGCATGCACGACGCCGTCGAGACGACCGCTCCCGGCCACGACGGCGGCCACGGCGGCGCTGACGGCTTCCGCGTCGAGCACGTCGACCGCCCTGTAGGCGAATCCGTCACCTGCCAGGCCGATCGGCGCATCGACCGCGAGGTCGATGCCCACGACGTAGGCGCCCTCACCGAGCAGGCGTTCGACCGTCGCCCTGCCGATGCCCGATGCCGCGCCGGTAACCAGAACACCCTTGCCATGAAATCTGCTCATCACCTGTCCTTGGCTTCGAGGCAGGGCCCCGGCTTCGTCGGCAGTTCCATAGACGACATAATTACCCATGCGAAAAGGTGGCACGGGCGCTTCGGCGCAGCCACCGGAAACCCGCGCCCCCTACCCTCGGCCCCGGCTCCTCGTTGCCGCCCTCAGCCTGGTGGCGCTCACCGTGGCGGTGCTTCAGACCGCGGTGGTGCCGATCCTCGGCATCATCGCCCACCAGCTGCACGCCTCGTCGGTCGCCGTCAGCTGGGCGGTCACGGCAAACCTTCTAGCGGCCGCCGCGTCGACTCCGCTCATCGGACGCCTCGCCGATCTGCTCGACAAGAAGCGCGTCCTGCTCGGGGTGCTGGCCGTCGTCCTCGTCGGCTCCGTACTGGCAGCAACGACGACCTCGCTCGCCCTGTTGATCCTCGCCCGTGTGCTGCAGGGCGTGTCGTACTCGCTGTATCCCATCTGCGTCGCGATCTTGCGCGAGGAACTTCCCAAGGGCAGCGTCGTCGGCGCGCTCGCAGTGTTGTCCGGCACGCTGGGCTTCGGCGGCGGCATGGGCCTCGTGGTCACGGGGCTCCTGATGGACGGCACCGCGGGCTACCACCGGGTGTTCTGGCTGACGACGGGTTTCGTCATCTTCGTGATAGTCGTTGCGCTGGCAGCCATTCCGTCCCGGTCGGGCGCCACAGTCGGCACCATCGACTGGTGGGGCGCCGCGGGTCTGGCCGCCGGGCTGTCGGCCGTGCTCCTGACCATCACACAGGGCAATTCGTGGGGCTGGTCGGCACCGTCGACGCTCGGGTCCGCAGCCTTCGGCGTCGCCGTGTTGGTCGCGTGGTGGGTGTGGGAGCGCGGTCGCACCCACCCACTGGTTTCCACGGAGATGCTGACCCGCCGTCCGGTGTTGCTGACCAATCTCGCGACGGTGTTCGTCGGCATGGGGTTGTACTTCGGCTTCCTCGGCCTGACGCAGTTCGTCCAGATCGATCGCACGGTTGCCGGATACGGGTTCAGCGCGTCGGTTTTGCACGCCAGCGTGGTGTACCTGCTGCCGGGCGCGCTGACCGGGTTCGTCACGGCGACCCTCAGCGGTCGGTTCATCGACCGCTTCGGCGCCCGACCGATCCTCGTCAGCGGGGCGATGGCAGGTGTCGTCGGATTCCTCTGGCTGGCCCTCGCGCACTCCCAACCCTGGCAGGTGATCGTTGCTGGGATCTGGACCAATGCGTACATCAGCCTGGCCTACGGGGCCCTGCCCGCGCTGGTGGTCAGCGAGGTGGAAGGTAACGAGACGGGCGTCGCCACCAGTGTCAACGCCATCGCCAGGACGGTCGGCAGTTCGATCGCCGCGGCACTGGTGGCCGTGCTCCTCGGTCGAACCGACCCCGCAACGGGCCTGCCACCCGAACACGGCTTCGTGACGATCTTCGTTGCGGGCGCCGTCACCGCCGGATTGGCCATGTTGCTGATCGCCGGATCACGCAACGGCCAGCGCGACGTCGTCTCGCCCGAGGCCACCGTCGACTCCCGCGCCATGAATCACGAATGGGGCTGAACCCCGAGTGGGACTAAGGACGTTGCTGATGCCAACTGTTCACCCCATCGTGATCTGCGCATCGCTCGGCAGCGATCATTCCTGGCCACATCTTGGGTACCCTCGACGCCAGGCTCCACCGTGCACTGCGGCAGCCACGCCGATTGGCAACGGCTCTACCTCGACAATGGGGATGTCTTGAACGAGCACAGATCGGTTACCACATGAGCGGCATGATCACTGGATCCGCCAAAGCAGCACCGGCGGTTGACGACGACATACCGGCGATCCTGCGCGGTGACGACGACCTACCCCAGGTCCTCGCGGACACGGTCACCGACTTCTTTCACGTCCCGCGCGCACGCGGCCTGATCCACACGGTCTGCGCGATCGGCGCCATCTTGGCCGGCGCGGCACTGGTGCCGACGGCATGGCTCGTCGGGCGACCGAACGCCGGTCTGGCCACCCTCGTCTACGCGGCGACGATCATCGGCATGTTCAGCGTCAGCGCGGTCTATCATCGCGTGCGCTGGCACAATCCGGTCACCTACAAGTGGATGAAGCGTGCCGACCACTCGATGATCTTCATCTTCATCGCGGGCAGTTACACACCGTTGGCGCTGCTGGCCATGCCGCCGGACACGGCCAAGCTGGTCTTGACCATCGTGTATTCGGGGGCCGCCGCGGGCGTTGCGCTCAAGATGTTCTGGCCGTCCGCACCCCGGTGGGTAGGGGTGCCCCTGTACCTGTTGCTTGGCTACATCGCGGTCTTCTTCGCTCCAGCTCTTTTGGCGGGCGGTGGTGTCGCCGTCGTCAGTCTGCTCATCGCCGGCGCCGTGCTCTACAACATCGGCGCGGTGCTCTACGGAGTGCGCTGGCCGAACCCGTGGCCGCAGACCTTCGGCTACCACGAGTTCTTCCACGCGTTCACCGCGGCGGCTGCGCTGTGCCACTACGCCGCGATTTGGTTGCTCGTCCTGTAGCTGACCGAGCGCGCTACTTCAGCGGCAGCCCGGTGATCGCCCTTGCCATGACCAAGCGCTGAATCTCGCTGGTGCCTTCGAAGATCGTGAAGATCTTGGCGTCGCGATGCATCCGCTCGACGGGATAGTCGCGGGTGTAGCCATTGCCACCGAGGATCTGGATGGCCTCGTCGGTCACGTAGACCGCGGTCTCGCTGGCAGCGAGCTTGGCCATCGACCCCTCGGCGTTGACGAACGGCTTGTCGTTGCGCGCCATCCAGCCAGCGCGCCACACCAGCAGACGCGCGGTGTCGATCCTGGTCTTCATGTCGGCGAGCTTGAACGCGATCGCCTGGAAGTCGCCGATCTTGCGACCGAACTGCTCGCGCTGCTGGGCGTACTCCAGCGCGTACTCATAAGCCGCGCGCGCCACCCCGAGCGCCATCGCGCCGACCGCGGGGCGGGTTCGCTCGAAGGTCTTCATCGCGGCTTGGCCTGCCGAACTCTTGCCCTCGCGCGCCTTGGCGATCCGCTCGTCGAACTTGTCCTTGCCGCCGATGATCAGGCGTCCGGGAATGCGAACGTCATCGAGCACGACCTCCGCCGTGTGCGAGGCCCTGATTCCGTGCTTCTTGAACTTCTGGCCCTGGCTGAACCCCTTCGTTCCCGGCGGGATGATGAACGTCGCCTGGCCGCGGGAACCCAGCTCGGGATGTACCGACGCAACGACGATGTGCACGTTGGCGATGCCACCGTTGGTGGCCCATGTCTTCGTGCCGTTGATGATCCACTCATCATTGGCCTCGTCGTACCGCGCCCTCGTGATGATGGCCGACACGTCCGAGCCGGCCCCCGGCTCCGACGCGCAGAACGACGCGAGCAGGGGTTCGTCGACGGTGCCGAACATTTGGGGCAACCACTCCCCTAGTTGCTCGGGTGTTCCGGTCGCTGCCAGCGACGCGGCGGCGAGTCCGGTGCCCATGATCGACAGCGCGATGCCGGCGTCACCCCAAAACATCTCCTCGAACACCGTCAGCATGCCAAGGCCGGACGGTTCGCCTGCCTGCGTGGCGAAGAGTTCTACCGAATAGAGGCCGATTTTGGCGGCCTCCTGGATGATGGGCCATGGAGTCTCCTCCCGCTCGTCCCACTCCGCCGCCGCGGGTCGCACGACCTTCTCAGCGAAGTCGTGCACCCAGTCTCGAACCTCGATCACGTCGTCGGGGAGCTCGAGCGAAAACGTCATTACGACTGGTCCTTTCGGCGGATTCGTCCCGCGCATGGGTGGCCGGAATGGTCGCCCGTGGCAACCACGTCATTTCATTCGGTGAACAACTGTACACAGGCCGTACGTACCCATCTAAGCACCCCCGGCCGAATCATTACGGCTTGACGTACAT
>NZ_JAVRQA010000414.1:0-3292 GCF_032161845.1 Mycobacterium sp.
CGCCACCACGATGATCATCTCCAGCGCCAAGGCGTAGGCGAACCCGGACTGCCCGAGCACCACCTCGCTGGTCATTGCGGTGCGGATCAGCAGCGGCAGGATCGGGCTGCCCTGGCTGACCAGCGCGGCGGCCGTCGCGTATGCGGCGAAGGCGTTGGCGAACAGCAGCAGTGCCGAGCCCAGGAATGCCGGCATCAGAAGGGGTATCGCCACCTCGCGCCAGTACTGCCAGGTCGATGCGCCGAGGCTGACGGCCGCCTCCCGCCACTGCTCGCGCAGACCCTCCAGAGCAGGGAGGAAGACGATCACCATCAGCGGGATCTGGAAGTAGGTGTAGACGAGTATCAGCCCGGTCTGGCTGTAGAGCCAGCCGTCGCCTGCGAGGTTGAACCCGAACCAGCTCTGCACCCACAGTGTCAGGACGCCGTTGAGTCCTATGGTCGCAAGGAATGCGAATGCCAGTGCCACACCGCCGAATTGGGCCAGCACGCTGCACACGGACAGCACTGCCCTTCGGAATACCGATGAGGGCGGGCTGCTGACGATCAACCACGCGAGCACGGCGCCGAGGAACGCGCCGATGATCGCCGTCGTCAGCGAGAGCACCACGCTGTTCTTCAGCGCGGACAGCGCCGTCGCGGAGAACAGCGCCTGAATGCGGCTGGTGTCGAAGGCACCGTCGGAGATGAACGCGTTGACGATGACGGTGATCGTAGGGACCACGAGAAAGATCCCGACGAAGACGAGGAACGGCAGCAGGGGCAGGCCGTCTCTAATGCGTCGCGCCATAAGGACGACAGCTTACGGCCGCTGCCCGCTTCGTCCACGGGAAACGGCCGAGGGCATCGGCGCGGTGGTCGGCACGTGTCGACATGCCGAACGACAGCGGCAAGGCCTGCACGGACAATCCACAACCGCCTGCCAAGCAAGGGATCCCGCGATAGGGTTCCAACGCAATTGAATCGGCAATCAGCTTCCGTGGCCGCCGCTTGAACGCGGCGTCTCACACTGATCGGAAGGTTCGGCAATGACCCCATCTCGCCTCCTCGCGGCCGTCACGTCGGCCGTCGTCGTCCTTGGCATGGCGGCGTGCGCCCCGCCGGAGAAGGACGCCAGCGGTACCAAGACCGAATCCGGCGTCAACGCCGCGCAGGCCACGTCCGCGGGCGACTTCGGCGGAATGGATAAGCTCATCGCGGCCGCCAAGGCCGAGGGTGAACTCAATGTGATTGCACTGCCACCGGATTGGGCCAACTACAAGGAGATCATCGACACCTTCTCCAAGAAGTACGGCATCAAGGTCAACTCTGCGCAGCCCGACGCCAACAGCCAGGACGAGATCAACGCCGCCAACCAGCAGAAGGGTAAGAGCACAGCGCCCGACGTGTTCGATCTGGGCCAGGCGATCGCGTTGGCGAACACCGCCATGTTCGCCCCGTACAAGGTCGCGACGTTCGACTCCATCCCCGCACAGTTCAAGGACCCCAACGGCACGTGGGTCAATGACTACGGCGGCTACATGTCGGTCGGCTACGACTCCTCCAAGGTGCCTGCCGTGACGAACGTCAACGACCTCCTCAAGCCGGAGTTCCGCGGCAAGGTAGCGCTGAACGGCGATCCGACGACGGCCAGCGCTGCAGCCAACGGCGTGCTGATGGCCGCGATCGCCAACGGCGGGTCGGCCGACGACATCGCTCCCGGCGTCGACTTCTTCAAGAGGCTCAAGCAGGCGGGCAACTTCCTGCCGGTCGACCCGACGCCCGCGACGATCGAGTCCGGTCAGACACCCGTCGTCATCGACTGGGACTACCTGAGCGCTGCCGAGACCGCCAAGATCCCCACGTGGAAGGTGTTCGTTCCGAACAACGCACTCGTCGGCGGCTACTACTTCCAGGCGATCAACAAGGACGGCCCCCATCCCGCTGCAGCGCGGCTGTGGCAGGAGTTCCTTTACAGCGACGAGGGCCAGAACCTCTTCCTGAAGGGCCTGGCCCGGCCGGTACGCGCGGACGCCATGGAGAAGTCGGGCACCGTCGACAAGGCCCTGCTCGCCGCATTGCCGCCGGTGACCGGTACCGCGGTGATCGCGACCGACGAGCAGACCAAGAAGAACGCGGACTACCTCGGCGCCAACTGGGCCGCGGCAATCAGCTAGCTGATCCGCACGTCCTGGCGGACCAACTCGGCCTGGACGGCGTCGATGTCGACGTCGTCCAAGGCTCGGTTGGTGCCACTGGCCACACCCGTTCGGTCGAGCCCGTCCGACGTGTGGCCGCCATTCACGACCCCGAGGTAAGTCTGGGCGTTTCCACAAGCAAACCTTCGACTTTCCTCAGTGTGCGCGCGGACAGTGATAGGCATGACCGCTTCGAATGGCCGGATGGGAATTGCCTCCGCCACGCATCGACCCGGGTGGGGGAACGCGCGCAGGATGGGTCTTGGCCTCGCATTCTTGGCCATCCTTCTTGGCGTCGTCTACGTGACGGGCGAGTGGGCGCACGTGGTTGCCACGCTCGCCGTCTTCGCGACCGCCATCACGATGATCGCCGCCGCCGCGATCGGCTGGGAGCGCGTCGTCTCGACCGCGGAGTCCGCTGGTCTCGTCGAGCGATAGCGGACGCGGTCGGTCGAGGAGGACAGCGAGAAACAGCTGAGGTTCCTTCTCGCCGAGGTCGGTGCCCGATCGCATCCTTCACTCAGAGGACTTCCCCACGTGGTCCGCGACAACCGCCACGCGATTGGTCACGGCAACGCCAAGACGTTGATGCGGATATACCGACCTGACCGTTCAGGTCACGGGCTCGACGGGATCCGCCGGAGGCGCAATGACGTTGGGGCCGGGGAGGTTCAGCGGTCCCGGCAGGGTCTGATTCGGAGCACCGAGGTGCGCCGGGGAAGTCGAATCCGCGAGCGGTACCGGCGTGCCTGGGGAGGACGTCTGGGACGCCGTGTCGGACGCCGCCGCGGCATCCTCGGCCGCCCAGGCCGCCTGAAGTTTGGCCGCGACGAAGTCCGCCCCCTGATCGACGGTGCCCGTCTCCTCGTATTTGTTGTGCGCGGAGAAGCTCTTGCCATGGGGATCGCAGACCAGGTCGTTGTCGACGCATAGCTCGACGGTCTTGGCCACGTAGTTGGGACCGATCACGATCGACGGGTCGCTGAGCACCTTCATGAACCGCGGCGACGGCTTGCCGAAGAGTGCGACGGCCGCGACGTGGTCGCCGACCTCGGGCGGCATCGGCGCGGGTACGTCCGACGGCGAAATGCCGTCAGGTACGACGTTCGCGGTGAC
>NZ_JAVRQA010000415.1:0-2727 GCF_032161845.1 Mycobacterium sp.
AGGCGGTGCGGACCAACACCGCGATCGCCTTCATCACCGTGATGTCGCCAGAAGGAACCAGGTTCACGCACACCGATCCAAGCCAGATCGGCGGGCACTACCTCGGCACCATCGAACCAGCCTTGCGTGGCGAGACGATCACGGAGGTGTACACCGGCACTCTCGGCCCATCGATCCGCGCGATCGCTCCCGTCCGCAATGCCGCAGGTCAGGTCATCGGCCTCGTCTCGGCGGGCATCACCCAGCAGACGTTGGCACAGCGTTGGCGCGATAAGTGGCCGACGATCGCGGCGGTAAGCGTTGCGGCACTGACTCTTTCATTTATCGGGGTGTGGGCGATCCGGCGCCGCCTCCTTCGCCAGACGCACGGCCTGCGGCCCGACGAACTACGGGTGATGTACGAGCATCACGACGCGATCCTGCATTCGGTGTCGGAGGGCCTGTTGGTGCTCGACGGTGGCCGGGTGGTGCTGGTCAACGACGAGGCCCGCCGGCTTCTCGATCTGCCGCCGGGTTCGGTGACGCCGTCGAACCTTCCCGAATTCCTCCGCAGCTATCAGCCGGGCGTCCGCGACGAAGTGCACGTCACCGACGCCAGGGTGCTGGTGGTCAACCGTTCCAAGGTGGAAGGTGCCGCGCGCTCGGAAGTGGTCACCGTCCGCGATCGCACCGAATTGCAAGGCGCCCTAGGCGAACTCAGTTCACTGCAGGTCCTGACGGATTCGCTGCGCGCGCAGGCCCACGAGGCGGCGAACAAGCTGCACACCGTGGTGACGTTGGTCGAGATGGACCGCACCTCCGATGCCGTGCGGTTCGCCACCGACGAGCTAGCGACGTCCCAACGCCTCGTCGACCGCCTCTCGGAGGACGTCGGCGAGCCGGCGCTGGTGGCCCTGCTGATCGGCAAGACCGCGCAGGCCGACGAACGAGGCATCGCCTTGACCGTCACCGAGGACACCCATTTGCCCTCCGACGCACCGCAGATGCCGCTCACCCCTCAGGAATCCGTCACCGTCCTCGGCAACCTGATCGACAACGCCATGGACGCGTGCGACCAGGCCGACCCATGGGTGGAGGTCACCGTCGCCGAGGACGACGAAGAGCTCGTGCTCCGCGTCGCCGACAGCGGATCGGGAATGGACGCCGAGGTGTTCGAAAGGGCAATGCAGCGTGGCTATTCCACCAAGTCATCCGACGATGCAGAGCACCACGGCCTGGGGCTGGCGCTGGTGAATCAGGTGGTCAAGCGACATGGCGGGACGCTGACCGCCGACGTGACGTACGGCTCCGTCATCACCGTCACGGTACCGAGGGCGCATCGGTGATCTCGGTTCTCATCGTCGAAGACGACCCATTGATCGCCGAGGCTCACCGGGCGTATGTCCTTCGTCTGGAAGGTTTTTCGGCAACGGCGGTAGCGCGCACCGCGCGCGACGCGATGCGCATCGCCTCCACCGCCGCGGCCACCGACACACCGATCGATCTGGTGCTTCTCGACCTCGGCCTGCCCGATGCCAGCGGCATCGACCTTGCGTCGGCGTTGGCCGGGCTGCGCCCCGCGCCCGACATCATCGCGATCACCTCCGAGCGCGACCTCGACATGGTGCGTGCGGCGGTGGCCCACGGCGCGCTGGCATACCTGCTGAAACCGTTCACCTTCGCGGCGTTCCGAGATCGCCTCGAGCGCTATCTGCGGTATCGCAACTCGTTGCCGTCGGGGGTCGACGCCGCCAGTCAGGCCGAGGTGGACCGCGCGCTATCGGAGTTGCGCGCCGTCGCGGATCGTTCGACGTCGCCGAAGGGCGGGGCGACCGAAACAAACGAGGGCATCGCGCGATTGGTTCGCGACAGTTCGCACGGCATGACCGCCGACGAGGTGGCCAAGCAGGTCGGGGTGTCCCGAGTGACCGCTTGGCGGTACCTCGAGCGCCTCGCCGACGACGGCACTGTCACGAGGTCGGTCGACTACGGCGGAACTGGCCGCCCGAAGACGCGCTACCAGTGGCGCTGACTGGCCGGCACCTCAACGGCTCGAGCAATCCAGCGATACGGAGATGGTCCTACTCGTCACGACCTCGACGGTGCGGTCGCGGCCCTTGGTGCCGTGCAGTCGCACCAGTCGAGTCTGCTCCTGCGGGTTGCGCACGTCGGCGACCACGCAGTCCGAAAGTGGTGCGCTACCAACGCGATCCAGATGGACGGTGAAGCCCTCGGCCTCGAGCCGGCCGATGGTGACCACCGCAGGCTCCGAGCCGGACCCGGCGGTTGCCTGTCCCGCAGGGAGGAGGAGCAGCGCAACGGCAGCCGCCGCAAGAGCTACGAGTGTCACTAGTGCTGCACGCATTCCGTGCTCTCCGTTCGCGGCCCGTTTGGGCCTTCACGGGATAGACGAAGTCGGCACGCGTTTGGTTCACAGGATGTTCACATGACCTGTATCACAGCGGAACTCGCCGGAGGCGAGTCGATCGGCGTGGGCTAGACGCCCGCGGCGGCAAGCTCACGGACCGGCGGGACGACCAGCGCCCTCGGCGAGGACGACGTGAGCCGCGGGTACGGGGCCGGCATCACCGAAGCGACCCGATACGCGGTGATGCCACCGTCATGGTCGGCGACGTACAGTCGGTCGCGGTCCATCGCGATGCACGACGGCCGGGTACCGACGGAAATGGTGTCGATGACCGTGTGAGTATCGGTGCACCACACCGCAACGTGAGCCCAGTCGACGAT
>NZ_JAVRQA010000416.1:0-8094 GCF_032161845.1 Mycobacterium sp.
GTGGAGCGCGGCAAGATCGCGGAGTTCGCCGATGCCATGCTGTGCGAGGATCCCGCCTACCGCGGTCCCCACGCGATCGTTCCGCCGACATTTCTAACCAGCGCCGCCAGGTGGGCGCCGCCCGACGTGCGGGTGAGCGTCGGATTCGATCGCAAGCGGCTGTTGCACGGCGAGCAGGAGTTCGTCTTCCACTCCGACCTGCCCGCCGCCGGTGACGCGCTCACCGCTCGCGAGAAGGTGGTCGAGCGGTACGCCAAGCCCGGCAAGCGCGGAGGTGAGATGCGCTTCGCGACGGTCCTCACCGAGTACCGCGATGCCACCGGCACGTTGGTGGCCGAGGCCAGGGCGACGTTCATCGAAACCGCGCCGAAATGAGCCTTCCCACCGCACTCGGTGTGGGCACGCAGGCACCACCCCGGGACTTCGGACCGTTGACCCGGCAGATGTTCGTCCGCTACTCGGGGGCATCCGGTGACCTCAACCCGATGCACTACGACGACGAAATGGCGCGATCGGCGGGGTATCCGTCGGTGTTCGCCCAAGGCATGTTCTCCGCGGCGCTGCTTGCTGGTTTCGCCACGGACTGGCTGGGCGCACCCGGCGTGCGGCGCTTCGGTGTCCGGTTCCGCGAGCAGGTCTGGCCCGGTGACGTGCTGACCTGCGCGGGCACCGTGACCGCGGTGTCCGAGGAGCCGAACGGCGACCGGGTGAGCGTCGAACTCACCGCTACCCGGCAGACCGGCGGCGTCGCCATCAGCGGGAGCGCGGAGTTCCTCATCCCGCGAAACGCGCCCCGGCGCGACGCGGTTGGCTCGGATCGGTCATAGGCTGCACAGACCATGTCCGACGCCTCGATCGTCCGCCGGGCCAGTTACGGCCCCTCCAGCCCCGCCATCGGTGCCAGGGGCGCGAGCACCCGCGGCCGCATCACCGAGGTGTCGCTGGAACTCTTCGGCCGCCTCGGGTATTTCGACACGTCGGTCGACGCCATCGCAAAGGCCGCCGGGGTATCAAGGGCCACGCTGTATCAATACTTCAAGGGCAAGGACGAGATCTTCCTCGAGTTGCTCAACGAGTGCGGCGGCGCCTTGTTCCGGGTGGCGCGGCGCATCGGGCCCCTCGGGCCGGACGAGGTCGGCTTCGACAACCTCAATTGGTGGCTGGGCGAGTGGAGCTGGGTCTTCGAGAAGTACTCCACGATGTTCGTGCAGTGGACCGCGATCGCATCGTCGGACACCAAGGTCCGGCCCGAGATCAGCCGCTTCGTCCGCAGTTACAACCACCGGGTCGCCGAGAGGCTGGCAGCTTCGGGTCTGCAAGGTCTGGACCCCGAGGTCGCCGCGATGACGATGACCGCCTTGGTGCACCGCATCAATCTGTTCGTGCACACCGACCGCGACTATGGCCGCAGTGCCAAGGACGTGGTCGACTCGCTCTCGGTGTTCCTTCAGCTGGCGTTGTTCCCCGACACTCCTGCCTCGGTGCTCACGACGTTGAACCTGCACGGTAGCTCCGACCCGACGGCGGACGTGGACGCCGTCGAGGTGCCAACGGCGCCGGACGTCGAGGGGTTGTCCATCGCCGAGCGCACCGCCTCGTTGAGCAAGCGAGCCGTCAGCACCGTCAACGCTCTCGCCGATGCAGGCGCCGCCCAGTTCCGGGCCCGCGGATACCGCAGCACCAGCGTCGACGACGTCGTCGCGGCAGCCGACGTCGCGCGGGGCACGTTTTACAAGTACTTCAGCGACAAACAGGATCTGCTTGCTGCCGTCGCTGCCGAGATCTACGGTGCTGGAGCCGCATTCGCGGAACGCATCGCGCTCGTCGATCCCGTCGCGGAGGAACCGACTCTGCGGCACTGGCTCGCCACCTACGTCGAGTTCTACGACCGCTACTCCGGATGTATCGAGGCTTGGGCCGAGGGCACTACCGACGATCCGACCATCGTCGGCATCGGCGAGCACGGCCAGGTGTTGATGGACATCGGTGCGGCCAAGATGCTGATCCGAGAGTCGGGGCCCTACCCGTTCGACCCCGTGGTTTCGGCCCTGATCTTGCGCGCGCTCGTCACACGGGTGCCGCAGGCCGCGCTCGACCTCCCCGAACCGATCGGTGACGACGAGGTCATCGAGCTGTTGATGACCTTCATCCGGCGCGGCTTCTTCGGTCGGACGTAGGCCTCGGGCTACGTCGTCGTGACGCCCGCGGCGACTAGGCGGTCGATGTCCGTCGTCGAATATCCCAACGCGGTCAGTACCTTTCGGCTGTGTGCCCCTAGGGCGGGTACATCACCGACAAGGGGATCGACGCCGGCAAGGCCCGCGGGCGCGGGCAGCGCGGCTGCGGGGCCGCCCGGAGTCTGGACCTCGTGCCAACGGTTGCGGCCCGACAGCACCGGGTGCCGCCACAACTGCTCGACGGAATTCATCCGCGCGTGGGCGACGCCGGCACGCTCCAGTAGCAGCTCGAGCTCCTCGGCGGTCAGCCGTGTGACTGAGGCGGCGATGATCGCCTCCAGCTCATCGCGGTGTGCGACCCGGTCCGGGTTGGTGGCGAATCGTGGATCGGTGACGAGATCTGGCCTGTCCAAGACGATCTCGCAGAGCCGCTGCCATTCGCGCGGGTTCTGCACGGCGAGCAACACGGTCCCTCCGTCACCGGCGGCGAACGGCCCGTACGGGGCTATCGTCGGATGTCGAGCACCCGTACGCGCCGGCGGAGGTCCGCCGTAACCGCCGTAGTACATCGGCTGGGACATCCATTCGACCAACGCGTCGAACAGCGACACGGACACGGGCCGGACGGCGCCGGTTGTGGCGCGGACGTAGAGCGCAGTGAGGATTCCCGAGAACGTGAACATCCCCGCGGCGATGTCTGCGATCGATACGCCGGTACGCGCTACCTCGGCTGGTGAACCGGTGACCGACAGCAGTCCGGCCTCGGCTTGCACCAGTAGGTCGTAGGCCTTGCGGTCACGCCACGGGCCGTCCTCGCCGTAGCCGCTGATCGTCGCCGTGATGACCCGTGGGTGTGAGCGGGACACCGCGCCGGCGTCGAGACCCATCCTCGCCGCCGCACCCGGCCCGAGATTGTGGACCAGCACGTCGGCACCGTCGAGCAGTCGGTGCACGATGGGAAGGCCGTCGGGATGCTTGAGGTCCAGCGTCACCGATTCCTTGCCGCGGTTGAGCCAGACGAAGTAGCTCGACTCGCCATGCACCGCGCGGTCATAACCTCTTGCGAAGTCACCACCCTCTGGGCGCTCTACCTTGACGACGCGCGCGCCGAGGTCGGCGAGTTGTCGCGTTGCGTACGGTGCTGCGACGGCCTGCTCGAGGCTCACGACGGTGATGTCCGCCAACGGTGCATCCATCTAGGCCTCCCGTAGTCATGACGGTGATGTCAGATAGACGCTAACAGTTCTGGCGGCGGTCGTTATCAATGCCCTTGAGGGATATATCGAATATGTACGATCCGTCAGATAGCGGTTAGGCTGATCGAGTGGTAGACGGTGCGCGAGCTGTGTCCGCTGGTCCTCTGGCCGGGGTGAAGGTCGTCGAATTGGCCGGTATGGGTCCAGGCCCTCACGCCGCCATGATGCTCGCCGACCTCGGTGCCGAGGTCGTGCGGGTGCAGCGGCCCGGGGGTGGCGGCGGCGCTCAACTGCGAAACCGTCGGGTAGTCGTCGCCGACCTCAAGGACTCCGGTGATCTCGAACGGGTAGGGCGACTCATCGACGGGGCGGACGTCCTGCTCGAGGGATTCCGCCCGGGGGTGACCGAACGCCTCGGTCTGGGACCCGCTGAATGTCGTGGTCGCAATCCGGGACTCGTCTACACCCGCATCACCGGATGGGGGCAGACGGGCCCCCGCGCGCAGCAGGCCGGCCACGACATCAACTACGTCGGCCTCACCGGGCTGCTGCATGCCATGGGTACGCCGGACCGTCCGCCGCCGCCCCCGCTGAACCTCGTCGGCGACTACGGCGGTGGCTCGCTGTTCGCGGTGGTCGGCGTGCTCTCCGCTCTGGTCGAACGTCAGGCGTCCGGACGGGGTCAGGTGATCGACGCCGCGATCGTCAACGGCGCACCGGTGCTTGGCCACGTGCTGTGGGCGATGCGTGCCGACGGCCGTTGGTCAGATGAGCGGGGCGCGAACGTGTTCGACGGCTCGGCACCGTTCTACCGCACGTACGAATGCGCCGACGGCGGTTACGTGGCCGTTGGCGCGCTCGAACCGGAGTTCTTCGCCGAAATGTTGCGACTACTGGAGCTCGACCCGGTATTGCTCGGCCCGCAGCGTGATCGCGATGGGTGGCCTGCGATGCGCGATGCGCTATCCGACGCGTTCCGCAGGCACCCGCGTGACCACTGGGCGCGAGTGTTCTCGGAAAGCGACGCCTGCGTGACGCCGGTGCTGTCCGCGGCCGAGGCGATGGATGATCCACATCTTGTGGCACGCAACGTGTTCGTCGACGTCGACGGGATCCGGCAACCCGCGCCCGCTCCGTTGTTCTCGCGGACTCCTGCACCGCCGCCTGCAGGTGCGCAGACATATTCGGTCATGCCGACGTGGCGACAGCCATTCCCGTGATCCACTCGGGCACCGGTTCGTAGACCAGGGGAGTCACCGGTCGGCCGCCGCCCGCGGCGCCCGCGGCGAGCCAGGTTCTGACCTCGTTGGCGCCAGCGCCGGCGCGGACGTGTGCACCATCCACCAGTCGCACCAACGCTTCGACATCCCAGGCCCCCATCGCATTCAGCACTTCGGTGTCCCAGTCCGGCCGGATCTTCGTGCGTGCGTCGGCCATGCCCTCGGCGATGATCCGTGCCCGGTCCTCATCGCTGAGGTCATAGGTGTCGACCTCCAGGCTGGGTGGCGAATGTGACAGCCCGCCGGTGCCGATGACCAGGACCCGCCCGTCGACCCCATCGAGGAACCGGCCGACCTCGGCACCGAAGTCGGCCACCCGACGCCCGGCAGGCAGGGGAGCGGTGGCGCAGTTCACGGCTATCGGAATGACAGGTTTGACCGTCAGCTCGCCGAGCAGGTCCCGAACGGGTTGGGCGAACGCGTGATCCAGCCCGATGTCACGGCAGGCGGCGACGTCGAAGCCGTTCGACAGCAGGTGTTCGCAGAGTCGGCGAGCCGTCGCGGGAGGCACGTCGAGGTCGCCGGCCTGGTGGCCGCCTTCCGCCAGGATCGAGGCGGACAACGCCACGCCGAAGGCGGGAACCACGTGACGGAACGCGCGGCGGTGGTCACCGCCGAACACGAGCACCACGTCCGGATCGAACCGCTGCACGCGGTCGGCGGCCGCCATCAACGCCGAGCGGAACTCCCGACCGAAGACGTGCTCGACATCGCGCTCCTTACCAGGGCTGTGGCTTGCGCAGACAACTAGCCGTTGTGACGTCACGTCCGTACCTTCCATAGAAGTGACACTAATGTTAGATGAGGATGGGGTCCGTCGACTACCCGCCTCGGACGATGGCCTCGCTAGTGGGTTCGCGACTGGCGCGTTCACCCGAATTGCCATTCGCTCAGCGGCTTTCGACGTCTCCGTTGGTGCACATCGGACCAGTGCGTCTGAGCGCTGCCGCACGGCGACCGACCCGACGTCAGACCGTGATGACGATTCCCTGCGTCAGCGCCACGATGATGCCGAGGATCACGATGAACGCCACGCATCCTGCAACCAGCCTGACGGTTTCCTTCATCAACCCAGCGTTGGTCTGCGGCGGGAGGAAGAACTCAGCGGGTAGGTCCTTCATGTTGGGCTCCTTCGCGATCAGGGAATGTAGGGGCTATCGGCGCCGGTTGCCCAGCGCAACACCACGAGCGGAACCACTAGTAGTACGAAGAAGGTGACCTGGAAGACGACGAACCAGGCGCCGAGGCGCATGAGCTCGAATCGCCATCGAGGAATCGTCACCTCGTAGTTGAGGTAGTCATCGAACTGCTGTTGCTTGGTCGAGTGTGCCTGCCTGGTGACAACGGCGACCCCGCCAGGAGTCGCGGTATCGGGGGACGGACGCGACGACTCCTTCGGAATGGTGAAACGATCCAAATGGCAGAAGCGCTCGAAGTGGTTGAGACCCCGAATCGGCGGCTTGCCCGCCCAGTAGGCGATCAGATTGGGCCACACGCACATGATGCCGATGGTCCACAGGAGGGTGATGCGACCGCCGTTGCCCCATTCGAGCACGGGCCCGATGCCCGGATCGTAGGTCCACCATCCCATCGCCGTTGCGGTGCCTTCGACGACGAAGTCCCAGACGTAATTTACCGGAATCGCCAGCACCAGCATGGATTTGAGCATGCTCCAACCGAACTTCGATGACACCCATTGGCTCAGCCACAACACGAGGAGCGCGTGTATTCCCCAGTACACCGCGTAGGCGAAGGGCATGAACAACGGATCGTTCGGCGTCTTGAGGGGCAGCCATTCGAGTAGGTGGTGTTCGGCGAAGGCTGGACTGTAGAACAGCATCTGACCCCAGTCGCCGATGGTCTCCATCCAGTACACGGCGAGGCTATTGAACAGGAAGAGGAATCCCCAGGTCAGCCGGCGACGCCGGACCACGTCGGCTATCGCAAGGACGATGAAGATGCTGCCGACGATCGGCATGACCCAGTTGAAGAACCAAACCCCGGAGGGTTCGAGGGTTGCGGGTGGGACCAAGTCCGACGCGGCGAAGAGCATCGTTGCCTCTCGACAGAAGTTCAGACGACTAGTTCAACTACTACATAGGTAACCTAGTTCACTACATGGCGCCGTGTCACCAAACTGCTCGATCGTTGACACTATGGCAGTGAACTGCCATCTTTGGTAGATGGCCAAGGAGGGCGCTGCAGTGACGGATCTCAAGAGTCCAGAAGTGGTCGGCCGCAGCGAGTCGCCGGCCGAGCCGAGCAGGACGATTCGCCCCATACTGTTTTGGTCCGGTGTCGGCGCCGTGTGCGTCGCTGTCGCCACCTACGTCTATACGTCGTGGATCGTTTCCGGAAATGCGACTCGAGTGGCGCCAGGTTCCGATCCGATCCCGGGCGGCACCCAGCTGGCGATGACTGTCTTTCAGGTCGCCTGCCCGATATTGGCGCTGATGACGATCGTCTACGTCGTCCGCAAGAGCCTTCGCGAGCGCCGACTGTGCATCGAGGCCGCCGTGGTGATCGGCTCGACGATCGCATGGTGGCATGACCCATTGATCAACTGGTTCCAGCCGGTGCTGTTCTACAACGCCGGACTGGTCAACTTCGGCAACTGGATGGAGAACGTCCCCGGATCGCTCAGTCCCGGAAGCCGTTTCATGGCCGAGCCGGTGTTGATGATCGGGATGATCTACATCTGGATGCCTCTGGCGATGGGGAAGATCGCACGGTGGGCCATGGGCCGCGCGCGGGGTCGATGGCCGACGCTTGGGCCCGTCCGGACGTTCTGCTGCGGCTGGCTTGCGGTGTACGCCATCGAGTTTCCACTCGAGATCTTCGCCGTGCATCACGGCCTCGTCGCGTATCCGGCGTCGATCCCCGGTGTCACGCTCTGGGCCGGGCAGACGGTGCAGATACCGCTCTACGGTCCCATCCTCTGGTCTCTGGTGCTGAGTTCCAGCGGGGCACTGATGTTCTTCCGCAACCACAAGGGTCAGATCCGGGTGGAGGCGGGCGTGGAGACGCTGCACTGGGCCGGACCGCGAATCAAGGGACTCCTGCGCGTGCTGGCGGTCACAGGCTTCCTGCACGTGGTGGCGATCGGCGTGTACGACCTCCCGGTGAACTTTGCAGGCTTCTACGCCGGACCCACCGACACCTACCCGAGTTACCTGCGCACGCAATACTGCGGACCCGATACGCCGCGTGCCTGTCCCGATGGCACCCGTTTCGACGATCCCTAGGTGCGTCCTACTTCAGGACGGCGGGCAGCGCGGCGAACTCCTGGCGGATGATGTCGTCCAGGTTGCGGCCCGGCGCGGTCAGCCACTGGTTCAGTGCGCGCTCCATGAGCAACATCCCGATGGACGCCAGCAATCGGCATTCGTCGTCCGGCGTCGGAAGGCGTCGCCGGTCGGCGATCACCTTCGCAACCGTCTC
>NZ_JAVRQA010000417.1:0-11590 GCF_032161845.1 Mycobacterium sp.
TTGAGGATCACGTCACGGCTCGGCCCGTCGGTGTCTGCTTCCTCGGCGATGAGTTCGACGAGCCGGGTCAACCTGGCCGCACCCGGTTGTCCACCCCGGACCAGGACGACCGGCGGAAGTAGCGCCACCAACAGGGCGGCGCTGGCCGGGTCGAACCGGAAGTACCCGCCGACCATCCGCATGCTGACCGGCTCCGATTCGGGGCCGTGGTGGGTGTCACGGGAGTGGTCGAGCGGCGCGAAGATGGGCGTGACGTCCGGGCTTCCGCTCATGGTGAACTCCGGCGTCCGTGGAAAGAGCAGGAAGTCACCGCGGCGTAGCTCGACGGCGTCGAGCCCCTCGGGCTCCAGCAGGCACGACCCGTCGAGCATCAGGCAGAACGCGGGGTCGCCGTAGCGCGGCTTGCGCACGCTCCACTGCCCACCGCCCGTGATGACCTTGGCCAGCACCGCCTCGGGGCGCAGCAGCGACATCAGTTGCTCCAGCGGTTCGGCGTCGCCCATGCCGCAAACGCTAGCGTGGCGCCGCGCCCAATCGCCTCAGGTCGACTGGGCCAACGCCACGGCATCGGGACCCGCGGGAAACCTCAGCCGGTCCGACGTGTCGGTGGCGGCCCTGAACACCACGTCGGCGACGTCGCCGGGGGTGGTCACCTCGCCAGGTTGACCGAACGCGTCCAGGACGGGTGCCGCGAACGGCAGGTACTCCTCGGGAATCAGTCCCGACATCCGCTCGGTGCCGTTGCTGGTGAACGCCGTCGACGGTCCGTAACCAGGCTCGACGAGCTTGACCCGCACGCCGAAGAAGCCCAGTTCCAACGCCAACGATCCGGAGAAGCCCTCGATCGCGGACTTGCTGGCGGTGTATACCGCGGCCAGCGGCATGGCGGCCAGCGTGGTGCTGGAGGTGACGTTGACGATGACGCCGGAGCCGCGCGAACGCATCTGCGGGACGACGGCCTGGGCCATCGCCATGACGCCGAAGGTGTTCGTGTCGAACAACTCTCGCGTCGTGTCCATCGGAGTGGCCTCGAACGCTCCGACGGCGCCGATTCCCGCGTTGTTGACCAGGACGTCGATGCGGCCGCTGGACTGGACGGCGTTGGCGATGCTGCCCGGATCGGTCACGTCGAGCGGGAGCACCGTCAACCGGTCCGAGGCGGGCAAGACGTCGTGGCGCGGGGTTCGCATGGTGGCGACGACGTTCCATCCCTCGTCGAGGAACTTCTGCGCGGTGGCGAGGCCGTAGCCGGATGAGCATCCCGTGATCAGCACTGTTGTCATGAACGAAAAGCTAACGGGCACAGCGGTGCCGGACAACGCCGTGGCGTCTGAGAAAGCTTCGCGTTCGTCTTGCCGGCCGCCGTCAGCGAGTGCTTGGCAGCAGCGCGATGAAGTTCTCGGTGACAGCCTGCAGGCGAGCCGGCGGATATCCCGACTTGCGCAACGCCTCGCAACCCCGGAGCAGAGTCAGCACCAGCAGCGCCAGTTGGTCGGGTTCGGTGGCGGGATCGATGTCGCCGTCGCGCTGCGCTTCCGCGATGGTGTCGGCGAGCAGCGCCTGGTACTTCTGCATCGACGCCTTGACCCGACGGGCCACGTCTTTGTCCGTGGAACCCAACTCGGCGGCACTCTTGGCCATCAGACAACCGCGCTTGGCTTCCGCGGGCGTGGCGCCGGCCACGTTCCTGAGATGACCGACCAGCCGGTCGAACGCCGGGACGCCCGGGATTCCCAAGTCATCGGCGACCGACCCCATGGTGGCGGCGCAGTAGTCGTCGAGCGCCCGCAGATAGAGCTGGTGCTTGTCCCCGAACGCGCCGTAGAGACTTCCGCGGCCGAGGCCGGTCGCCTCGGTGAGGTCCTCCAACGACGTGCCCGCGTAACCGGCCGACCAGAACTGCTCGCGCGCGGCCGCAACGACGTCTTCCTCCGCGAACTTCCGTGGGCGTGCCATGTCTTGATCGTACCGATTGTTAACCGATCGTTCCAGAACCTTCGTGCGAGGATGGCGCTCATGGCTGGCCGACTACGCCCAAGGGCCCTCTTGTCCGTCCTACCACTCGCGGCAGCTGCGGTAGTCGGCGTCGGTTGCGACTCAGGAACCATCGTCAACACCGACGACGCCCGTCCCACCACACAGACCAGTACGACCGCCCCACCCCCGTTGCCAAGCCGCCCCACCAACGACACGTTGGCAAACGCCTTCGACTACGCCTCGCCTCAGTCGGACGGACAGACGGCCTACTACTTCACCAGTCCCAGCAAGCGGTGGGTGTGTGCGATCATCCCGCGGGACACGGCGGGCTGCCAGTCGGCCACCGGATCGACCATTCCCGTCAAGGGTGCGCCCGCCACCGTGCCGGGACAAGACGCAACGAACAGCGCGCCGAATGCCATCCAGGTCGGCAGGCTTGCCGAGCCTGGATTCGCCGCACTCGACGCGCCCGGATACTCGTTGGTTCCTGGACCGGCCGTCGTTCTGCCGTTCGGCAAGGTGCTGATCGTCTCCGGGTTCCGCTGCAACGTGCAGGAGGCGACGGGAATCTCCTGCGCCAGCGAGGTGACCGGCAAGGGCTTCACGTTCAGCGCGGACGGATACACCCTCCAGTACACGGATTTACCCGCCTAGGCCCGAGCGAACATCGGTGGGTTGAGTCGGGCGAACCCGGCCTGCCGGTGGTAGGGAAAGTACGGGTACGGCGCTTCCCGGGCACTCACCGCGTCGAGACGCGCGACCTGCTCGTCACCCAGTGCCCATCCCACGGCTCCCAGGTTTTCGGCCAGTTGGGCGCCGTCCCGGGCGCCGACGATCACCGACGACACGGTCGGCCGCCGCAGGAGCCAGTTCAGCGCCACCTGGGGAACCGACCGCCCGGTCTCCTCGGCAATCGCGTCGAGTTCGTCGACGACGTCGAACAGCAACGCCTCGTCCACGGGCGGCCCCGCCTGCGCCGTCGCGTGCAGCCTGCTGCGTTCGGGCCACGCCGCACCGCGCCGGATGCGACCTGTCAGCCGTCCCCAGCCCAGCGGACTCCACACCAGGGCACCCACGCCCTGGTCGACGGCCAGGGGCATCAGTTCCCACTCGTAGTCCCGCCCGATCAGCGAGTAGTACACCTGATGCGCGACGTAGCGCGACCGGTGAGCGGCGTCCGCGGCCGACAGCGACTTCATTAGCTGCCACCCCGAGAAGTTGGACACTCCGGCGTATCTGACCTTGCCCTGGCCTATGAGGACGTCCAGCGTGTCGAGCACTTCGTCAACCGGGGCGTGTGCGTCGTAGGCATGCAGTTGAAAGAGGTCGACGTGGTCCGTGCCCAGGCGACGCAACGCGTTCTCCACCGCCTCGATGAGCCGCGAACGCGATGTTCCCGCCTGACCGGGCCCGGCACCGAGTGGCAGTCCGGCCTTCGTCGAGATCAGCACCTGATCGCGCCTGCCCTTCAACGCCGCCCCGAGCACCTCCTCCGACGCGCCGTCGGAGTAGACGTCGGCCGTGTCGAACAGCGTTATCCCGGCGTCCAGGCAGGCGTCGACCATGCGGCGCGCTTCGTCGACGTCGACGGCGCCCCAGGCTTCGAAGAAGTCGCCTCGGCCGCCGAACGTCGCTGCGCCAAAACTCAATTCAGAGACTACAAGTCCCGAACTGCCTACCTGCCGATACTCCACGTCCACTCCCTAACAAGACGATGTTCCCATTAGTGAAGCTACCACCGATCCGCCCTTAACGACACTGCAGTCCCGTTATGATGGGCGCATGACAGCCGTGACCAGACCCGGCGGCCGCACCGCCGCCGTCCGGGACGCGGTCCTGCGCGCCGCTGCCGAACTGCTCGTCGAATCCGGTCTCGAGGGAATCGAATTGGCCGCGGTCGCCCAGCGGGCCGGGGTCGGCAAGTCGACCGTCTACCGGCGGTGGGGGTCGGTTCCGGCGCTCGTCGCCGATCTGCTGGTCGACATGGCAGACACCTCGTCGCGGCGCCCCGCCACCGGCTCGCTGTCGACCGACCTGCTGGTAGCCGCGAAACTGATCCGGCGCACGTTGACCGACCCGCGCCAGGGCCCGCTCTTCAAGGCGATCATCGCCACCGCCACCTGCGATCCGACCACCGCGGATGCGCTGGCGGCGTTCTACCGCAAGCGCATCGACGAGGTGTCACCCTTCGTCACCGAAGCGGTCGACCGCGGCGAGGCCCCTCATGGCATCGACGCACGCGAGGTGGTCCGCCACCTGTCGGCGCCGCTGTATTACCGGTTCCTGACCGACACCGCACCGATCTCGGCCGCCGACGTTCGATGCGCGGTGGCCCTAACCATGGCCGGGGTCCGCGCCGGCGTCTTCGGCCCCGCCGCGAGCTAGACGGCTCAGGACACCGCCTCGAACAGCGTGGCCAACTGGCTCGGCGAGATGTCGATGCCGCACTGGTTCTTGACGTCCTTCAGCGGCTGGACGATCCGCTGCAGGTCAAGGAACTCGCTCGGATGGGCGAGGAAGTAGCCCCGCACCGAGGTCTGCGCCTCAGCCGCCGGCTGGTTGGCGGCAGCGGTCAACACGTCGTCGGCACCCGGATGCGCATCCAGGTAGCCACTCGCTGAGCTCAAGACGCCGCTGGCCGTCACGGCGAATCCGCTGGCCTTGCACGGCGCGGCACTGGCGGCAGGCAGAATCCCTGCGCCCGCGACGAGGACCCCGACCGCACCTGCGCCGAAGATGCCGATGGCGCCGCGACGCAAGGTGGTGGCGAACAGATTCATGTCGTTGATTCCTTTGGTGTCGAACGGACGCTGGGGTATTTCAGTCAACGTACAGAATCGTGTACCCGTCGTCCTGGCAACTGACACAAGTCGTTTCGCGGTCGTGCCAGGTCCGGCGCTACCTTCGCGGCAGCACCCAGACCCGCGAGGAAAGCACCCAGGTATGTTCGTTAGGCTATCCTCACCTTGACGAGCGCTGCCCGGCCATGACCGGCGCGGAAGGGATGTAGTCGATGCGGTCACCCTGGAGGCGGATCGGCGTCCTGCTTGCTGCCGTCGGCCTCATCGCGAGCGCGACGGCGTGCTCGTCGTCGTCCAACGAGTCCGACGGATTGCTGATCTACAACGCCCAGCACGAGTCGCTGACCAAGGAGTGGATCGACGCCTTCACCAAGGCGACCGGCATCAAGGTGACCTACCGCCAGGGTGGCGACACCGAACTGGGCAATCAGTTGATCGCCGAGGGCGCCTCGTCCCCCGCCGACATCATCCTCACCGAGAACTCGCCTGCCATGGCCGCAGTCGAGAAGGCGGGCTTGTTCGCCGACGTCGACCCGGCCACCATCGCCCAGGTGCCCGCGCAGTACCGACCCGCCACCAACAAGTGGACCGGCGTCGCCGCACGCACGACGGTCTTCGCCTACAACAAGTCGAAGCTCACCGAAGCTCAGCTACCCAAGTCGATCATGGATCTGGAACAGCCGGCCTGGAAGGGCCGATGGGGCGCGCCACCCGTCAAGCCCGACTTTCAGGCGATCGTGGCCGCGATGCTCGACCTCACCGGAGAGCCCGCGACCGCGGCGTGGCTTGCCGGGATGAAGGAAAACGCCGAGATCTTCCAGGACAACATCGCCACGCTGCGAGCCATCAATGCCGGTGAAGTCGACGGCGGCGTCATCTACCACTACTACTGGTTCCGGGATCAGGCCAGCACCAAGGAGATCAGCGGCAACACCGCGCTGCACTACTTCCGCAACTCCGATCCGGGCGCCTTCGTCTCGCTCTCCGGTGGCGGCGTGCTCGCGTCGAGCAAGAAGAAGGATCAGGCACAGCGATTCCTGACGTTCGTCACCAGCAAGGCCGGTCAGGAGATTCTGCAGAACGGCACCTCGTTCGAGTACCCGGTGGCAAGCGCGGTGCCCGCCAACCCCGCGCTGGTACCGCTCGCCGACCTGCAGGCCCCTGCCGTCAATCCGTCGGACCTCGACGCCAAGAAGGTCACCGATCTGATGACGAAGGCCGGCCTGCTCTAGATGGCGCGCTAGGTGATCACCGATCCGGTCCCGGCGGCGGCCCCCTCGAAGTCCGCCGACGGTGCGGGCGCCCGCCCGGGCCCGCGCCTCATCGGCGCCGTCGCGGTCCTCGTCGCGGTCACCTTCGTGCCCCTCGGCTACGTCGCCTGGTCGGTGGTGTCCACCGGGCCGTCCCAGGTGTACGCGCTCGTCGCGCGCCCTCGCGTTGGCGAATTGCTGGTCAACACAATCGGTCTCGTCATCGTGACCGTGCCACTGTGTGTCGTGCTCGGCATCGGTGTGGCCTGGTTGGTGGAGCGCACCGACGTGCCGGGACGTTCACTCTGGCGACCACTGTTCGTCGCGCCGTTGGCCGTGCCCGCGTTCATCAACAGCTACGCGTGGGTCAGTGTCGTGCCCTCGTTGCACGGCTTCTTGGCAGGCATTCTGGTGGCGACGATGTCCTACTTCCCCTTCGTCTACGTGCCGGCCGCGGCCACGCTGCGCAGGCTCGACCCGGCGATCGAGGAATCCGCACGGGCACTGGGATCCAGCCCAACGGGCACGTTCTGGCGGGTGGTGCTCCCGCAGTTGCGACTCGCGATCCTCGGCGGCGGCCTCTTGATCGGCGTGCACCTGCTCGCGGAGTACGGTGCCTTCGCGATGCTGCGCTTCGCCACCCTGACGACCGCGATCTTCGAACAGTTTCAGGCCACGTTCAACGGCGCGGCGGGCAGCACGCTTGCCGGTGTTCTGGTGCTGATCTGCCTGCTTCTCCTCGTCGGTGAGGCGGCCGCCCGAGGCAACGCGAGGTACGCGAGGATCGGCTCGGGTGCGCAGCGTCAACTATCCCGACATCGCCTGCGTGGCATGACCATTCCTGCCGCCACCGCACTAGTGGCGCTCGCGGTGCTGGCGCTCGGCGTGCCAGTGTGGACGGTGGCCCGCTGGCTGTGGATTGGCGGCTCGGCGGTCTGGACGCAGGCCGAGATCGGTCCCGCCACCCTCCAGACCGCAGGTCTGGCGGCCGCGGCCGCCGTGGCAACGACGGTGCTCGCCTTCCCGTTCGCCTGGGTGGCCGTGCGGTACCGAGGATTCTTCGCCCGCTTCGTCGAGGGAGCCAACTTCGTCACCAGTTCGATGCCGGGAATCGTTACCGCGCTGGCCCTGGTCACCGTCGCCATCCGCTTCGCACCGCCGCTGTACCAGACGGTTTCGCTGGTGTTGGCCGCGTACGTGTTGATGTTCATGCCGCGCGCCATGGTCAACCTCCGCTCCGGTCTGGCCCAAGTTCCCACGGGCATCGAGGAGGCATCGCGGTCGTTGGGCGTGTCACCAACCGGGACGTTCCTACGGGTCACGCTGCGGCTCACCGCTCCTGCCGCCGCGGCAGGCGCCTCCCTGGTGTTCGTGGCCGTCGCCACCGAACTCACCGCCACCCTGCTGCTCGCCCCGACCGGCACCACCACGCTGGCGATGCGGTTCTGGTCGCTGAGCAGCGAGCTCGATTACGCGGCCGCGGCCCCGTACGCGCTCCTGCTCGTCGCGCTGTCCGTGCCCGTGACCCTGGTGTTGTTCCGCCAGTCGACGAGGGCGGCCGCACTGTGACGGCGAACGCGCTCGAGATCACCGGTCTCGCCATGTCCTTCGGCGGTCAACCCATCCTGCACGGCGTCGATTTGACCGTGCCCAAGGGCACGGTCACCGCGGTCGTCGGCGCATCGGGTTGCGGCAAGACCACCCTGCTGCGATTGATCGCCGGCTTCGAGACTCCGGACGGCGGAACGATTTCCATCGCCGGACACACGGTGGCCAGCGGCCAACGCGTCACCGCGGCGCACCGCCGCGACGTGGGTTACGTCGCGCAGGACGGTGCCCTGTTCCCACACCTGACGGTGGGCCAGAACATCGCCTACGGACTGAGTGGAAGTGCCCGCAGCACCCGTGCGCGGGTCGCCGAACTGCTCGCCACCGTGTCCCTCGACGCGTCCATGGAACGGCGGCGGCCCCATCAGCTCTCAGGTGGTCAGCAGCAGCGCGTCGCACTCGCGAGGGCGCTCGCGCGCGAGCCCGCGCTGATGCTCCTCGACGAACCCTTCAGCGCACTGGACACCGGCCTGCGCGCATCCACCCGCAAGGCCGTCGCGCAACTGCTCGCCGAGGCCAACGTGACCACGCTCCTGGTGACCCACGATCAGGAGGAGGCACTCTCGATCGCCGACCAGGTCGCGGTCATGCGCGACGGCCGATTCACCAAGGTGGGCACGCCGCAACAGGTGTATCTCACCCCCGAGGACACGTTCACCGCGCAGTTCCTCGGTGACTGCGTGCTATTGCCGTGCACCGTCGCCGCGGACGTCGCCGAGTGCGTGCTGGGCCGGCTGCCCGTGCGCGCCGGCGCGGCCGACGGCCCGGCGACCCTCATGCTCCGACCCGAGCAGCTCATCGCGACCACCGTGTCCGACGACGGCCACGGTGCGGGGGTCGGCACCGTGCTGTCCTCGGAGTTCCGCGGGCACGACGTCCTGCTCGTCGTCGATCCCGGTGTCGGCGAACCGATCACGGTCCGCCAGCACAGCCTCGACCCGCCGGGTGTCGACGCCAAGGTCCGCGTGGACGTCGTCGGGCCTGCCGTCGTTCTCGACGACCGGTCGCCGTAACGTTGAATCGACTGATCGACCATCTCGCATCGCGCGGTGAGGATCCCGCGGTGCTGACCGCGAATCGGCAAATCTCGTACCGCGCCCTCGCCGACGACGTCGCCGCGAGCGCCTCCGACCTCGGCACCCGACGCAGACTCGTCATGCTCGAGACCCGCAACGACACGGACACCTTGGTGAACTACCTCGGCGCGCTGGCGGGCGGCCACGTCGTGCTGCCCGTACCCGCCGATGTCGATCACACGGCGGTGCTAGCCGCCTACGACCCCGACGTCATCATCCGCGACGGCGACGTGACGCACCGCCACCCGCCCGCCCACGAACTCCATCCGGATCTGGCTCTGCTGCTGTCCACGTCCGGCAGTACGGGATCACCGAAGCTGGTGCGACTGTCGAGAACCAACGTCGCCACCAACGCCGAGGCCATCGCCACCTATCTCGACATCCGCCATACCGATAGGGCCGCAACGACGTTGCCGATGTCCTACTGCTACGGCCTTTCGGTCATTCACAGTCACCTGCTGCGCGGCGCCGGTCTGATCCTGACCGACCACTCCGTGGTCCACGACGCGTTCTGGGACCTGATGACTACGCACCGCGGTACGACGTTCGCCGGTGTACCCCACACCTTCGACCTGTTGGACCGCATCGGGTTCGAGGCCATGTCGCTGCCGCACCTGCGCTATCTCACCCAGGCCGGCGGCAGGCTCCAACCCGATCACGTTCGGCGACTTGCGACACTCGGCCGCCGTCGGGGGTGGCAGTTCTTCGTCATGTACGGTGCGACCGAGGCCACCGCCCGAATGGCTTATCTTCCACCGGAACTCGCGCACGACAAACCGAGCTCGATCGGAGTGCCCATTCCCGGTGGCAGTTTTGACGTCAAACCGGTCGACGGCATGCCAGACGACGTCGGCGAACTGGTGTATCGCGGCGCAGGCGTGATGATGGGTTACGCACACGATCGCGGCGACCTCGCGACGGGCAGCACGATCGAGGCCCTGCACACCGGCGACCTCGCACGCCGAGACTCCGATGGACTCTACGAGGTGGTCGGTCGCATCAGCCGCTTCGTGAAGCTCTTCGGCCTACGCATCGATCTGCAACGGGTCGAGGCCGCGCTGCAGGCCGAGGACGTGGCCGCGATCTGCGCCGAGGGGGACGGCGCCCTGTTGGTGGCGACGACCAACCATCCCGCGGAGTGCGACGTGGGCCTCGTTGCCGCAGCCGCGTCGGGCCTTCCCCGATCGGCGATCCGAGTCCTAAACGTCGACGAGATCCCTCGGTTGGCAACGGGTAAACCCGACTTCCAAGGGGTTCGGCAGTTGGCCAGCCAGACCGCCGTGCCCGACGCGCTCGATCTGCGCGGGCTGTTCGCCGACGTGCTTGCCCTTGACCCGGCGTCGATCGACCCGCGGGCCAGCTTCGTCGACCTCGGCGGAAACTCGCTGTCGTACGTGTCGATGTCGGTTCGGCTCGAACGCGCGCTCGGCCATCTCCCCGCCGAGTGGCAGCGGTTGCCGCTGCACGAACTGGAGTCCACCGGCCGACCCCGCCGGTGGTGGGGCACCACGGTCGAGACCAGCGTCGCCCTGCGTGCCATTGCCATCGCGCTGATCGTCGGTTCGCACGCCGGGCTGTACACGCTGTGGGGCGGTGCCCACATCCTGCTCGGCATCGCCGGCTACAACTTCGGCCGCTTCTGCCTGACCCCCCTGCCCCGGATCCAGCGGGCCCGCCACCTTGCCAACACGATCGCGTGGATCGCCGTGCCTTCGGTGTTGTGGGTGGCCATCGCCCTGGTCATCACCGACGACTACGCCGCATCGAATCTGTTACTGGCCAACAAGTTTCTGGGTCCCAGCGACAGCATGACGGCCGGCAGGCTTTGGTTCGTCGAAGTGGTGGTCTGGATTCTGGTGGTCTTGGCAGTGGTGTGCTTCACGCCGCTCGCCGACCGACTGGAGCGGCGTTGGCCATTCGCATTCGCTTCTGCCTTCCTGGCGCTGGGACTGGCGATCCGCTTCGACGGATTCGGAATGGACCGCGAGGCGTGGTTCACCATGCTCGCCTTCTGGTTCTTCGCGATCGGGTGGGCGGCGTCGAAATCCTCGACCGCGTGGCAGCGCGCCGCCGTCACCGCGATTCTCGCCGTCGGTCTCATCGGCTACTTCGGCAACCCCCACCGAGAACTGCTGGTGTTCACGGGCTTGGCATTGCTCATCTGGCTGCCCGCCATCCGATGCCCATCGGCTCTCACGGCGTTGGCCGGAGTGGTCGCAGAGGCATCGCTACTGATCTATCTCGTGCACTACCAGGTGTACCCATTGTTCTCCGAACACCGGCTGTTGGGCGTCGTCGCGTCCATGCTGACGGGAATCCTGCTGACGATGGTGGTGACCATGGCCCGCAAGAAGATTCGTCGTCGCGCGGCACTGCAGGTCAGCTCGGGGTGGGCTGCTCCCGCTCCGCGATGAGACCCTCCTGCGCCACGGTGGCGGCGATCTCGCCGTCGGCACCGATCAAGCTGCCGGTGATCACACCTCGTCCTCGGGCCGCCGCGGGAGATTTGGTCTCAAGCAGATTCCAGCGATCGGCCCGCACCGGCCGGTGAAACCAGATCGACGAATCGGTCGTACCACTGCGGTGGGTTCTGGCCATCATCGAATGACCGTGCACCTGCAGCGCAGGGTCGATCATGTACACGTCACACACGTACGCCGCGATCACGTCGTGTAACAGCGGAACTTCGGGGACGGGCACCACGACCCGCCACCAGAGCCGCCTGGTGAACTCACCGGTCGACCTGTCGTCTAGGACACGAATGTCGATCTCGTCCAACGGCATCGACGGCGCGGGCCCCGGCGGTCCGGTGCTTGGCAGGGTCTCGGGGTCCTGCGGCATCGAGGCGTAACGGCCGTGCTCTGGTCCGGCCATGGGC
>NZ_JAVRQA010000418.1:0-20660 GCF_032161845.1 Mycobacterium sp.
GCGCCGGGGCATGGTCAACCCGGCGGTGTGCGCGGGTGGTGGTGTCCTGGTCGCAACGATCGGTGCGGTCGGTTCCGACAGCGTCGGAAACCGCAGCCGGCTCGCGGGAGTAGTGGTGTGGGTTCGGCCGTCGGGGGCAGTCCAGACGATGGTGCCGTCGGGGAGTTGTCGGTCTCGCCAGCCGCCGTCACCACCCCAGAACGTCTTCAACAAGTGGTGAAATCGGCAGAGACACTTCAGGTTCGACGCACCCGTCGCCCCGTACGGCCACGGAATCGTATGGTCCAAGTCGCAGGTGGTGGCGGGGTGGTGGCAGCCGGGGAAACGGCACGTCAGGTCGCGGCACCGGACGAACTCGGCCAGTCGTTTCGAGGGTGTGTGGCGGGGTTCGGGTGGGGCTTGTCCGGGGTGGACGATCGGGCGGATCTTCGCGTGGCGGGCGGCGCGGCGAGTGACGGGTCCGGGGACGAAACCGCCACCGATGATGGCGCCGGGTCGGATCTGACTCGGTTGCCCGGTGGTGGGTGTCTTCGCCTCGGCCAGTGTCATGTCGCGCAGCGGCTTGGTGAACATCGGCGGTGCCACCCCGTCGAGCCCGGCGCACTCGTCGGAGGGGGCCGCCGGCTCGGAGTTCGTGGATTTGGCTTCATCGTCAGCGTTCTCGGCGCATCGGTCGGCAGCATCAGCATCAGCATCAGCGGCGGTGTCCCCGGGACCGGCGGATCCGCTGGGTCCGGGGGGCTCGTCGAGCTCGGGGTCGGTGATGGTGTCGTGGTGGGCGATGACGTAGACCACCACACCGGTGGAGGCTGGTGTGTCGGCGGCGGGGCAGTCCTCGGTGTCGCAGAGACATACCAAGCGGTCGGCGCCGTGGGCGAGGGCACCCATGGCGTCGGCGCGGCGTTGATCCTTGGTGCGGGGGTCGGCGGGGCAGACGGTGTCGGCCAGCGCGTTGAGGCGGGCGTCGAAGGCTTTGGCGTCGGGGGCAAACAGGCTGGCGAACACTGCGGCCAGTCCGCTGCCATCCTCGATGACGACGTCGACGCAGCGGCCTCGGGCCCGGGTCTGAGTGCGGCGCAGCGCGTGCGGGTCGACCTGGGCGATGAACGCGTCGATGGCCTGTTCGGTCTTGTCGACGGACATCGGCTCCCACGTCTGCAGTGCCTGCGCGAGCGCCTCGTCCAGTGCGCGGAGTGCGGCGGGGTCGGTGACCAAGGCGCCGCGGGTGACGATGGCCCGCGCTAGTGGGTAGCTGATCAGTCCGGCGGCGAATACCGCCGCCACCTTCGGGAAGCGGTCGCGTAGTGCGGTGGCGACGATCAACAGGTTGGATGCGGTGCCGCTAGTGATGCGTTGGGCGGCGCCAATGTGGGCGCAAACCGCTCCCCAGTTGTCCAGGCACCATTGGTCGCGGTCGGTGGAGTCGGCGGCGGCGTAGGCGTCATCGAGCATGGTGACCATCGCCGCTAATCGGCGGGCACACGCCGCGGATTCGACCCGGGACCAGGCGTCGACCGCGCCGGCCCCGTGGGTGCCGGTCGTGGAAGCCACCAATTCATCGAACATGATTCGAACTTATGTGCGAAGACCGACGGAAACAACCCGAAAAGGCCAGGTTGTGGATGAATCACCGACTGTGCACAACCCCACCGTCCGACACCGAAAACGTCACAGCCGCATGCTAGGGCGCTTCGAGATACAGCGCGCCCCAGACGAGTTGCGTCAGGGTCGCGGCCAACTCGGGGTCGTAGGACTCCGGTCGGCCCGGCAGATTCTGCTGGCAGGTTCGCTCGGTCATCCAGGTGAGGGTGCTCGCGGCGGTCTCCGCGGACAGTTCGCGCCGGATGGAGCCGTCGTTCTGGCCTTCCCGGATGACGACGGCCATGCGCGCCGCGATCGCGTTGAGGATGTCTCGGTAGGCGCCGCCTACCTGCGGGTCGTAGGCGGCCATCTCGTTGAGCGCCACCAGTAGGGGTTGGTGCCGCCGATACCCCGCGACGATGCCCGTCATACAGGCCAGCACGTCGGCGGGATCACGTCGGCGGGAAACGCCCCACCATCGCTCGGCGGCACCGGCCAAGTCTTCGAATACCTGACCAGCCAGCCGCCGCAGCAGGTCGCCCTTGTCCTCGAAGTAGATGTAGAAGCTGGCGCGGGAGATACCCGCCTCGGTAGCCAGTCGGTCGACACTGAGCTCGGTGAAGCTGGCCCCGTCGGCCATCAGTCGCTCGGTCGCGTCGAGAAGTCGCCGCTCGATCTGCTCACGTCGCTCTTGCCGATTGGCCTGGGGCTTCCTGGTAACCGACGGCATGAGGGCAGCCTAGACCGAACGAACGCACCTTGACTAGACATAGTGTCTAGACTTATCGTCACCAACATGACTGTGTCGCCGCTCACATCGACCTCGCCTCGTCCGTACGACCCGATCGACCTGTCGTCGAAGGCGTTCTGGTCCACCACCGCCGATGACCGCGAGCGGTCCTTCGCCGAACTGCGTCGCAGCAGGCCGGTCAGTTGGCATCCGCCCGTGGAGGACTCGCTGATGCACGATCCGGAAGACCGCGGCTACTGGGCGGTCACCCGGCACGCCGACATCGTCACCGTTAGCAAGGACAGCGAGACATTCCTGTCCGGCAAGGGCGTGCTGTTCGAGACCGTGCCGGAGGAACTGCTCGAAGCGTCACAGTCCTTCCTTGCGATGGATGCACCGCGGCACACCAAGATCCGCAAGGTCGTCCACGCCGCCTTCACGCCGCGCCAGGTCCGTCGCATCGAGGACTCGATCAAGGCCAACGCGAAGGACATCGTCTCCGAGCTTCGGTCGGCCGGAAGCGGGGCGGACTTCGTCGAACTCTGCGCCAAGGAACTACCGATCCGCACGCTGTCGGACATGGTGGGCATCCCCTCATCCGAGCGGACGAAGGTGGCGGAGGCCGCCGACGCGATGGTGTCTTGGGGTGACCCCGAGTACCTCGACGGACGAAACCCGTTGGAGGTGTTGATCGGAAGTCAGATGTACCTGCATCAGGTAGCGGGTGCGCTGGCCGCCGACCGTCGTCAACACCCCGGCGACGATCTGATCAGCGCGCTGGTCCAGGCCGAGGTCGACGGTGATCGGCTGACCGACGCCGAGATCGCCGCCTTCTTCGTGCTGCTGGCCGTCGCGGGGAATGACACCACCCGCCAGACCGCCAGCCACGCCGTGAAGGCACTGACCGACTTCGGGGACCAGCGCGCCTGGCTGATGGCCGACTTCGACGACCGCATCGGTGGTGCCGTCGAGGAATTCGTGCGATGGGCCACCCCGGTGATGACGTTCCGCCGCACGGCCGCCACCGATTGTCGTGTCGGCGACCAGCAGGTCGCCGCAGGCGAGAAGGTCGTGATGTTCTATTCGTCGGGCAACTTCGACGATGCGGCCTTCGACACCCCCGAGCGCTTCGACCTGAGCCGTAAGCCCAACCCGCACCTCGGGTTCGGCGGCGGCGGAAGGCACTTCTGCCTCGGTGCGCACGTGGCTCGCGCTCAGTTGCGGGCGATCTTCGGCGAATTGCTCACCCAGTTGCCCGGTATCGAGGCGGGTGACCCGTCCTACGTCGCGGGCAACTTCATCCACGGCGTGCGCTCCCTACCGGTCACCTTCTAGGGCGAGTTCAGTGCGACGGGATCGGGGACAGCTCGTCGGTGAGCAAGACCAGTAGCTCCGAGCAGCCCGCATCGAGTTTGACGGTCGCCAACTGGTCGCCACGGGTGGGCCCGCGATTGATGATCGCGACCGGCTTGCCGGTGGCGGCGGCGTGCCTGACGAACCGCAACCCCGAGAAGACCGTCAGCGACGAGCCGGCGACCAGAAGTGCGTCAGCGTCGTCGACCAACGAATATGCCTGCGCCACTCTATCTTTCGGTACGCTCTCGCCGAAGTAGACGATGTCGGGCTTCAGCATGCCGCCGCAGCGAGGGCAGTCGACGTAGCGGAAGGACGACGTTTCCTCGACCATCGCGTCGGCATCGGGGGCCACCGCGATACCGCCGACCTGTTCGGCGCGCTCGAGGAAGCCGGGGTTCAGCGTCTCCAGTTCAACGGCCAGCTGTGCGCGCGTCAGCGTGAACCCACACTCGAGGCACACGACGCTCGCATACGTGCCGTGCAGGTTCACCACCGCCTGGCTACCCGCCTTGGTGTGCAACAGGTCGACGTTCTGAGTGATGAGGCCCGTGACGACGCCAGCACGCTCAAGGGCCGCGAGTGCGCGGTGCCCGGCGTTCGGAAGCGTCTCGTCCATGTGGCGCCAGCCGACGTGATTGCGTGCCCAGTAGCGCTGCCGGAAGGCGGGGTCCGACGTGAACTGCCGGATGGTCATCGGGTTGCTCGGAGGCGAATCCGGGCCCCGGTAGTCGGGGATGCCCGAGTCGGTGGACATGCCTGCGCCCGTCAGGACTGCGAGGCGCTGACCTGCAAGCAAGTTGACCAGTTCGGGTGCTGTGGGGCCATTCATCGCAACCCAGGGTAGGCGGCCTGAGACAATCGAGTCGTGGACTTCTACTCCGCTTACCGTCACGACTTCGTCCGGGTGGCTGCGTGTACTCATCACACGACGTTGGCCGACCCGAAGGCGAACGCCGATTCGGTGCTACGGCTGGCCAGGGAGTGCCACGACGAGGGCGTCGCGCTGGCGGTCTTCCCCGAGTTGACGCTGTCCGGATATTCGATCGAGGACATCCTCCTGCAGGACACCCTCCTGGACGCCGTCGAGGTCGCCATCGACGAACTGGTCTCGGCGTCCGCGGACCTCCTGCCGGTGCTGGTGGTTGGCGCGCCTCTGCGCCATCGGAATCGGATCTACAACACTGCCGTGGTGATTCACCGCGGCACCGTGCTCGGCGTCGCACCGAAGTCATACCTGCCGACCTACCGCGAGTTCTACGAACGGCGTCAGGTGGCGCCCGGCGACGACCAGGGCGGCCTCATCCGGCTCGGTGGCATCGAGGTGCCGTTCGGGCCCGACCTGCTGTTCACCGCGACCGATCTACCCGGTTTCGTTCTGCACGTCGAGATCTGCGAGGACATGTGGGTTCCCGTGCCGCCAAGTGCCGAGGCCGCGCTGGCCGGCGCGACCGTGCTTGCGAACCTGTCCGGCAGCCCCATCACGATCGGGCGCGCCGATGATCGGAAGTTGTTGGCGCAGTCCGCGTCATCGCGGTGTCTTGCCGCCTACGTCTACGCCGCGGCTGGTGAGGGTGAGTCGACCACCGACCTGGCCTGGGACGGCCAGACGATGATCTACGAGAACGGCGTCCTGCTCGCCGAGTCCGAGCGGTTCCCGAAGGGCGAACGCATGTCGATCGCCGACGTGGACACCGAACTGCTTCGTGCAGAACGGCTGCGGATGGGAACGTTCGACGACAACCGGCGCCACCATCGCGGCCTCACTGACCGCTTCCGCCACGTCGAGTACGTCCTCGATCCGCCCACCGGCGACATCGGACTGCGGCGCGCGGTCGAGCGCTTCCCATTCGTACCGTCGGATCCCGAACGACTGCAACGGGACTGCTACGAGGCCTACAACATCCAGGTGTCCGGCCTCGAGCAGCGGCTGCGGGCGCTGAGCTACCCGAAGATCGTGATCGGCGTATCGGGCGGGCTCGACTCGACCCACGCGCTGATCGTCGCTGCCCGCGCGATGGACAGGGAGCGCAGGCCGCGCAGCGACATCCTGGCCTTCACCCTGCCCGGCTTCGCGACCGGTGATCGCACCAAGGGCAACGCCATCGCGCTGAGCAAGGCCCTCGGAGTGACGTTCGCGGAGATCGACATTCGCGACACCGCATCGTTGATGCTCACCGAGATGGACCACCCGTTCTCCCGCGGGGAAAAGCTCTACGACGTGACGTTCGAGAACGTCCAGGCCGGGTTGCGCACCGACTACCTGTTCCGGCTCGCCAACCAGCGCGGGGGCATCGTGTTGGGCACCGGTGACCTGTCCGAGCTCGCGCTCGGCTGGTCGACCTACGGTGTCGGCGACCAGATGTCGCACTACAACGTCAACGGCGGCGTCCCGAAGACGCTGATCCAGCACCTGATCCGGTGGGTGATCAGCTCTGGCCAGTTCGCCGACGACGTCAACACCGTGTTGCAGTCGGTGGTGGACACCGAAATCACCCCCGAGCTGGTGCCGACCGGTGAGGACGAGAAGATCCAGAGCAGTGAGGAGAAGGTGGGACCGTATGTCCTACAAGACTTCTCGCTCTATCAGGTCCTTCGCTGGGGCTTCGGACCATCGAAGGTCGCCTTCCTGGCGTGGCACGCCTGGGCTGACGCCGAGCAGGGCGACTGGCCCGCAGGCTATCCACTGGACAAGCGACCGGCGTACTCGCTGAAGGAGATCCGGCAGTGGCTGCAGGTATTCGTGCAGCGCTTCTACTCGTTCAGTCAGTTCAAGCGCTCGGCGCTGCCGAACGGCCCCAAGGTGTCCTCGGGTGGAGCGCTGTCGCCGCGCGGCGACTGGCGTGCGCCGTCGGACATGTCGGCCAGGATCTGGCTCGACGAGATCGAACGAGAAATCCCGGACGCTTGAGCTATCGCCGAGCGCCGCTGGTGTGAAAAGCTCACAGCTGTGGAGGAACCCCGCGACACCACTGCGCTGGTGAACGCGGGAGCTGGGGTCCCACTGCACCGGCAGCTCTATCTGGTTCTCCACGACGAGATCGGCCGTGGCGTTCTGCCCGCCGGCGAGGCGCTACCCACCGAGCAGTCGCTGTGCGAGCAGTTCGGGGTCTCGCGCATCACCGTGCGGCGCGCACTCGCCGACCTGGCCGACGCGGGCCTGATCGAACGCCGCCACGGCGTCGGCTCGTTCGTCACCGAACGGTCGCCGGCCGGCCGCGAAGCCAGCGGTGGCTCCTATCTGGACAACATGCGGCAGATCGAGTTCGAGACCGAAGTCGACGTGATCGAGTGCGACGTCCGGACACTGCCGCCAGCCGTCGGCGCCCGCTGGGATTCACGCGAAAGTGCGCTCCACGTACTGCGGGTGCGGCGCGAACGCCGAACCGGCGAGCCGTTGATGCTCACGGAGGCCTGGCTGCCCGCCGAGCTCGCCGACGTGGTCACCGCTACGACTTTGGCGCAGGACTCGCTCTACCGACTCCTGGCCGACGCCGGCGTGACATTGGAACGCCTCGAACACGAGATGACGGCCGAAATCGCAGGCCCCCGAACGGCGACGCTGCTCGGCACGACCATCGGTTCGCCGTTGATCCGGGTGAACCGGGTCGCGTTCGCCGCGGGCGTGGCGCATCACGTGCTGTCGATCGTCATGTCGCCGAACCGAAGTCGCGTGGTGTTCAACCAGACGTCGATGGACACGGCGACCGGCGTCAAGATGTACATCGCCCACGACGTGCTGAGGCCGACGAGTTAGAGGCGCCCGTCGGACCGCAGGTCCGGATGCACCCAACCGGGGGACCGCCTGCCCTTGAAGGCGAGGAATCCCTCGACCGCTTCCTCCCCGCTGTAACTGGCCTTCATGCCGATCCGGTCGAAGAGGCCCATGTAGTTGTCCAGGCTCGACTTCACCACCGAACGTGCCCGCGGTGCGGTGCGGCAACACTGGGTCAGCACCTCGCGGGCGGCATCGGCGAGGTCGTCGTGTGGCACCATCCGACCGACCATGCCCCAGTCGACGGCTTCCTCGGCCGTCAGGGTGCGGCCCGTGAACATCAGATCTCTGGTCCGAACGGGGCCGATCATCCGCGCCAGCATTTGGCTGTAGTAGGTGTCGGCGATGCCGCGGTACAACTCGGGCACCCGGAACGTCGCGCGGTCGCTCACCACGGCCATGTCGCTGCACATCGCGATCTGCAGGCCGCCGCCCTGACACAACCCGTTGACCGCCGAGACCACGGGCTTGACTGACTGGCGCAGGGTCTCGAACGGTGTCACGTCCATCGAAAGGGCGGCGCCGAAGGTCATCCAGTCGTCGACGCCGTCCCCACCGCCGAGGTCGCCGCCGGGGGCGAAGACGTCACCCGTGCCGGTGATGAGCAGGCCGGCGAGGTCGTCGTCCGCCTCCACATGGGTGACGGCGTAACGGATGCCGAAGTACATGGCGGGCGTCATCGCATTGCGGGCTTCGGGCCGATCCAGCGTGACCACGGCAAACGGGCCTTCGCGATCGAATCTCAGGAAGGGCGTGCCGAGCCAGTCGCCGTCGGGCGGACGCGGAGTGTTGGGGACCGCGGCGGTCATGGGTGCTCCTCAATCGTCGAATACGGCGTCGGTGGACCGGAAAGCCATTCGGCGGCAAGGGCGCTGCCGACCACGCACACCCGCGTCACGCGCATACTGTAGCCCCGACGGTGCCGCAGCCGCGTTACCTCGATAAGCTGCCCTGATGAGCGTTGAGGCTCCGCCAAGCATCGAACTGCGTCAGCAGGTGCACGACGCCGCCCGACGGGCGCGCGTCGCCGCCCGAAGCCTCGCGACGTTGAATACGGAGACCAAGAATCAGGCGCTGCACGCGGCCGCCGACGCCGTGTTGGCCCACGTCCACGAGGTGCTGGCCGCCAACGCCGCCGACCTCGACGCCGCCCGCGCCGCAGGCACACCCGACGCGATGCTGGACCGGCTTGCGCTCAACCCGCAGCGCATCGACGGCATCGCGGCGGGACTGCGACAGGTCGCCGGGCTGCCCGATCCGATCGGCGAGGTACTTCGCGGCAGCACGCTGCCGAACGGGCTTCAGATTCGGCAGCAGCGCGTGCCACTCGGAGTCGTCGGCATGGTCTACGAGGGTCGACCCAACGTCACCGTCGACGCCTTCGGGCTGACGCTGAAGTCCGGCAACGCGGCACTGCTGCGCGGCAGTTCGTCTGCGGTGCGGTCCAACGAGGCCCTGGTCTCCGCGCTGCGGGCAGCGCTGCTCGCCGAGGGATTGCCCGAGGACGCCGTGCAATTGTTGCCAAGCGCGGACCGCGCCAGCGTGACCCACCTGATCCAGGCTCGTGGTCTTGTCGACGTCGTGATTCCGCGTGGGGGAGCCGGGCTCATCGACGCCGTCGTGCGCGACGCCACCGTGCCCACCATCGAAACGGGTGTCGGCAACTGCCACGTCTTCGTCCACCAGGCAGCGGACCTCGAGGTTGCCGAACGAATCCTGTTGAATTCCAAGACTCGTCGCCCCAGCGTGTGCAATGCCGCCGAAACCCTGCTGATCGACTCGGCGATCGCCGACACTGCGCTGCCGAGGTTGGTCAACGCGCTTTCCGACGCCGGCGTCACGGTCCACCTCGACCCGAGCGAGGAGGAACTGCGCGCCGAGTTCCTCTCGATGGACATCGCGGTGGCGATCGTCGATGGGGTCGATGCGGCCGTCGCCCACGTCAACGAATACGGCACCGGCCACACCGAAGCCATCGTGACCACCGATCTTGCTGCCGCGCAACGCTTCACCGAGCGGGTCGACGCCGCAGCGGTGATGGTCAACGCGTCGACGGCGTTCACCGACGGCGAGCAGTTCGGATTCGGCGCCGAGATCGGCATCTCCACCCAGAAGCTGCACGCCAGAGGACCCATGGGTCTGCCAGAATTGACCTCAACCAAGTGGATTGTGTGGGGAGACGGCCACACCCGCCCTTCCTAGCTAGGAGAACACCTTCCAGTGAGTGTCCCCGCCCGCCCCGCCCCGCTCTTCACCGACATCGACGATGTCGCCAAGCGGCTCGCCGAAACCGGTTATCTTCCCGATACCGCCACGGCCACAGCCGTTTTCCTTGCCGACCGACTCGGCAAGCCGCTCCTCGTCGAGGGGCCCGCGGGTGTCGGCAAGACCGAACTGGCCCGCGCCATTGCCGAATGCACCGGCTCCGGCCTGGTGCGGCTGCAGTGCTACGAAGGCGTCGACGAGGCCCGCGCGCTCTACGAGTGGAATCACGCCAAGCAGATCCTGCGAATCCAGTCCGGGTCCGGCGACTGGGACCAGACCAAGATGGACGTGTTCAGCGAGGAGTTCCTTCTCCAACGCCCGCTGCTGACGGCCATCCGCCGCACCGACCCGACCGTGCTCCTGATCGACGAGACCGACAAGGCCGACATCGAGATCGAAGGCCTGCTGCTCGAGGTGCTGTCCGACTTCGCGGTCACCGTGCCGGAACTGGGCACCATCACCGCGACGCGGACGCCGTTCGTGCTGCTGACGTCAAACGCCACCCGCGAACTGTCCGAGGCGCTCAAGCGTCGCTGCCTGTTCCTGCACATCGACTTCCCCGATCCCGACCTCGAGCGGCGCATCCTGCTGTCACGGGTGCCGGAACTTCCGGTGAAACTGGCCGAGGAATTGGTCCGGATCGTCGGCGTACTGCGCGACATGCAACTCAAGAAGGTGCCCTCGGTCGCGGAGACCATCGACTGGGGTCGCACCGTGCTGGCGCTCGGCATGGACACGATCGACGACGAGCTGATCGCCGCCACCTTGGGCGTGGTGCTCAAGCATCAGTCCGACCAGGTGAAGGTCAGCGGGGAGCTGAGGCTCAACTAATGCCCGCCCGTCGCACGCGCCCGCCGCAACCCCTTGCGCCGCATGGACTTCCCGGCCATCTGGTGGAGTTCGTCGAAGCGCTGCGCAGTGTGGGGATCGCGGTGGGTCCGTCGGAGACGGTCGACGCGGGTCGAGTGATGACCGTGCTCGGACTCGGCGAGCGTGAGGTGTTGCGGGAGGGGTTGGCGTGCGCCGTGCTGCGACGCCCCGACCACCGCAGCACCTATGACGCGATGTTCGACCTGTGGTTCCCCGCCGCGCTTGGCGACCGGACGGTGGTGTCCGACGACGACGCCGACGCCGACGGTGATCCCGACGCGCTGCCGTCACAGGACATCGAGGGCTTGCGGGCCGCCCTGGTCGAGATGCTCTCCGGCAACGAGGACATGGCCGGAATGGACGACCGGTTGGCCGCGATGATCGCCCAGATCGTCGAGGCGTTCGGCAAGTACAGCTCCAGCCGCGGACCCTCGTATTCGTCGTACCAGGCGCTCAAGGCGATGGCCCTCGACGAGCTGGAGGGCAGGCTGCTGGCCGGCCTGCTGGCGCCCTACGGCGACGAGCCCACCCCGACCCAGGAGCAGATCGCCAAGGCGATCGCCGCCAAACGCATCGCGCAACTGCGGCAGATGGTGGAGGCGGAGACCAAGCGCCGCACCGCCGAACAGCTCGGCCGCGAGCACGTTCAGACGTACGGCATCCCTCAGCTCGCCGAGAACGTCGAGTTCCTGCGGGCGTCCGGCGACCAACTGCGCGAGATGCGCCGCGTCGTCGTCCCGCTGGCTCGGACGCTGGCTTCGCGGCTGGCCGCCCGACGTAGGCGCTCGCGGGCCGGCGAGATCGACCTGCGCAAGACGCTCCGCAAGTCGATGTCCACCGGCGGCGTGCCCATCGACGTCGTGCTGAAGAAGCCGCATCCCGCGCGCCCCGAACTCGTCGTGCTGTGCGACGTGTCCGGGTCGGTGGCCGGATTCAGCCACTTCACGCTGCTGCTGGTGCACGCGTTGCGTCAGCAGTTCTCCCGGGTCCGGGTCTTCGCCTTCATCGACACCACCGACGAGGTGACCGAGCTGTTCGGACCCGACTCCGACCTGGCCGTCGCGGTGCAGCGCATCACCAGGGAGGCCGGGGTCTACACCCGCGACGGCCACTCCGACTACGGGCATGCGTTCGTCTCGTTCCTGGACAAGTACCCGAACGTGCTGTCCCCGCGCAGCTCGCTGCTGGTCCTCGGGGACGGTCGCAACAACTACCGCAATCCCGAAGTCGACCTGCTGACCCGCATGGTGACCGCCAGCAGGCATGCCCACTGGCTCAATCCCGAGCCCAGGCACCTGTGGGGCAGCGGCGATTCGGCGGTGCCGCGGTACGACGGCGTCATCCCCATGCACGAGTGCCGGTCGGCCAAGCAGCTCGCCGCGGTGATCGATCAACTGCTACCCGTCTAAGCTGCCTATTCGTGACTCGACGCAGGCTGGGGGTGATGGGCGGGACGTTCGATCCCATCCATCACGGTCACCTGGTCGCCGCCAGCGAGGTGGCCGACCTGTTCGACCTGGACGAAGTCGTCTTCGTGCCGACCGGCCAGCCCTGGCAGAAGCGCGCCCGCGTCGTCACGGCCGCCGAGGACCGGTACCTGATGACCGTGATCGCGACCGCGGCCAATCCGCGCTTCTCGGTGAGCCGCGTCGACATCGATCGTGGCGGCCCGACCTACACCAAGGACACCCTGCGTGACCTGGGCGCACTCAACCCCGACGCCGACCTGTACTTCATCACCGGCGCCGACGCCCTCGGGTCGATCCTGTCCTGGCAGAACTGGGAGGACCTCTTCTCGATGGCCCGGTTCGTCGGCGTCAGCCGGCCGGGCTACGAACTCGACGGTGAGCACATCGAGGAGGCGATGAAGGAATTGCCGGACGGTGCGCTCAAACTGGTCGAGGTGCCCGCGTTGGCGATCTCCTCGAGCGACTGCCGTCGGCGAGCCGAACTGGGCAGGCCCATCTGGTACCTGGTGCCCGACGGCGTCGTGCAATACGTCACCAAGCGCGGTCTCTATCCCGCGACCGTTCTCGCGACAGGAAATCGCCACACATGACCGCGACCGCAGAAGCCATCGCCATGGCGACGATCGCCGCCAAGGCGGCGTCGGCCAAGCTCGCCGATGACGTCGTCGTCATCGACGTCTCCGACCAACTCGTCATCACCGATTGCTTCGTCATCGCCTCGGCGTCCAACGACCGGCAGGTCAATGCCATCGTCGACGAGGTCGAGGAGAAGATGCGGTTGGCCGGGTACAAGCCCGCCCGCCGCGAGGGCACCCGCGAGGGACGCTGGGTGCTGCTCGACTACATCGACATCGTGGCTCACATCCAGCACCAGGACGAGCGCAACTTCTACGCCCTCGACCGCCTGTGGCGGGACTGCCCGGTGATTCCCGTCGATTTGGAGGACGGTTCGGAGTGAGGATTCGCCGGCTGGTGCTGCTACGGCACGGGCAGACGGAGTACAACGCGGGCAGCCGCATGCAGGGCCAACTCGACACGGATCTGAGCGAACTGGGCCGCGAGCAAGCTGCTGCCGCCGCCGAGGTGCTGGCCAAGCGTCAGCCGCTGGCGATCGTGTCATCGGATCTGCGGCGTGCCCTCGACACCGCGATGGCGCTCGCCGAGCGCTCCGGCGTCCCGGTGTCGGTCGACACCAGGTTGCGGGAGACGCACCTCGGGGACTGGCAGGGCCTGACGCACTCCGAGGTCGACGACGCTGTGCCTGGCGCCCGGCTGGCGTGGCGCGACGATGCCAGGTGGGCCCCGCACGGGGGAGAGAGTCGGGTCGACGTAGCGGAGCGCAGCATGCCGCTGGTCGACGAGTTGCTCGCCCGGCTCGGCGACTGGGGCTCCGATGGCGCCGGGGACGCGTCGGATCGGCCGGTCGTGCTGGTGGCCCACGGCGGGCTGATCGCCGCACTGACGGCCGCCCTGCTGGATCTGCCGGTCGACAACTGGCCCGTGCTTGGCGGCATGGGGAACGCCAGCTGGGTGCAACTGTCCGGGCATTCGGCAGACGACGGGGCGCCGCAGGACGTGCACTGGCGTCTCGACGTGTGGAACGCCTCGGCCCAGGTCGCCAACGATGTCCTCTAGCTCGTCCCGCAGAACCCTCCTGGTCTTCTGCGACTCCCTGTCCTACTACGGTCCCACCGGCGGACTGCCCGCGGACGACCCGAGGATCTGGCCCAACATCGTTGCCGCCCAGCTGGACTGGGATCTGGAACTGATCGGTCGGATCGGCTGGACGTGCCGCGACGTGTGGTGGGCGGCCATCGGCGATCCCCGCGCGTGGGCAGCGTTGCCGAAGGCGGGCGCGGTGGTCTTCGCGACGTCGGGGATGGACTCCCTCCCTTCGCCGTTGCCCACCGCCGTGCGCGAGCTGATCCGCTACGTGCGGCCGCCCCTTCTCCGCCGGTGGGCGCGTGACGGGTACGGCTGGCTGCAGCCGCGGTTGTCGCCGATCGCACGGCCCGCACTGCCTGCTCACCTGAGTGCCGACTACCTCGAACAGACCCGCGCCGCAATCGACTTCAATCGTCCGGGCATTCCCTTCGTGGCGTGCATTCCGTCGGTCCACATCGCCGAGACCTACGGCAAGTCGCACCGGTGGCGTGATGCCACGGTCGCCGCCATCACCGAGTGGGGACGCCACCACGACGTGCCGATCGTCGACCTCAAGGCCGCGGTCGGCGATCAGGTGATGAGCGGTCGCGGGAACCCCGATGGCATTCACTGGAACTTCGAGGCGCACCGCGCGGTGGCTGACCTGATGATGAAGGGCCTCGCGGAGGCGGGCGTGACGACCGTGGACACCGGCGGCTGAGCATGGCTGTCACGGTGGTGACCGATTCGTCGGCCCGGTTGGATCCGGATGACCTGCGGCGGTGGGGGATTCGGCAGGTCCCGCTGCACGTGCTCGTCGATGGCACCGATCTGCTCGACGAAGGCGACCAGGTGCCCTACGACGTACACGCTCTCGCTCACGTCACGACCGCCGGCGCCAACCCCGGCGACCTCGCCGAGTGCTACCGACGGGCACTTGCCGACAGCGGGGGCGACGGGGTGGTCGCGGTGCACCTCTCGGCCGCGCTGTCGAGCACGTTCAGCTCGGCCGTCGGGGCAGCCCGCGAGTTCGGTCCCGCAGTCCGCGTGGTGAATTCGCGGTCGGCGGCGGCGGGAGTCGGGTTCGTCGCACTGGCTGCGGCACGGGCGGCCGCCGAAGGTGACGATCTCGACGCGGTCGAGGCGGCGGCGAGGGCGGCGGTACCACGTGGCCATGCGTTCATCGTCGTCTACCGACTCGACAATCTGCGGCGGAGTGGCCGGATCGGCACTGCTGCTTCGTGGTTGGGTACGGCGTTGTCACTCAAGCCGCTGCTCCGCCTCGACGTGGACGGCCGCTTGGTGTTGTCCCAGCGCATCCGCACGGTCTCCAAGGCTCACGCGGCACTCGTCGATGCGGTGGCGGAGGTCGTCGGCGAACACCCGGCGACGCTCGCGGTGCACCACGTCGACAACCACGACGCCGCCGCCGAGATCGGCGCGGCGCTCACCGCGCGACTGCCCCAGGTGAACCTGTCGATCACCGACATGGGCGCGGTGCTGTCGGTTCACGTCGGGGGCGGGGCCGTCGGCGTGTGCGTGACGGTCGACGACTGAGGAGGCGCGGTGGCGTACGCGGAACTGGCGCGCGGGGAACGAGAGGACTTCGCCGACCTTCTTGCCGGTCTGACACCCGAGCAGTGGGGCAGCCCGTCGCTGTGTGCCGGCTGGACCGTACGCGACGTCGCGGCGCATTGCGTGAGTTTCGAGGGCCTGTCGCCGCGCGAGCTGGCCGTGCGCTTCGTGAAGGGTCGGCTGCAGACCGATCGGATAAACGCCCAAGCCGTGGACCACCTCGCGGACCGCTCACCCGAGCAGATCATCGGCATCTTTCGTGACAACGCCGAGCCGCACGGCCTAACTGCCGGATTCGGCGGTCGGATCGCGCTGACCGACAACATGATTCACCACCAGGACATCAGGCGGCCGCTGGGTCTGGCGCGCACGATTCCGCCCGAGCGGCTGCGCGTGGCGCTGGACTTCGTGCGCTACGCCCCGACGATCCGCGGCGCCTGGCGGGCGCGCGGGGTCGAACTGGTCGCCACCGATCTGGACTGGTCCCACGGGACGGGACCGCGGGTGCATGGCACCGGGGAAGCGCTGTTGATGATCATGGCAGGGCGCCCGAACGCGCTGGCCGATCTCGACGGCCCCGGCGTCGCTACCCTCGCGTCACGCGTCCGGTGATCGGTGGCAGGTCCTTGAGCGTGACGATGCCCGGCGGCGCGGCCACCACGGCAGGTACGGCGTTGGTCACCGGCATCGCGGTGTAGATCATGCCGAGGCCCATGAAGCCGGCTTCCTTCCAGTCTCGGGGCGGTAGGCAGTGCAGCACGGTGCGCATGTTGGGCGTGCCGAACACCTGGATGACATGGCCGTGTTCCAGCGGTTTCGGGGGCGTGACGTGATTGCCCATCGTCCAGTTGAAACCCACGCTGACGACGTTCTTCTTGCCGACCCAGCCGCGGTGATAGCCGAACACGCCGCCGACGGTGCCCTTTGGAATCTGCATGAAGCCGAGGTCGCTGTCGCCGGTGGCGGTCGTGAACTCGACGTCGAAGGTCAGCTGGTCCAGCTTGGCGCCGATCGCGTCGGCCATCATCGCCGCCGACTCCGCGAACACCTCGCTCTCGCGGCGCACGCTCTCGGCGAGATCGGGGGTGTTCGGGTCCTGACCGAACCCCATGGCTGACTGGGTGCCCGCCGACTCGTAGGTGGAACAGTCCACCGACTCGGTGATCCGGATCTCGTCGACGTTCTCGCACGCGCCGGACAGCACCATTCCGACCATGTTCGTCATGCCGGGGTGCGCGCCGCTGCCGAAGATGGTGGACTTTCCTGCCGCGCAGGCCTTCCGGATCCGGTCCAGATCCTCGGAGCTCTGCTTGCCGCCGGTGATCCAGGCGGCACTCGAGCAGACGTTCACGCCCGCTTCCAGCAGTCGGGTGAGTTCGTCGACCTCCGGCCACAGCGGGTTGTAGCAGCACGCGTCGGGCTTCAGTGCGATCAGGGCGTCGATGTCGTTGGTCGCCGTCACTCCGGTGGGGGCAGCCAGCCCGGCGAGCTCCGCAGCGTCGACTCCCACCTTCTCTGCGCCGTGCGCGTACACCCCGACCAACTCCATGTCGTCGCGCCCGATGATGGCGTGCAGTGAACGCTTCCCGATGTTGCCGGTGGTCCACTGGATGACCCGGAGGGGGCGGTCGGTGGTCGGTGAGGTCATGGGCGAGGACTCCTCTGTGCTCGGCGGTGTGGGGTAGACACTATTCGCCCGCTGTACACGCTTCGGCACGATCTCCGGTCTCCGCGCCGAGCGGAGCCGCCCGTCGCGCGGCATGATCGCCGAATGCATCACTTCCTGCCCGCCACGCCGTCGACGGTGCACTGGGGATTCTTCGACCCGCGCTTGACGCCGGCGGTCACCGTCGCCTCCGGAGACCTGGTTCGGATCGAGACGCTCACCCACCACGCGGGCGACGCCCCCGACCTCCTCATGGATGACGGCATCGCCGCCGTCTTCGACCAGGTCACCGACCGCGGGCCGGGACCGCATCTGCTCACCGGGCCGATCGCCGTGGACGGCGCAAGGCCCGGTGACGTACTGCAGGTGGACATCCTCGAGGCCGTCCCCCGGTTGCCGTACGGATCCAACCTCGCCGCACACTGGGGGCACCTCTACGACGAGGTGCCAGGGGAACGCGTGACGATCTACGAATTCGACGTCGACGCACTACTCGGCCGCGCCGTCTTCGGCTACGACTGGACCGTGACGCCGCTGGCCGATCAGCCAGGCACCATCGTGTCCCCGGACGCCGCGGCGCGCGAACCCGCGCTGCTTGGCGTGGTGGTCCCGCTCCGCCCACACTTCGGCACCATGGGCGTGGCGCCCGCCGAACCGCTGCGGGTGTCGTCGGTCCCGCCAGGCGATCACGGTGGCAACGTCGACAACTGGCGCATCGGAGCCGGCGGGCGGATGTACTACCCGGTCCAGGTTGACGGCGCGCTGCTGTCGGTCGGTGACCCACACGTCTCCCAGGGTGATGGCGAAATCAGCGGCACCGCGTTGGAGTCGTCGCTGAACGGGTTGTTGCGCTTGACCATTCGTCGCGACCTCCCGTTCACCGTGCCGGTTCTGGAGACGTCGACAGAACTGCTGGTGCACGGGTTCGGCGACACCCTCGATGCGGCGATGAAGGCCGCCGCCCTGCGGACTCTCGACGTCCTGGAGCGCAGTTTTGGCTTGACCCGAAGGGACGCATACTCGTTCATGTCGGTCGCCGTCGACTTCACCGTCACCCAGGTCGTCGACCAACGCCAGGGCGTGCACGGCCGCATCGACAAGCGGTGCTTCCCGAGTTGGCCACTCGCGGCATGACCGCCATCCGCGCGTTCACGTTCAGCCCTGAGGAGGGGGTGCCGCCCGGTGTGGCACCGTTCGTTCACGCCACCGCGGCCGGCCAGACGCTGTACGTCACCGGTCAGATGCCGACCGGTGTGGACGGAAGCGTGGTGGGCGCCGACGTGACGACCCAGACCAATCAGGTGCTTGGCAACCTGCTGCGCGTCACCGAACTCTGCGGAGGGGGTCGCACCGACGTCGTCTCGGTGCGAGCCTTCCTTTTGGACTGGGACGACTACGCCGCCTTCAATCTCGCGTATGCCCCATGGTTTCCGGAACGACTGCCGTCGCGGACGTGCGTCGGAGTGAGCGGCCTCGCGGTCGGCGCATTGGTCGAGATCGACTGGGTGTGCTGGCGTGAGGAAGGCTGGGGTTGATCCACAGACCCACTTTCATCCACAGCCGGTGACCGACGACCCCGTGGCGAACCGGTGGCGTCCACCGCCACGCCTACCGTCGCGGCATGCGCACCGAACGACCGGTCGACAGGGTGGAACGCCGCCTTTCCGGGCCACGAACCCCTGACGAGGAGAACGCCGAAGGCGAGGAATCCGACACCTCGCTGTCGCGCTGGCTGCCCGAGGCCACGTCCAGTGGAGCCGCCGGCTGGCTCGCGACCGTGCGCGCCGATCCGGGGAGGGCGGGTGTCATCGGCCTCGGAATCGTCGGCGCGATCGCGGTTCTGGTGACGGTGTTCACGTTGATGCGAGACGACGGTCCCGCCATCATGTCGGCGAAACTGCCTCCGGTGCAGATGGTCTCATCCTCATTGCCGGTCCCGCCATCGGCGCCACCCGGCGGGCCGGTCATCGTCAGCATCGTCGGCCTGGTGCACCAGCCCGGCCTGGTTACCCTCGATGCAGGCGCCCGCATCGCCGATGCGCTCGCGGCGGCGGGTGGTCCGTTGGACGGCGCCGATCTGATCGGGCTCAACATGGCCCGCCGAGTCGGTGACGGGGAGCAGATCGTCGTCGGCATCTCGTCGCCACCGGGTGCGCCGCCGGGCATGGGCAGTTCGGTCACCTCGCCACCGGGTGCGGCGGCACCGCCGTCATCGTCGACGCCCGGCGAGAAGCCCTCGGCGCCCGAGGGTTTGGTGAATCTGAACACCGCGACGGTCGAGCAGCTGGACGCTCTGCCGGGCGTGGGTCCCGTCACCGCGACGGCGATCATTGCGTGGCGCGACGCGAACGGGTCGTTCGCGGGAGTCGACCAACTCGGTGAGGTCGACGGCATCGGCCCTGCTCGTCTGGAGAAGCTCCGTGCCCTGGTCCGAGTGTGACGACGGTTCCGGCCGTCACCAGCGCGCCCGACGTCCGGTTGGTTCCCGCCGCGGTGACCAGCTGGGCGGGCACCGCGGCGGGCGTCGTGGGGAGCCCGTCCGCAGCGGCCGGGGTGGCGGTCGCGGCCGTGCTGGTGACGGCGGCGATCGCGTGGCGGCTGCGAGGCTGGTCTGCCGTTCTCGCCGTCGCGGCGGTCGGAGTCGCCTTCGCCGCGGCGATCGCACTCCGGGTGGACGACGTCCGCCACCATCCGATCGCGTCGCGCTACGGCACGACCGCGGCGGTCGTGGTGACGCCGAGCGAGTCGCCTCGGTTCCTCCGTGGCGTCCGGATGATGTTCCGTGGCACGTTGACATCCCTCGACGGGCAGCGAACCGGAGGTCGCGTCGTCGTGTTTGCCTCGGCGGTCGACTACGGCGAGTTGACCGCGGGCCGCCCGGCCGCCTTCCTGGCCCGCATCTCACGGCCGACCCGACGCGATCTCTCCGTGGCGGTGCTGACCGCGACCGGCCGACCGAGACTGGGAATGGCGAGTGTGCTGCAGCAGGCTGCGGCGGGAGTGCGCACCCGGTTCGCCGATGCGGCGCGGGCGGTACTGCCCACCGACCAGGCGGCGTTGCTGCCCGCCTTGGTCCTTGGCGATACGGCCGCGCTCGACGAGGACACGGTCGATGAGTTTCGGGCTGCCGGGTTGACCCATCTGACGGCCGTCTCGGGGGCCAACGTCACCATCGTCTGCGGCGTGGTGTTGCTCGCGGCGGGGCTGATCGGTCCCAGGGTTGCGGTGGCCCTCGCCGCGGTGGCGCTGATCGCCTTCGTCGTGGTGGTGCAACCGTCGGCGAGCGTGCTGCGCGCCGCCGTGATGGGTGCCGTCGCCCTATTCGCGGTGCTGTCGAAGAGGCGACGGCAGGCGATACCCGCCCTGTCGGCCTGCGTCCTGGTGCTCATGGCGGCTGCACCCGAACTCGCTGTCGACCTCGGGTTCGCGCTGTCCGTATCGGCCACGGCCGCACTGGTGGTCGTGGCGCCGGGCTGGTCGCGGCGACTCGTCGAACGTGGCTGGCCGGAACCCCTGGCGGCGGGCGTGAGCGTGGCCGCAGCGGCTCAGCTCGTCACGGCGCCGCTCGTCGCGGGCATGTCCGGGACCTTCAGCATGGTCGCCGTCATCGCGAATCTGGCCGTGGCGGTGGTGATCCCGCCGATCACGGTGATCGGCACCGGCGCTGCCGCTGTTGTCGCGGCGTGGCCTCCCGCGGCGGTGCTGATGATCCGGTTCACCGGTCCTGAACTG
>NZ_JAVRQA010000419.1:0-6269 GCF_032161845.1 Mycobacterium sp.
TCTCAGAGGGTGCCATCCCGTTCGCCGCCGCCGACCCATTCCGGGTGATCCCGTCGATGATGGCGGGCGGCGCCGTCACCGGAGCGTTGATCATGGCCTTCGACGTGACCTCGAAGGCGCCGCACGGGGGGATCTTCGTCTTCTTCGCGATCGGCAACCTGCTGTGGGCCGTCGTCGCGCTCGCCGCTGGAACAGTCGTGGGTGCGGTGGCAGTCATCGCCGCCAAGCAGTTCGCCAAGCCGAAGTCCGAGGCGAATTCCAATCCCGAGCTCGTCGCCGCCTGACATCCTCGAACCCACCACAGAAGGAGATCCACCATGCCCGCCAAGACCGTCATCGTCGGTTCCGCGATCGGACTGCACGCCCGCCCAGCGGCAATCATCGCCGAAGCCGTCGTGAACGCCGGAGTGCCAGTCACCTTGTCCCTGGACGGCGGTGAACCGGTCGACGCCGGCTCGGCGCTGATGATCATGACCCTCGGTGCCGGCAACGGCGCACAGGTCACGGTCGCATCCGACGACGACGCCGCGCTGACCACCGTCGCACAGCTCATCCAGCAAGACCTCGACGCCTAGCCGACCGCATCGACGGACTCGACGTTCGACTCAGGGGAGGCGCAATCTGCGCCTCCCCTGACCCCGTCAAGAAAGGTGCATGAGGCACTCCAGCCGCACCGTAAGATTGCGGAGTGCACGTGGTCAAGTGGCTTGACGTGAGGGGATACGCCGTCCAAGGGGCGGTTTTTGCTTTGCTAGGGGTGTCTCAGCACAGGCTGAGCGCGGTCCAGGACCGAAGGGATGACCGTTGACGCGTCGCATCGTCATGCTCTTCGCCGTGCTGTTCCTGACGGTGTTCAGCGCCCCTCCAGCCTTCGCCATCGAGCCGCCTGCAATCGACCCGGCGGCGCTGCCACCTGACGAGACGGGTCCGGATTCGCCGACCGAGCTACGCCGAGTGTGCTCGACGCCGCTCAGCTTTCCCGGTGCCAACTTCGCCGACAAGCCGTGGCCCAACGACTACCTCCGGCTGAGCGACGCGCAGAAGTTCGCAACGGGCGCGGGAGTAACTGTCGCCGTCATCGACACCGGGGTGAACGGTTCGGCCCGCGTGCCGGCACTGCCCGGCGGCGACTTCGTCGACAAGGCCGGCGATGGGATGAACGACTGCGACAGCCATGGGACGCTCACCGCGTCGATCATCGCCGGGCGTCCTTCGCCGACCGACGGCTTCATCGGCGTTGCACCCGACGCTCGACTCCTGTCGCTCCGGCAGACGTCGGACAACTATCTGCCGACGAGCGCCCGCACCGACCCCAACGATCCCAACACGACGCAGACAGCCGGCTCGTTGCGCAGCCTGGCGCGCTCGATCCTGCACGCCGCCAACCTGGGCGCCCAGGTGATCAACATCAGCGAAGCCGCCTGCTACAAGATCACCCGACCGATCGACGAGAAGAGCCTCGGCGCCGCCATCGAGTACGCGGTCAACGTCAAGGGCGCCGTCGTCATCGTCGCGGCGGGCAACACCGGCCAGGACTGCACACAGAATCCGCCGCCCGACGCGTCGACCCCCTCGGATCCGCGCGGCTGGAAGCAGGTTCAGACAATCGTGTCGCCAGCGTGGTACTCACCATTGGTGCTGACCGTCGGGGGCATTGGCCAGACTGGCCAGCCGAGCACGTTCTCGATGTCCGGGCCGTGGCTCGGAGTGGCCGCGCCCGCCGAGAACATCGTGGCGCTGGGTTATGACGGCAACCCGGTCAATGCGCTGCAGGGCCCGGACGGCCCGATCCCAATCAACGGGACGTCGTTCGCGGCCGCTTACGTCTCCGGGCTGGCCGCGATGCTCCGGCAGCGGTTCCCCGACCTGACGCCGGCACAGATCATGTACCGAATCACCGCCACCTCAAGGCATCCCGGCGGCGGCGTCGACAACTACGTCGGTGCGGGTGTCATCGACCCCGTCGCCGCGCTGACGTGGGACGTCCCACCCGGCCCGAAGACGGTGTCGTACAAGGTGCAGCAGCTTCCGCCGCCCGTGTTCATCCCGCCACCGGACCGCGGCCCCATCACGATGGTCGTCGTCGGTGGCGTCAGCCTGGCGGTCGCCCTCGGCATCCTTGCCCTCGCAAGGCGTGCGTTGAGGCGCCGATGAAGAAACTGCTATCGATCTTCGGCGTCAGGATCACGACGGGCCACCTCCTGTGGGCCGCGGTCCTGATCCCCGCGTGCCTGGTGTTCTTCATCCACATTCACCTGATGTGGTTGGCCATCCTGCTGGCCGTATTGATTGCCATCGCAACGACACTCACCGTGCGGGGACGACGCGCCACCGGCTGGATCGCGGCGGTGTTCTCCTGGCGGCGACGGCACGAGGTGGCGCCGGCCGCGCCATCCGAGCCGGCCGTTGGCGCGACCGTCATGCCGGGCGATCACGTGGCGGTGCGCTGGCAGGGTGAGCACCTCATCTCGATCATCGAACTGGTCGCCAGGCCGTTCACTCCGACGGTCATCGTCTCGGGCGAGGCATTCACCGATGACGTGCTGGACACCCAACTCGTCGAACAGCTCATCTCCACCTATTGCCCCGACCTCGAGGCCGACGTCGTCTCGGCCGGGTACCGGACCGGCAAGACTGCGCCGTCGAGCCTCGTCGCGCTCTACGAACAGGTGGTCGGTCCCTACCCCGCACCGGCCAACCGGCGGACCTGGATCGTGTTGCGCGCCAAGCCCGAAGAGACGCGTCGCTCGGCACTGCGCCGGGAGGAGGGAGTCGCCGGGCTAGCCCGCTATCTGGTGGCCTCCACCACGCGTATCGCAGATCACCTGGCCAGCAACGGGATCGACGCACGTTGCGGTCGCAGTTTCGACGCCTTCGATCGAGCGACGGAGATCAGCTTCGAGCGCGAAGCGTGGTCGTTGATCAAGGGCCGCAGCACGTTCACCGCCGCATACACCGCACCCGGCGGCCCGGACGTCTGGTGGTCGGCTCGCGCCGACCACACCATCACGCGGGTCCGGGTGCGTCCCGGCACCGCGCCGACGACGACGGTCTTGCTCACAACGTTGGCGATTCCCACTACGCCGCGCGGATTTTCGTGCCTCTTCGGCGGTCAGCGCGCCGCGCTGCACGGGCAGAGTCCCACCACGGATCGTCACTACGAGCTGCCGATCGGCTCGGCCGGCGTGCTGGTCGGCGAGACAGCCGACCGGTATCCGGTCTACATGCCGTTCGACGACGTCGACGTCAGCATCAACCTCGGCGACGCGCGGCTGTTCACTCAGTTCGTGATTCGATCGGCCGCAGCCGGGGCCATCATCACGCTCGGTCCACAGTTCCGCGAGTTCGCGGGTTTCATCAACGCACGGGTGGGAACCGTCGCCAAGATCGTCTGGCCGAACTCGACCACCTACCTGGGGCCGCATCCAGGTCTCGGCCGAGTCGTGCTGCGGCACAACTTCATCGACACCCCGCGCCATCGGCAGCTGCCGATCCGGTTGATCAACCCTCGCGAGGAAAGTCGCTACCAGATGGCGCTGGAGCAATAGGGAGGACGTATGGGCGACGGCATCAAGGTTGATACGGCGGACCTGCGCGCCAAGGCGAGGCAGGTCATGAACGTCGATTTCGGCGACTCGGCAAGCCTGGCTGCGGGGGTTCAAGCACCGGACTCCCTGCCTCACACCCAGCGCACCATCGAGCACCTTCAGGCCAACGCCAAGTACCTCGCCGAGAACCAGGCGTACGCGAAGACCGAGCAGCGGCGACTTGCCGACACGTTGAATTCGGTGGCTGCCGCCTATGACGAATTCGATGCTGCCGCACGGCAAAGTCTCGACAGCGGTGGAGCCGCTCCCGCGCCGGTGACGCCCAAGGGCAGTGGCACGGCCGAGCCGAAGCCACCCGGCCCGTTGGCTGCCCCCTCGCACTCGAGCGGCGGCGGCTACGTCTTCATCGACTTGGCGCAGGACGCGCTCGGTAGCGGCGACCACGGTGCATCGCTGGAAGAAGCGCGGAACAAGTGGGACGCCAATGGGGTCAACCTCCAACGTGAGGCGACGACTTTCATTGCGCCCATCGTGAATTGGGAGGGCGACGCCGCCGACGAGGCTTACGGCAAGTTCTTCAACTACGGCAACTGGATCACCCAGCTCGGCCAGAAGTGGCAGGCGCTGGCGCGTGAGGCGCAGAAGATCTGGGACGCGCACCTGAAGGCGGTCGGCGAGCACAATCCGGTCTACGCCGACTACAAGTCGTTGGAAGAGAACATGACGACGGCGAACCAGAACGACAACATGGCCAAGATGGCAAAGCTCGTCAAGAAGTCCGAGGACATTCAGGACGACTACACCGTGGCGGCTGCGGTCGATCGCGTGACGGTGGACAATCCGCCTCCCCCGGTCGGTGCACCTTCAGCGCCGGTGACCACGAACGGCGATCCGCGGAAGCTGCCGTCCGACTGGAAGGGCGGCCAGCCCTCCGAGGGCCCCGGGACGAGTGCTCCCGGTGGCGGCGCGGGCGGCGGAGGCGGCGGGCAGTCGCCTGGAGGTACACCGTCGATGCCGCAGACCCCTTCGCAGGGCGCGTCGCCGATGTCGGCGGAATCGGCGTCGGGCAAGCCCCCGTCCGGTGCAGGATCTGGCTCCGGCGGTGGTTCACCGTCGGGCGGTGGCTCGCCTTCGGGTGGCGGATCGCCGAGTGGAGGCACGCCAAGCGTGCCCGACGCTGGCGCCGAGGACATGCCGACGATGCCCGACGACCCGGGCCTGCATCCAGCTGCAGCGGGAGCAGGTGGCGGCGCGGGGGGCGGGTCTGGTGGTGGCGGCGCGGGGTCGATGCCGTTGCAGCCCAACGTTGGTGGTGTTTCCGTCGGTCCGGGTCCGGCAGGAGCCGGCGGTGCGGGTGGCGCCCCGGTCGCCGGAGGTGGGACCGGCGGTGGCATGGGCGGCGGCATGGGGGGTGGCATGGGCGGCGGCCACGGCGGCCAAGCCCAGCCCGGCAAGGAGAAGCGGCGCACACCCGGCCTGTCCCCCGACGAGGATCTCTACGTCGAGGATCGCGAGTACACCGAAGAGGTGATCGGGGCTCGTAAGCGCCGAACCGTTCAGGATCCCAAGGACGCGAAGTGACCGAGGACATGCACCCTCAGGTGGCGGCCGTGCTGAAGCAGGCTCAGCGCCTGCAGTCATTGATGGATGAGCAGCTGGACAAGATGGCAGGCGAATCCTTCACCGCGACGGACGAAGCCGAGACCGTCGAGGTCACCTTGAACGGGCACCACTGGCTGACCGACGTGTTCATCGAGGACGGCCTGCTGCGCCTAGGGGCCGATACGGTCTCGGCGCGGGTGAACGAGGCGCTCCAGAATGCGGGCGCCGACGCGTCGGCCTCGATCGAGGCCGATCGGGAGCGGATCGACACGGCGGTCGCACAGATCACGTCGGAACTCAATGACGCCAACGAGTAGTAGAAGGTGAGCAATTTGGTGCACGCATCACGTGGGATCTCGGTTTACGGTGAAGCCCTGTGCGCGTCAACGATTCGAGGCGTCATTAGCGATTGTCGTGGGGGTGCGGAAATGTACTGGCTGGTTGGAGGACAGCGCGGATGAGCACGCCTTCCCAAGACGGCTGGCCGTCGCCGCAACACTGGGATTCCACGCCCGCCGACCACGGTCAGCCCTACGGTCAGCCGTTCGACCCGACGGTGTCGAGCCCGAAGCAGCAGCCCCCGCCGCCCGGCTGGGAGCAGGGGACGTGGACCCAGCACGGCGATACCACCCCCTCACAGGGCAACGGCCGGTGGCTCTTGATTGGCATCGGAGTGCTCGTGCTCGTCATCATCGCCGCGGCCGTCGTGATGCTTGTCTTGTAGGTTCGGTGGGTTGCCTCCCCAGGGTGGGTGGGCCGGGAAGTGGCCGATCTACTTTGGCGCGACCAGCGACATCAATTCCGTTCCGTCGTCTGACAATTGGACGAGGGTGGTGTTGATCCGCCAGACGTCTCGAAATGAGCCGATCGGCGACTCGATGGACCACAGGGTTTCACAGCTCGCGAGATCCATGGCCTTCGTGACAAGCCCGACGTTCGGATTGCCGGATTCGAAGACGCCGACCTTGCCGTCGGTGGCGACGTAACCCGACCCCATATCGTAATTGCACTCATTGCCCTTGGCGCCGGTACCCAGTTTGTACTGCTGCCAGCGTCGAGTCGTCCTGTCGTTTGGGTCCCTGGCGAAGAATGTGCTGCCAATCAACCGGGTCTCGATAG
>NZ_JAVRQA010000420.1:0-14364 GCF_032161845.1 Mycobacterium sp.
CAGGATCGCCCACCTCAACATGGGTGAGGACACGGCGCTACCGTCGAGCAGCCACCACCCCCACACGCCCGCCGCCAGAAGGGTGGCCGCCAGGGCGATCCGGCACCAGAGCGTCGCGCGACGGGCCCACATCTGCTGCACGCCAATCGCGAAGACCGCCGCGACGGGCGGCGCGATGGACAGGCTGTAGTACGGGTGAATCGTGCCGTGCATGAAGCTCAGGATCAGTCCGTCGACCAGGAACCAGCCGCCGAACAGCACCGCGCCTGCACGAACGAGGTCCGTGCGCGGGAGCCTGCCGCGCGCCACGACCGTCAGTACGGTCGCGAGCAGTGCCGCGGGCACCAGCCAGCCGATCTCGAAGCCGAATTCGCCGAACAGCAACCGCGTCAGGCCCTGCGATCGCCCTCCGAAGCCACCGAGGGTGGCCATCCCGATGGGCGCGCCGGACGGAAGGTCGAACGTGAAGTGCCCGCGGCCCAGCACCCTGGCGAGACCGTTGTAGCCGAGCACCAGGTTCATGAAGTTGTTGTCCGTCGACCCGGCCAGGTACGGCCGCGACGCCGCGGGCCAGAGCATCGTCAGCGCGACGAACCAGCCAGCCGATACCACGAAGGCCACCGCCGCACCGGACAGGTGCAGGACGCGGAGGCGAAGCCGAACCGGCGCCGCGACGAGGTAGGCGGCGCCGATGGCGGGCAGCACCATGGTGCCTTCGAGCATCTTGGCCAGGAACGCCAACCCGAGCGCGACCCCGGCTCCCGCCAGCCACCTGGCCGAGCCTCGTTCCAGAGCGCGCACCGTGCAGTAGGCCGCGGCCGTCATCAGCAGAACCATCGCCGCGTCGGGGTCGTTGAAACGGAACATCAGCACCGCGACCGGGGTCAGCGCCAACGCCGTGCCCGCCAGCAGGCCTGCGCCGGGTCCGCTGATCCGCCGCACCGCCCCGGCCAGCAGGGCCACGGCGGCGACGGCCATCAGCGCCTGCGGGACGAGCATGCTGGCGCTGCTGAAGCCGAACATCTGGCCGGAAAGGCCCATCACCCACTGCGACAGCGGCGGCTTGTCGACGGTGATGAAGTTGTTGGCATCGAGCGAGCCGAACAGCAACGCCTTCCAGTCGCTGGAGCCCGCCTGGGCCGAAGCGGCATAGAACGGGTTGGCCATGCCGTTGATCGTGACGTTCCACAGGTACAGGACGGCGGTCGCGGCAAGCAGAAGACCCAGGCCAACCCGGTCCCTGGTGACGGCGGAGACCCGGTGCGAATCCGGTTCCTCGACGGGGGCGTCGGCGGGCAGAGCCAACGTCCCCAGCAGTTGCGTCACCCGAACAGTGAGGCACTGCGACATTCGAGCAACCTGTGAACAGGCGGTGAGACTGCTGCGGGTCAGACCCCGCTGGCGGCTATCGGCCGACGAGCCGGGCTATGGACGCCATCGGGATCGGCAACCAGGTCGGGCGGTACCTGGCCTCGTAACCGGCCTCGTACACCGCCTTGTCGAGTTCGTATGCCGCGAGCTGTGCCGCGAAGTGCCGAGGGTCGGTGCCCGCCTCGGCGGCATAGCCGTCGCAGAACGCCCCGCAGTTGCGGTCTACCCAGTCCCTGGCCCGCGCGGCCAGGTCGTCGTTCTGCTCGGCGCCGTCGACCAGCCGTTGATACGCCGCGTATTCGTAGGACCGCAGCATCCCCGCGACGTCGCGCAGCGGTGAGTCCGGCCTGCGCCGTTCGTCGAGCGGTTGCCCCGGCTCGCCCTCGAAGTCGATCACCAGCCACCGCTCGGGCGTGCGGAGCACCTGACCGAGGTGAAGGTCGCCATGCACACGTTGCACGGTGAGCGACTCCCCGGCCAGCTCGCGGTAACGCTCCTCGATCAGCGCTCGGTACTGCTCGACGGCAGGCACCATCGCGGCCACCGCGCTCAGTCGCTGCAGAAGGGCGTCGACGGGGAACTCTTCGCGCACGGTACCGAGCGTCGTGGCCAGCGTGCGGTGCACGGACGCCACCGCCTCGCCAAGCCGGTAGGACTCCGCGGTGAAGTCGGCGCCCGCGGAGAGGTCGCGCGTGCTGGCCGTCGCCATGTCCCAGCCCTCGGATGAGTTGGCGGCGAACTCGGTGACCATGCCCAGTGAGTACGGCTGACCGTCGAGCGTCGCCTCGAACGATCCGAGCAGCCGCGCCACGTGCGGGTTGCCGGCCCGGGCCAACTCGCGATTCAACTCGATGTCGGGGTTGATGCCCGGGGTGACGCGGCGGAACACCTTGAACATCGCGGCGTCCCCGAACACGATGCTGGTGTTGCTCTGCTCGGCGCCGATCACCCGTCCGGTGGCGTCAAGGGGAAGCTGCGCCGCCGGTTCCTTGACGAAGCGCAGCGGTCCCACCGACGCGGACTGATCCACCAGCGACAGCAGGTGGTGGGCTGCCGACGGGTCGTAGAGCGCATCGTGGGCCGTGCGGGTGCCCGAGACGCCGATCGTCGCGACGTCGCCGTCGGCGGGTTCGTCGTCCCATCGCACCAGCAACTGGTATCTGGCGGATGTGCCGTCCGCGTAGTCGGCGTCGAGGAGCACGAGGTCGAAGCCATCGCGCAGCGTGATCACCTCACCGACCCGCACGCCTGCGAGGTCACGGCCGCGGCCGGCGTACCACCGTCGCGTCGGCAGCCATTGATCGAATGGGAGGTTCATCGCCTGAGTCATCAGTCTTCAAAGCTACCCACGGTCAGCGACTTCGAATCAGCCGGCCGAAGCCTTCTCGGCGGCGGGCAGCACGCCACTGCCGATCTCGGTGATCAGCTTGTCGCGCAGCTCTCCCGCGGCGGCGAAGTCACCGGCGTGGCGCGTCCCGAAGTGCTCGCCATGGCGGCCGATCTCGACGGGCCAGCGAGCTTGACCAATCAGTCTGAGTAGCAACGTGATTGGCATGACGAGCACCGCGAGGGCCAGCTCGACGAGGGAGCCGGCGAGGAACAGCAGCACCACGACCGTGTAGAAGAGCAACTTGCCCGCGCCGTAGACGACCCAGACGGCCGCCGCGGTGACGATGACGAACACCTTCAGCAGGAAGTTCTTCGGAAGCGCTGACTCCTCGGCGCCCGTCGCCTCGTCGGCGTCCGCTTCGGCCTTCTTCCCGTCGGCCTCCTCCCCGCCGGCCTTCTTCCCGCCGGGCGTCGAAGACCACAGATCGCGCAGCGACAGCGCCCTGCGCCATGGATACCAGCGTCGGCGCACGGTCCACTGGACTCCGCCGGGATCGACCACTGACGAGCCCACTAGGAAATCTCCATCGCCGGACGATACTCACTGGAGGAAGCGGGCGGCTGCGGTCCGTAGGTAGCGCCCCGAGTTGGCTTGCCGGTATCCGATCACGCCGCCGCTGGCGGTGATGGCGATCAGACCTGCGAGCCCCGGCAGCGCGACCGCCGCCATCTGATTGACGCGCGCCGACCGCAGATACCGCGGGTACCCCTCACGCGGCGCGGGGTTGCCCATCGCGGCGGCGGATCCGCTGGGCGGCAACTGCTCGGCGGGCATCGAACCCGGCTGCGCGACGGCGCCCCGCGGTTCCGGCGCCCGTGCGCCCGCTGAGCCCACACTGGGCTCCCGCGGTACCGGGGGAGCCGACCCGCTGACCGGGTGTGGGACAGCCACGCGGACCCGCGGCACCGCCACGGGCGCCTGCAGCACGGGAAGGTTCGAGGACCCACTGGACCCACCGGCCAACGGCGTAGCGGCGGCTCCGTCGGCGTCGACGACGCTCGGCTCCTCCTCGAGGATCCGGAACGTCGGCGCCGGCTTCGGCTGGGGCGCGGGCGGCTTGAACGGGTTGTACGGGGCGTAGGCGTCCGATAGCAGCGAGTTCACCGTGTTCAAGGTCTGCCCGACCGACGTGAAGGCCGCATTCGGGTCGGTGAGATCGAGCGACCACCGCACGGTCTCGTAGCCAGGCACCGGGACGGACGGCACCGGAACGACGATCGGCGCGGCGAAGGGAAGGGTGACTTCGACGGTGCTGGTGTTCCTTCGGGCCGGCGCGGGTGCGGTTGGGTCGGGCGGCGTCAGGTCGGGTTTCGGCTCGTCCTTCTTGGCCGGCTTGTCGCGCTTGCGTTGGGTCGCGTCGGGGACGGTGTGCGTGCCGGGGACCCTGCCGTTGCCGAAGATGCTGAGGGGTCTGCCGAGCATGTCGCGCAGCTGATTGGCGATCGTCTGGGGGATGTCGAAGATGCTCGGAGGCGTCGCAGGGGGAAGTCCGGTCGTCGGCTCGGGTTCGGTGGGAGCGGTGGTTTCACCCCCGGGATCCGGCTCGGAGCTGGGACCGGGATCGTCCGGGTCGGCGGCCGCGGCACCTGCTCCCGCGCCAGCCATCAGCAACGCTGCAATGAGCGCGCTGAAGGCGAGCAAAACGCGGAGCATGGGGTTCGGCACGACCCCCTCTTTTCAGCAAAAATTAACGCCTGAGCTGGTAAAATACCAATAACTGATTGTCTCACACGAAACTGCTGTGACGTCAAAATTCCGTTGCCGACGACCGTCCGAAAGCACGCCGAACGGTCGCGGCGGTAAGGTTCGCCGGTGGCATCCACCGACGCTGAACGCTCGTTGCGCGACCACGGCGATCCTGGCGACGCCCCGTCGATTCCGCCTCCCTTGACGCCACCCGTCGACGCGACCCGTCCGTCGGCCGCCGAAGAGGCGCGCACGATCGCGGCGTCGACCAACACCGGCACGCTGGCCACGTTGACCGCCGCGGGCGACCCGTGGGCGTCCTTCGTCACCTACGGCCTTCATGGCGGTGCGCCCGTCCTGTGTGTGTCCAACCTCGCCGAGCACGGCCGCAACCTGGCCGCAGACCCAAGGGCCAGCATCGCCATCGTCGCCGCCGCGACGGACAGCGATCCGCTGGCCAATTCACGGATCACATTGGCCGGTGTCGCGGAACGGCCGACCGGCGATGAGTTCACTGCCGCCCGGCAGGCCCACCTCGACGCCGTTCCTGCGGCGAAGTACTACGTCGACTACAGCGACTTCACGCTGTGGGTGCTGCGGGTCGACCGGGTCCGCTGGGTCGGCGGCTACGGCCGGATGGACTCGGCAACGGGCCCCGACTACGCGGCCGCAGAGCCAGATCCGGTCCAAGCCGGCGCGGCAGGCGCCATCGAGCACCTCAACGCCGATCACGCCGAGGCCCTGGCCGCCATGGCCAGGACGCTCGGCGGCTACCCCGACACCACCGCGGCGACCTGCACCGGCGCCGACCGGTACGGACTCGATCTCAAGGTGATCACTGAGCGCGGCGTGGCCTACACCCGCGTCGGGTACGCCGAACGGATCGACTCCTACGACCAATTGCGGTCGGCCACGGTGGAACTGACGAGGCGGGCCCGGACGGGCTGAACCACGTCGGAACCGAGCCACGACAGGTGCAATACGATCAACGCGTGCCCGAGCGCCCCGAAACCTGGCAAGCCGCCTTCGATCTGATTCGCACCCGTGGTTACGAACGCCGCGAGGAACCGTTCAAGCTGGCCAGCGGTCAGCTGAGCCACGACTACATCGACGGCAAGTACGCGATCGACACCGGTGAGCGACTCACCATCGTCAGCCGTGCGGTGGCCGACCTCGCCGCGCAGACCGGCATTGAATTCGACGCCGTCGGTGGGCTGACCATGGGCGCCGACCCGCTGGCACACGGCATCGCGATGGTGACCGGCAAGGCCTGGTTCTCGGTCCGCAAGGAGCAGAAGCAGCGCGGTCGCGAACAGTGGATCGAGGGCACTCGCATCGAGCAGGGCACTCGGGTCCTTCTCGTCGACGACGTCATCAGCACGGGCGGGTCCACCGAAATCGCCTTCGAACGCGTCGTCGCGGCGGGGGCGGTCGTGACCGGTGTGATCCCGATGGTCGACCGCGGCGACGTGGCCGCCGGCCGGTTCGCGCGTCGGAACGTGCCGTTCGCGGCGCTCGTCACCTACCGGGATCTCGACATCGAGCCGGTCAAGGACGTCTAGAACGGGAATCCGTAGGGATTGGCCGCCCCACGTCTGCCAATCACCTTGGACGAAGCTCCGGTTGCGCGAGCGGCCCTACCCGTTGGGTTGCTCTGTGGCGATCGAATCACCCGAGGGACGGCCGATGAACTCGAGACCGGCGTGAATAGCGGGGCGATGACGCAGGATTCGATAATGAGCGAGTCGGCCGAGCCCCCGCGTGGTCACCAAACGTGCGCCCTGCCATGACACGGCCAGCCGCTCACTGGCGGCATACGGGCTGTCCGGATCGTCGGGATCATGGATGAGAAGCAGCGGCGGGTAGTCGGCTCGTCGGCCGACCCGCGTCATGTTCGTGTCCTGCAGTGGCATAGCGATTCGCCTTTCCAGCCGGCGATGCAGGCCCGCGCGGATCCGGCGACCGAAGCCGTGGCGTGCGGCGAACAGGTCGAGATAGAGGGGGAAATCGCCCATGGGCGCCAAGAAGACCAGGCGCCCCACGTGTACTCCCTGTGCCGCCGCCAATGCAGTTGCGTTGGCTCCGAGTGAGTGAGCCACCACCGCGTGGGCGGGCCCATGGTCCTCGATCATCGCCGCAATCGCGTTGGCGCACTCGGTTGCAGTGGTACGTCCGGGCGCGAGCTCACCCGGCTCAGATTCATTGTGGCTAGGCAGATCGAATGCGATAACCCGGTAACCCTCCCCCACCAGCGGATTGACGAACATCGCCAAGTGCGGCCGCTGGCCGCCCCACCCGTGTACCAGGTATATCGGCGGCCCCTCGCCCCATTCCTCGCCGGCGACCCGATGCCCATCCCAATACGCCTCTATCGGCCTGCCCGGGGACACACCAGGCGGCATGCGCAGACTTGATTCGAGAACCGGTGGGGTGCACCACAACTCGACTGCCCACCGCGATCCTATGAAGGGCGCCAACCGCTCGAGCAACCAAAAGGCCCGGCGCTTTCGGAGTTCGACCGGGGGAAGTATCCCGGAGCCGACGACATCGAGTGGGGCGAGCTCACCAGCCTCTGTTTGCGACGACGTTGCTCGAGGCTCACCTTCTGTCATGAACCGCGATCATAGTGTTGCCCGGCCCGCGTCGGCTCATCTCCAATACCGGCCGGATTGCACGTTGGTGCTGTCCCGCGACCTCGGACGGTCAGCTCGCGGCTGCCACGACTAGCACTTCGGTGGGCAGTACCCCAACGGTCACCCGCTGCCCAGGGGTGAAGTCCCTGGCTTGCGAGCTGCTCAGCTGAGCATGCACGACGACGCCGTCGGACAGTTCGACGTACACCCGCGAGATCGGCCCGAGGAAGGCCACCGAACGGACCGTCGCCGCGCCTGTGTCGTCCGCGGTGACCGTCACCGATTCCGGTCGCACCATCGCCGTTCCGGCCCCCGAAGTGATCGACCCCGTCAACGTCGGCAGCTCCGCGCCGAAGAAGCTCGCCCGTCCCGACGAAACTTGTGCTGCCACTTGGTTGTTCAGGCCGACGAATTCCGCGACGAATGGGGTGGCGGGATTCGCGTAAACCTCCGCGGGCGGGGCGAGCTGCTCGAGGCGGCCCTTGCTCATCACGCCGACCCGGTCGGCGACCGCGAGTGCCTCCTCCTGGTCGTGGGTGACGAACAACGTCGTCGTCCCAACCTCGAGTTGCACCCGGCGGATCTCGTCGCGGAGTTGGGTACGCACCTTCGCGTCGAGGGCGGACAGCGGCTCGTCGAGAAGCAGCACCCGCGGGCGGATCGCCAACGCCCGCGCCAACGCGACCCGCTGCTGTTGACCGCCCGACATCTCGGAGGCGTACTTGTGCGCGTGCTCCGAAAGCCCGACGAGGTCCAGCATCTCGGCTGCGCGCTTACCCCGTTCACCCTTCGCGCTGCCGCGCATCTTGAGCCCGAACTCGACGTTCTCCGACGCGGTCAGGTGAGGAAAGAGGCTGTAGGCCTGAAACACCATGCCCATGTCCCGCTTGTTGGCAGGCACCGCGGTCAGGTCGCGACCGTCGACGGTCACCGTGCCGGAGGTGGCCTGGTCGAGGCCGGCGAGGATGCGCAGCGCGGTGGTCTTGCCGCATCCCGACGGGCCGAGCAGCGCGATGAACTCGCCTGGCTCCATCCGCAGGTTGAGGCCGTCGAGAGCCTTGACCGTGCCGTAGGTCCGGGTGAGATCGGTCAGTTCGACGCTCACCCCCGTGTTGCTCATGCGTGACGCCTCCGTCGGGTGACTAGTGAAAGTAAGAGCAGCAGAACGAAACCGAACAGCAGTGTCGCCAACGACGCCGCTACCGAAGTGGGCCCGTCGGTCTTGCCGAGCGCGACGATCTGGATGGGCAACGTCTGGTAGCCGGAAAGCGAGGCGATGGTGTACTCACCGAGAACGACCGCCACCGAGATGAACGCCGCAGACAACACACCTGACCAGATGTTGGGGACGACGACGCGCACGATGGTGGTCGTCCACCCAGCGCCGAGCGAACGCGCCGCCTCCGACAACGTTCCGAGGTCGATCGCGGACAATGCCGCGTCGATCGACCGGTAGGAGAACGGCAACACCACCACGACGTAGACGAAGGTCAGCGTCAGCGCGGACTCCCCGAAGAAGTAGGTCACCCACAGGTAGACGTTCTTGAGGCCGACCACGACCACCAGAGCGGGAATGGTGAGCGGCAGCAGACACAGGAACTCGATCACGCCCTTGGCCCACGGCGTTCGCAGTCGCACCCAGATCATGGTGGGCACCAACAGAATCAACATCGCGACGACCGTCAGTACCGCGAGCAGCAGCGACGTGACGATCGACTGATACAGCGCGTCGTCGGTGACGAGGTTGGTCCAGGCCGCCATCGTGCGGCCGCCCTTGAGCAGGTTGCGCGTCGAGAAGTCGGCCATGGCATACAGCGGGAAGAGGAAGAACAACCCGAACGCCACCCACAACGCGCCCTTGAACACGCGCGTCGTCATCGCAGCCACCGGGACGTGCGACGGATCAGCAGGCTGTATGCGCCCATCACGAGTGCCACGACGACGATCATTTCGAGTGCAAGGGCGTACGCGAAGCCCGATTGGCCCAACACCACCTCGCTGGTGAGTGCGGAGCGGATCAGCAACGGGACGATCGGGCTGCCCTGACTGACCAGGGCAGCGGCGGTAGCGTAGGCCGCAAAGGCGTTGGCGAACAACAGAAGTACCGCACCGAGGAAGGCCGGTGTCAGCAGCGGGACGGCAACTTGGCGCCAGTACTGCCACGTCGACGCCCCGAGACTGACGGCGGCCTCACGCCACTGCTCGCGCAAACCCTCCAGCGCGGGCAGGAAGACGATGACCATCAGCGGGATCTGAAAGTACGTGTACACCAACACCAATCCCGGCAACCCGTACAGCCAGCCTGACCCCGCGAGATTCCAGCCGAGGTGCTCCTGCACCCACAGCGTCAGAACGCCGTTCAGGCCGATCGTCGCCAGGAACGCGAAAGCCAGTGCCACCCCGCCGAACTGAGCCAACACGCTGCACAGGGAGATGACGCTACGTCGGATCATCGACGAGGCAGGCCGCGAGACGATCAGCCATGCCAGCAAGGCGCCGAACACGGCGCCCAACACGGCGGTGCTCGCCGACAGGAACACACTCCTGCCGAGCGCCGTCAGCGCGGTCTCGGAGAACAGCGCACTGAGGCGGGCGAGCGAGAACCGGCCGTCGTCCATCACCGCACTGGCAATGACGGTGACCGTCGGCACGATCAGGAAGATCCCGACCACCGCGAAGAACGGCAGCAGCGGCAGGGACTGGCGGAGTCGGCTCCAGAGCACGGGCGAGGCGATTAGCCGATCGCCTTCGCCCAGTTGGCCTCGAGGTACTTCTTCGCGGCGTCGCTCTGCTGCTGGGAGACGTACGTGGCCGCGCCGTCGACGGGTGGCAACTGCCGGTACGCGGTCAGGTCGATGGTGCCTGCGGTGACCATGCTGTCGGCCCGCACCGGACGTGCGCTGCCCTGCAGGTACAGGTTCTGACCCTCATCGCTGTAGAGGAACTCCTGCCACAGTCGGGCCGCGGCGGGATGCGGCGCGTTCTTGTTGATGGCCTGGTAGTAGTAGCCCGCGAGCGCGGCGTTCGGCGGGATGATCACCTTCCACGTCGGCAGCTTCTTGGTCTCCGCGACGTTGAGGTAGTCCCAGTCGATGACGACCGGCGTCTGGCCCGATTCGACGGTGGCCGGGGTCGGGTCGACGGGCAGGAAGTTGCCCGCCGCCTTGAGCTTCTGAAAGAAGTTCACGCCTGGGGCGATGTCGTCGGGGGTGCCGCCTTGGCTCAGGGCCACCATCATGACGCCGGAGAACGCCGCACCCGCCTGGGTCGGATCGCCGTTGAGCGCGACCTTGCCCTTGAAGTCGGGGCCGAGAAGATCATTGACGCCCTTGACCTCCGGCACCTTGGCCGAGTCGTAACCGACCGACATGTAGCCGCCGTAGTCGTTGACCCAGGCGCCGTCGGGGGCCTTCATCGCATCGGAGATCTCGCCGAACTTCTCGACCTTGTACGGCGCGAACATCGCGGTGTTGGCCAGCGCGACCGCCTGTCCGAGGTCGAAGACGTCGGGCGCGGTGGACTTGCCCTTCTGCTGCGTGGCGGCGTTGATCTCGTCCTGGCTGGCGGCGTCGGGTTGGGCCGAGTTGACCTTGATGCCGTACTTGTCGCCGAACGCCTTGATGATGGCGCCATAGTTGGCCCAGTCCGGCGGCAACGCGATGACGTTGAGCTCGCCTTCCTTCTTCGCGGCCGCCACCAGACCATCCAAGTTGCCGAAGTCGCTGGCGGAGGTGGCCTCGCTCGCGTTCACACCCGAGGAGGTCTTTTCGCCCTGATCCTTCGACTCGGGTGGCGCGCACGCGACGACGCCGCCCGCAACGACGAGAACCAAGGCACTGGCGGCGAGCCGCAATTTCTTCATTCGCGAACCTTCTTATGGGCGGGAGACGCGACGGTGGCGCAGAGGTGACTACGCCTGGTCGCGACGGTGAACGAACCAACTTCGCTGCGGACCTTACCGGTGGGCCCGCATCTCGGCATGGGTTCCAGGAGGACCGCCCAGGTTCCTCGACGCGCTGGGTGAATTCGGCAACCAGTCACACATACGCGCTGGTGGACACCTAACATCATGGGGTGGCTGACAGCGAAGCCTCGGGGGAAGCCAGGTTGGACGATCCTGTCGACGATCCAGTCGACATGGATCAGTTGGACGTTGATCCCACCGTGGACGGCGAGTTCGCCGAAGAATGCGCCGACGATCCGCACCCGGACCCGGAGTGGGTCGAACCCGCGCCTCCCACCGAATCGGAGGAGCGGACGTTCGACGCGTTCAACGCCAGCACCTGGAACTTCAAACCTGCGCCAACGCCTTGGTATCGGACGGGGCACGCCGCTCCCGTGATCGTGGCGGTATCGATCGCGGTGGTCGCACTGATCGTGTCGGTGGTCCTGCTGGCCTTCCGCGGCTCATCGGATGCCGAGACCGTGCCGGCCAGCGAGACCTCCACCGTGCCCACGTCTTCGACCGCCCCATCGACGACCAGTGACGTGCCGTTGCCGCCGCCACCGCCGCCGCCTCCTCCGCCGCCGACGGCCTCGGAGATCGAGCGGGCGCCGGTCATCGTGCGTCAACAGCCTCGTCCGACCAAGAAGCCCGAGATCAACGTCACCCGCTTACCGATGAGCGTCAGTCCCCAGAAGCCCTCACGTTGACGGAGTTCGACGACGCGGCCGCACTGTTCGCGACGGCACCGGTCGCAGTGCTCTCCACGGTCGGTGTGGATGGTGCGCCGCACGTGGTTCCCGTCGTCTTCGCGGTCAGGATCGTCGGCGATGAGGCGACGGTCTATACCGCCGTCGACGCCAAGCGGAAGTCGACGCACCGGTTGCGGCGGCTGGCCAACATCGCGGCCAACCCCAGGGTGAGCCTGTTGGTCGATCACTACGACGCCGACTGGACGCAGCTGTGGTGGGTCCGCGCGGATGGGGTCGCCACCGTGCACGAGAGCGGCGAGCAGATGGCGATCGGCTATGCGGCGCTGCGGCAGGAGTACTCGCAGTACCAACGGGTCGCGTTGGATGGCCCCGTGGTCAGCGTGGCCGTGACGCGCTGGTCGTCATGGCGCGCGTGACCGGATCCGCGGACGCACCGGTTGCCGACGTGCGACTGTGATGGCATGGCACATCGCATCATCCAGTGGGGCACGGGCGCGGTCGGCAGGGAGGCGATGGCGGGGGTCCTCGATTCCCGCTCCGGGCTCCAATTGGCGGGCGTCAAGGTGTATTCCGACGACAAGGACGGCGTCGACGCGGGCACCCTGATCGGTCGCGAGCCCATCGGTGTGCTGGCCACGACCGACGTCGAACGCGTGCTCGCCATCGACGCCGACTGCGTGGTGTATACCCCGCGGCTGACGTCCATCAACGAGGTGTGCGCGATCCTGGCCAGTGGCAAGAACGTCGTCACGACGGCATTTCTGTTCCACCCCAACCGCATTCGCCTCCGGGACCGCGACCGAATCCTGGCCGCCTGCCTCAAGGGCGGCACCAGCGTGCACGGCTGCGGCCTGAACCCCGGCAACCTGTCGGGCGCGCTACCGCTGGCGCTGTCGGGCATGAGCCGCAGCATCGACAAGCTGACGCTTCAGGAGCGGGCCGACTGGTCGGTCTACGACAGCACCGCGATCACGTTCGACAACATGCGCTTCGGCCATCCGGTCGACGAGATCAGCGCCACCGCAAACGACTTCCTCGCCTTCAACAGCTCGATCTTCACCGAACAGGTGTGGCTGTTGGCCGACGCGCTGCATGCGGGGATCGACGAGGTCACGGCCAGCGTCGAGGCCGTTCCCGCCGAACACGACCACGAGATCTTCGATCACGTGCTGCGCGCGGGGACGACGGCGGGCCAGCGGTGGAACTGGGTCGGCCGACGGCAGGGCACGCCGCTCGTCGAGATCGAGACGCTGTGGACCGTCGGCAACGAATACCCCAAGCACTGGCCCAAACCACAGCACGGGTGGACGTTGACCATCGAGGGCGATCCCTCGATGCGGGCGCATTTCCTGTCACTGGCGAGCTTCGAACGCGACGCCACGATGGGAGAGCACGTCAACTCCGCCAACGTCGCGACGGCCATGCAGGTGCTCAACGCCGTCCCTGCGGTATGCGCGGCCGCGCCCGGCTTCGCGACGACGGCGACCCTGCCGCAGGTGCATAGCCTGATCGGCTTCGGCAACTAGCGTCCAACGTTGAGATAGCGCCCACGTTCACGTGCTCTCGCACTTTTCGCCGTGAGCGCTACCTCAACGTCCAGACTTGCCTACAGCAGGCCGAGCAGCTCCAGGTCGGTGACGTACTTGACGATCACCGGCGCCGAGATGTGCGGAATGTCCTTGTCCGGCCCGATCTTTGCCTCTTGCACCGCCGCACGGAACCGGTCCGTTGGGGCAATCGACCCGTTGATCGGATGCTCGGGCGACTGGTAGTTGTGCAGCAACGGCAGCAGCGACGCGCTGCGCTGCTTGTCGGGAAGGGCCCGCAGCGTGGTCTCGAAGCGCTGCAGCCACTCGACGTACGAGTCGACCCGCCGGATCGAGTAGCCCGCGTCGACCAGCCAGTCGACGAACTCGTCCATGCCGATGCCGTCGTCGTACGGGTTCATCACGTGGTAGGTCTCGAAGCCCTCCTGTACGTGCACGCCAAGGGTCGAGATGGCTTCGGCGATGAACTCGACGGGCAGGCCGTCGTAGTGTGCCCGCTGCCTGGTGCCGTCGGCGCCCAACTCGTAGAACGACTGCGGCGCAACACCGGTCGCCACCAGGCTCAGCATCATGCGGGTGAACATGTCGGGCAGGTTGAGCTGACCGGCGTAGGTGGTGTCGGCCAGGATCATGTCGCAGCGGAACACCGACGCAGGCAGACCGTACTGCTCGTTCGCCTCGCGCAGCAGCACCTCGCCACCCCACTTGCTGTTGCCGTAACCGTTGGCGTAGCCGTCGTCGACCTGACGGGTCGCGCTGACCATGCGGACGTCGGCGTCCTCGGTGTTGTCGGCCGGGTTGATCCCCGCACCGACGGCCATCGTGGACACGTAGACGAACGGCTTGATCTTCGTCGTGAGCGCGATGCGGATGAGCTCTGCGGTGCCCAGCACATTCGGCCCGAACAGTTGGCTGTAGGGCAGGACGTGATTGACCAGCGCGGCGGGGTCGACGATCAGGTCGACGGTGTCTGCGAGGCGCCGCAAGGTCGCGTCGTCGAGGCCGAGGTTCGCCTCGCCCTTGTCGCCTGCGAACACCTCGAGGTGGTCGGCCGCGAGGGTCCGGTAGTTCTCAAGCAGCT
>NZ_JAVRQA010000421.1:0-8848 GCF_032161845.1 Mycobacterium sp.
ATCGCTTCGATCTGCGCTGACCTTTCCGATCACGACGCCAGGCCGGTCCCGTTGGGGCCGGCCTGGTGTCGTCTGGGAGCGCGGAGTTTCGGCGCACCACCGACGGGTATGGCGTTGCGATGACGTCGTTGTGGCTTGCTGATCGTGTCGTCACTCCCATGCCGGCGCGGACCGGACTTCCCGGCGCGCCTTCGGCCGACGTGGTGGTCGTCGGCGCAGGGATCACGGGACTCATCACGGCCGTGCTCCTAGCCAGGGCGGGCAAGGACGTCCTGGTTCTGGAAGCCCGCTCCGTCGGAGCCTGCGCGACCGGAAACACCACCGGCAAGATCAGCCTGCTGCAGGGCAGCAAGCTTTCCAAGATCGCCGCGAAGCATGGATCCGGTCTCGCCGCCCAGTACGTCGCAGGCAACCGCGAAGGCCAAGCTTGGCTGTTGCGCCACTGCGAGAGTCGAGGGATCGCCGTCCAGCGCGAGGATGCCTACACCTACGCGCAGTCCGAGGACGGGGTGCCGACGGTGCGCGCCGAGCTGAACGCCGCACGATCCGCTGGCCTGGACGTCGACTGGGTCGACGATGCAGGCACACCGTTTCCCTATCGCGGCGGCGTGCGACTGCGCGACCAAGCGCAGTTCGATCCAATGCCGTTGCTGGACAGTCTGGTCGTCGAACTGGAAGAGCACGGCGGCCGACTTGCGCAGGGGGCCCGGGTACGTCGCGTGTCTGGCCTTCGCTCGAATCTGAAGGTGCACGTAGAGATGCCCGACGGCGATGACGTCGTCGTCCGAACGGAGCGACTCGTCCTCGCGACGGGAATGCCGATCCTGGACCGTGGCGGTTTCTTCGCCCGCCTCAAGGCGCAGCGGTCCTACTGCATGGCCTTCGAGGTTCCCGGGGACATCACCCGCGGCATGTACCTGGCAGCGGATTCACCATCGAGGTCCGTCCGCTATGCGCCGACCGAAACGGGGGAGGTGCTCATCGTCGGCGGGGCCGGCCATCCCGTCGGACGGGAGAAGGCGCCGTCCCGAGCCATCGACGAGTTGACCGACTGGACCGTGTTGCACTATCCGGGCGCGGTCCGAACCCATTTCTGGTCGGCACAGGACTATTCCCCCGCCGATGAGTTGCCCTACGTGGGCGCCATCTTGCCCGGTCTCGACAGCGTTTGTGTGGCAACGGGTTTCGACAAGTGGGGAATGAGCAACGGTGCTGCGGCCGCCTTGGCGCTGGCCGGCAGGCTCCTTGGCGGCCGAATGGATTGGGCCGACGCCTTTGCGAGTTGGAGTCCGCACGAACTGTCCGGGATCAGCACCCTCGCGCAGTCGAACCTCGAAGTCGGATTCAATCTCGTCAAGGGGTGGGTGACGCCGATCGCTGCGTCGGGTCAGGAGACCTCCGTGCAAGGAGGTGTCGTCAGTGGTCCGCCGTGGCACCTACGGGCGCGAAGCATGGTCGATGGGGTCGAACGCGTCGTGTCACCGGTCTGCCCGCACCTGGGCGGCATCGTCAACTGGAATGACGCGGACGAGACATGGGAATGCCCGTTGCACGGCTCGCGATTCGGCCCGGACGGAACCCGACTCGAAGGCCCCGCCACTTGCGATCTCACCCCCGCCTGATGTCGCGCGGATCGAGGCGGCGAATGACCGCGAACAATGGTGATCACGTCGTCGTGGTCGGTGCCGGGTTGTCCGGTCTGGCCGCGGCCCTGCACCTGGCCGGGCGGGGTCGCGCGGTCACCGTCGTCGAGCGCGGGCAGCATCCGGGCGGCCGGATGGGCCGGTTGGACATCGGCGGCTACCGCATCGACACCGGACCCACCGTGCTGACCATGCCCGACATCATCGAGGACACGTTGAACGCGGTCGGGGAATCGCTCGCCGACCGGCTCGACTTGAGTCCGGTCGATCCGTCCTACCGGGCGCTCTTCGCCGACGGTTCACAGCTGCACGTGCACCGCGAAGCCGATGCGATGGCCGACGAGGTCGCCCGTGTGATGGGGTCGGCGGAGGCGAAGGGATATCTGCGACTGCGGGATTGGCTGACGGAGCTCTATCGCGTCGAGTTCGACGGATTCATCGCCAGCAACTTCGACTCACCGCTGTCGCTGGTGACGCCGCAGCTGGCGCAACTCGCCGCGCTCGGCGGTTTCCGGCGGTGGGATCGGGTGATGCGTCGATTCCTCGCCGATGAGCGGCTGCTGCGAGTGTTCTCGTTCCAGGCGCTGTACGCCGGCGTCCCGCCGCAACGGGCGTTGGCGGTGTACGCCGTCATCGCCTACATGGACACCATCGCCGGGGTGTACTTTCCACGCGGTGGCATGCGGTCGGTACCCGATGCCTTGGCAGGGGCGGCCACCGACGCAGGCGTCGAATTTCGCTACGGAACAACGGTTTCGAGTCTGGAGCGGGTGGGCAGCAGAGTATCGGCGGTACTGACCGAGGATGGCGAGCGGATCGCCTGTGACGCGGCGGTCCTGACCACCGAGCTGCCGGACACGTACCGGTTGCTCGACCGCCGACCGCGTCGGCTGTTGCCCCTGCGTGCAGCGCCGTCGGCGGTCGTCGTGCACCTCGGCTGCCGAGCCTCGCCCATCGAGAACGCGCACCACACCATCCTGTTCGGTGACGCCTGGGAGCAGACGTTCCGCGACATCATCGATGACGGCCGGGTGATGTCGGATCCCTCACTGCTGGTGACGAGGCCGACCGCGAGCGATCAGTCGTTGGCCCCGCCCGGCCGCGACCTGCTCTACGTTTTGGCGCCTGCCCCGAATCTGACTCGCGGGACGATGAATTGGGGCCGCGACGGCGACGCCTATGTGCGCGGCGTGATCGACGCGGTCACCACCAGGTTGCCCCATCTGGGAGCGGACGTCGAGGTGCTCGACGTGGTCGACCCGCAGGGCTGGGCGCGGCAGGGGATGTTCGCCGGTACGCCCTTCGCGCTGGCGCACACGTTCGGCCAGACCGGGCCATTCCGGCCCGCCAACACGGTTCGGGGCATCGACAACGTGGTCCTGGCAGGGTCCTCGACCGTACCTGGGGTCGGTGTGCCGACGGCGCTGTTGTCGGGGCGGCTGGCGGCCGACCGCATCACCGGCAGCGTGGGCCGGCGTGCGCTGAGCAGATCTTGACCGTGCGCGCGACGATTCGATCCGTCCGTACGGGGTAAGCACCCCTTACCGACCCGCCCGCCGTAGTTGGCCTGCCAAGAATGGATACGCAGAGTGGTGCACTCGTGATCAATTCCGAACTCGACGCGGCGGGCGTACGCGATCAAACTCTGCGCGCCGCCTACCGACGCTGTCGGGAGATCAACGCGGCCCACGGCCGCACGTTCTACCTGGCCACCAGGTTGCTGGCACCTTCACAGCGGCCAGCCGTTCATGCGCTGTACGGATTCGCCAGGCGCGCAGACGACATCCTCGACGACTTCGACCCCGACCTCACCGTCGCGCAACGCGCTGACATGCTCGACGACCTGGCCACGCAGCTGTTCGACCGACTGACCAGCGGCCGGTCCGGTGGCGACGAGCCGGTGCTGGCCGCCGTGGTGCACAGCGCCCGCAAATATGGCATTCCGTGGCAGCTGTTCGACGACTTCCTCGCCTCCATGCAGATGGACCTGACGGTCACGGACTATCCCAACCGGGCCGAGCTGGACCGTTACATGTACGGCTCAGCGGAGGTCATCGGCCTTCAACTGCTCCCCGTCCTCGGCACCATCGGACCGCGGGAGGAAGCCGCCCCCTATGCGGCGGCGTTGGGGAAGGCGTTCCAGCTCACCAACTTCCTTCGCGACGTCGACGAGGATCTGCAGCGCGGAAGGATCTACCTTCCGGCCGACGAGCTCGCCGCACACGACGTCGACCGCGAGCTGTTGACCTGGTGCCACGACCGCCAGCGCACCGATCCGCGAGTGCGCTCGGCACTGGTGGAGCAGCACGCCGCCACCCGTCGCATCTATGATCTCGCGCGCGGTGGACTCGCTCATCTGCATCCGCGGTCACGCCCCTGCGTCGACGCGGCGCTGCTGCTGTATTCGGAGATCCTGGACAGGATCGAGGACATCGACTTCGCCGTGTTCAGCCAGCGAGCCACGGTCGGCACCGCGCGTCGCGCCAGGGTCGCGGCGGCGGGTCTGGCGAAGGCTTGGCGGGCGCGGGCGGGAAGCGTCGAGGCGTGACGGTGGATCGCTGGCAATATTTGTTGGTCCTGGTGGCGTGCCTGGCTCTCACGGCACCGTTGGAGTTCTTCGGTCGTGGTGTCTACCGACAGGCTTGGCGGCTGGTCCGCGCCGTGCTTCCGGTGGCAGCGGTCTTCGTCGGATGGGATGCCATCGCCATCGCGGGGCACGTGTGGAGCTACAACCCGCGATACGTCACCGGCATCGAGCTGCCATTCGCCATCCCACTGGAGGAGTTGTTGTTCTTCGTGGTGATTCCGATCTGCGCGCTTCTGACCTACTCGGCGGTGAGCGCGATACTGCGGCGTCGTCGCCACACGACCAGCCGGGTGCTGCGCCAGTGACTGGTCTCGGATACACCCTGCCCGCGGTGGTCGCCGTGGTCTTGGTGTGCGCGTGGGAGTTCGGGTGGCTGCGCACCGGACTTCTGCGCCGACCCGCTTACTGGATGTCGATGGTCATCGTGATCGGCTTCCAAGTCTTGGTGGACGGCTGGCTGACGAAGTTGAGTGCTCCGATCGTCGTCTACGACGAGCGTCACACCAGCGGCATCCGTTTCCCATGGGACATTCCCGTCGAGGACTTCCTGTTCGGTTGGGCGCTGGTGACCTCGGTGCTGTTGCTCTGGGTGCGCCTGGGATCGCGCGAGAATCGGGACGACGAATCGTGGGCAGGGAAACTGGCGGGGCGCCGAGCGACGTCGCTGCGACGTTCGACGCTGGCGCGGCCAGCTATGACGCCCTGGTTGGTGCAAACCCGGGATATCATGTGCACCTTCGTCTTTCGGCGCAGCGCATGCGCCTCCCCGGCGAGGGCCGCGGATTGCGGCTGCTCGACGTGGGATGCGGCACCGGTGCCTCGACGGCGGCGCTGATCTCGGTTGCCCCCGAGGCCGAGATCATCGGCGTCGACGGCTCGGCGGGCATGCTGGCGCAGGCAGCCGCGAAGCGGTGGCCGCCGTCGGTGCGTTTCGTGCGCAGTCACGTTGAGGATCTCGCGACCGCAGGCGTCGATGGCCCCTTCGACGGCATCCTCGCCGCGTACCTGATCCGCAACGTCGCCGACGCCGACGGCGTGCTGTGCAACCTCCGCGACCTGCTGCGACCCGGCGGCACGCTCGCCGTGCACGAGTACTCGGTCCGCGACTCGCGCCTGGCAGTGGCGACGTGGAACGCGGTGTGCGCGGCGGTCATCATCCCTGCGGGTCGGATCCGTACGGGTGACGCGAGTCTCTACAGATATCTGCGCCGCAGCGTGAACCAGTTCGACGGCGCTGCCCGCCTACGGGAACGACTCCGCGACAACGGTTTCACCAACGTGCGCAGCGAGACGATGTCTGGCTGGCAGCGCAATATCGTGCACACCTTCCTTGCGGATGCGCCACGATGACGGATCGACGCCGGGTGGTGCACGCCGCGCGTGCGGGGCTCCCCGACGCTTCCCGGCTGTCGCGTCGACCGAAGGTGGTCGTGGTCGGCGGGGGAATCGCCGGCCTCGCCGCTGCCACCGGACTGGCCGAACGCGGTGTCTCGGTCGACGTCGTCGAGCGGGAACCGTACCTGGGCGGCCGCGTCGGCGGCTGGCGAGAGGAACTCGACGACGGCGCAGAAGTGTCGATGAACCGCGGGTTCCACGCGTTCTTCCGCCAGTACTACAACCTCCGAAACCTGTTGCGGCGCATCGATCCACACTTGGCGATGCTGACCGCTGTCGAGGACTACCCACTGGTCGACGGTGAGGGCCGTCGTGACACCTTCCGCGGATTGCCGCGGACACCGCCGCTGAATGCGTTGGCGTTCGCGTTGCGCAGCCCAACCTTCCGGCTGCGCGACCTCGTCCGCATCAATGCCCGCGCCGCCGCTCCCTTGGCCGCGGTGTCGCTGCCGGAGACCTACCACCTTCTCGACGACGGTGACGCCGACACCTTCCTCCGCGACATCAACTTTCCCACCGCGGCGCGCCACCTGGCATTCGAGGTCTTCTCGCGCAGCTTCTTCGCCGAACCCGATCAACTCTCGGCCGCCGAGCTCGCGACGATGTTCCACATCTACTTCCTCGGGTCAAATGAGGGCCTCGTGTTCGACGTAGCCAACGCGAACTTCGACGTGGCACTGTGGGATCCGCTGCGGTCTTATCTGGAGACACTAGGCGTGCAATTCCACACCGGGGTCTCGGTGACGTCCGTCGACGTCGCAGCGCACTTCGTCGTCGACACCGACGACGGGCGGATCGTTCGGGCTGACGGCGTGGTGCTCGCCACTGACGTCGCCGGTCTGGCGCACGTCGTCGGCGAATCGCCGACTCTCGGCGACGACGCGTGGCGAGCACGCATCGCTGCCCTGGCCAGCGCGCCACCGTTCGTCGTGCAGCGGCTGTGGCTGGATCGGCCGGTCGAGGCAGATCGGGCCGCCTTCCTTGGGACCGGAGGCAGGCCGCCGCTGGACAACGTCAGTGTGGTGAACCGTTACGAGAGGGAGGCCGCCGCGTGGGCCGAAGCGACGGGCGGGTGTGTCGTCGAACTGCACTCCTATGCGGTCACCGCCGACCATCACGATCTGCGCGACCGCCTGCTGACCGAAATGTACGAGCTGTATCCGGAGACCCGGCATGCCCGGATCGTCGGTGAGAAGACACTGTGCCGCAATGATTGTCCGCGATTCGCACCAGGCGACTTCGCCACCAGGCCGGGGGTCGACACGCCTCTCGACGGGTTGGTTCTGGCCGGTGACGGCATCCGCATCGACCTGCCCGTCGCCCTGATGGAACGCGCTGCCACCACCGGGTGGTCGGCCGCCAATCGGTTGCTGGAGGACTTCGGCATCGCGGGCCACGCCCTTGAGACCGTACCCACGCGCGGACGCTCCGCAGCGCTACGACGACTCGCGGGAGGGCGATCGAGGTGAACAGGTTCGGTGAAGGACGCTCCCGGTTGTCGAAAGTCCTTCCCTTTCAGATGCTTCCGCATTCGCGATGGTCCGAACAGAGGGCCACTCATCGCGACGCGTCGGTGGCGGTCATCGACGCCGCGCTCACGCGGTCGCAGGCCAGGCCCAGCGGCAACTGGTATCCGTTCGCCGCCGCCTCCAGCGTCGACAAGCGGCCACTGGGCTTCACCGTGGCAGGTGTCGAGCTGGTCGCCTGGCGCGGTGCGGACGGAACCCTCTGCATCGGTCCCGGCGCATGCCCGCACCTCGGGGCCGAGTTGTCGACCGGTGTCGTCGACGGTGGGGAGCTGGTGTGTCGGTGGCACGGCCTGCGGTTGTCGTGCGCGGGTCGGCCGGGGTGGCGCACCCATCCCGCGTACGACGACGGCGTGTTGGCGTGGGTACGGCTGGACTCCGTTGGCGGCGAAGAACCCTCGGAGCTGCCGGTGATCGTGGGACGACCGGATGGTGCAGCGATGTCGGCCGTTACCGTGCTGGAGGGCACCTGCGAGCCTCGCGACGTCATCGCCAACCGGCTGGATCCGTGGCACGGATCGTGGTTCCATCCCTATTCGTTCACCAGGCTCGAGGTGATCAGCGCGCCGTCCATCGACGCTGACCCGGCAACGGAACAGGACCGGTTCCTCGTTGCGGTCACGTTCCGGCTCGGCCGGCTCGGTGTGCCCGTGGTGGCGGAGTTCACCAGTCCCGAACCGCGGACCATCCAGATGCGGATCGTCGACGGCGAGGGCGTCGGCAGCGTCGTCGAGACGCACGCGACCCCGCTGAGTCCGCAGCGGGCCCGCGAGCCGAGGACGGCGGTGATCGAAGCCGTCATCGCTCATTCGGACCGGCCCGGCTTTGCGCATGCGTTGCGAGCCGCGCCGTTGATCACGCCGTTCATGCGCTACGCCGCCACCCGGCTCTGGCGAGACGACCTCAGGTACGCCGAGCGTCTGTTCGCCCTACGGGGTCACCGGCGCTAACCAGGGCTCGGTAGTCCTGCGGCCTCCAGCAGCGGGATCTGGGTTACCGCCCAGGGACTGATCGCCCACGGCAACCGAGCTGCCGCGCACAACTCCTGCCAAGACACCCAGCGGGAGTCCATCACCTCGGCCGGCGCGGCGACGACATCCGCGTCGGTGCGCGCGTAGAACACTGGGCAGATCTCGTTCTCCACGGTTCCGTCGGCGGCGACCGCCTGGTAGCGGAAGTCCGGAAGGATGCATGCGGGCTCGTCGATCGCCACGCCCAGCTCGTCGCGGGCACGACGTCGTACGGCGTCGGTGACGGGCTCGCCCGGTGCAGGGTGTCCGCAGAAGGAATTGGTCCAAACGCCGGGCCACGTCACCTTCCCGAGCGCGCGCCGGGTCAGCAGCACCCGTCCTCCGGCATCGAACAGATAGCAGGAGAAGCCGAGATGCAGCGGCGTCGCTCGGTGGTGCACGTCGGCCTTGCTCGCACTACCGATCTCCTGACCGGTCTCGTCGACCAGTACCACCCGCTCGTCATGGGTCATCGTCGTCACGGACACGGTTGGTACATACCCGCCAAAGCGCCGTTGACTCCACCATCCTTGCGCCGTTTCGGCGGTTGGCGGGACGGGCATCCTCGAAGGGACCGTTCCGGACCGACGAACGAGGAATGACCATGCCGAACGCATCCATCAAGAACGAGAAGATGTACGAGGAACTCCGCAAAGACGGCAACTCCAAGCAGAAGGCAGCGCGCAT
>NZ_JAVRQA010000422.1:0-12008 GCF_032161845.1 Mycobacterium sp.
ATGACGTCAGTTCCTGGCAAACATTTCTGGGGTCTACCCCGCGCCGCGCGCGAGCAAACGCGAGGGCATCGGTAAAGGCCGAAGCTCGTCCTTCCCTCAAATGTAGACTCCCTAAATAAAGGGCGACAACGTGTTTGGAGGGCCTCGCTGCTCACACGCCACCGCACGCCGGGCCCGTGCAGATGGTCACCGCCGGAAAAAACCTCGTGGTGACCGCAACCCCCGGATGTCGCCAGCAACGGGCCCTAGCGTGTGCTTCGTGGCGCGTCCGCCCGGATCTGTCGGGTGCCACCGTGGGCACGCGCTGCGTCATCTCAAACGCGGTGATCAGGCCAAGGCCTGCAACCCGTTTCCGGTCAGTAGGTAGCCGGGGGCGGTGGCCGAAGGGTCGGTTCGAATGAGTTCGACGAGCGCTGAGCCGGCGATCTCCGCGGTGGTGAGTGCTCCTAGCTGCTGTAGGTATTCGTCTTCGGATTGATCGCCGAGTTTGGCGTAGGCCCGCACGCCCTGTCGGCCGACTTCGCCGTAGGGGGTCATCCGCGGCATGACTGTCGTGACCGTGATGCCCAGATCGGCTCGGGTGGACTCAGATTGGGCGTAGTGGGCGATGAATCGCTGCGTGGCCTTGGCGCCGGCGTAGCCGCCGCTGAGCGGCGACCCGTTCAGCGCCGCGCCGCTACTGACCACGATGACCCTGCTACCAGGAGGTAGGGGCTTCGCGATCGCCTCACGCAGCCACGTAAAGGCGATCTTGACGTCGGCATTCCAATTGGCCGAGAACGTGTCCCACGTGTGGCGATGCACTTCCCGCATGACCGGTGTCGCGCCGGCGACCAGGATTAGGATCTTCGGCTCGTACTTGTCGATCAGCCGCAACGCCGTCGCCTCGTCGGTGGCGTCGGCGATTTCGGTGCGGATGTGCGGGTGGGTTGTCCTCAGTTCGGTGAGCGCCGGTTCGGTCCGCGCGATGGCGACGACGTCGGCGCCGGCGTCGGCGAATTCGGTGGCGATTCCTCGGCCCAGCCCGCGGCTGGCCCCCACGACGAGGGTGCTCTCGCCTGACAAGTCGCTCATTTTGTCGCCTTTCGTGTCGATCTCTTTCGTGGCCACTAGCGCGTGGTCGCGGCGTCGAGAAGCGCCGAATATCGGTGTTCTAGTGTCTTGGCGGTCCCGGTGTGCCAGCTCTGCGCCAGGGTGCGGGACATTGCATCAGGGAAGATCTCGCTCTGGCCGAGTTCGACTCCGTCGAAGATCGCCCCTGCCACCGATGCCGTGGTGGCCTTGGGGATTTCGAGTCCCTTGGTCATGTCGGTATCCACTGGGCCGGTGAGCACTGCGTGTACTCGCACGCCGCGCGGCGCGAGCAGGATCCGCAGGGATTGCGTCATGTTGAATGCCGCAGCCTTGGAGATCGAATAGGCCGGGATGAGGGGCAACGGGGCCAATGCGTTGACGGAAAGATTGTTGACGATGGTGCCTTGGGAGCGTTGAAGCATCGGCAGGAACGCTTGGATCACGTCGAAGGTGCCGAAGAGGTTCACCGCGAGGTGGAGCTCGATCGACGTTCGGTCGCTGAGATCGTCGTAGAGCGCCAACCCGGCGTTGTTGATGAGCATGTCCAGTGATGCGACGTGCTCGACGGCGCGTGCGATCTGCCGGCGGTCGGTGAGATCCATGGTGATCGGCGTGACCCTCCCATCGGGATGAGTCATCGGTTGGCGCGTGGCAACGTAGACCCGGCCGGCGTCTCTACGCAGGGCTTCGGCAACCAAAGCCTGCCCGATTCCTCGGTTGGCGCCAGTCACCAACACTGCCTTGCCTGCAATCGTCATGAATCCTCCTTGATTACGAACGGGGGAAAGCTGTCAAAGGGATAGATGCGCCGCGCCGCCCAAATTGGGCGTTGGTTTTGCGCTCAGTTCCGCCCCCCGGCGGCGTCGATACTTAGAAGGGCGCGCCGCCGGCGACGCGAGGCGAGGTAAGTGGTGACGCGGAATGACAACGGAATTGATTCAACGAGCACGCGCTGGCGACAGCGAGGCGTTTCGCTTGGTGACCGACCCGCACCGTCGAGAATTGCAGGTGCACTGCTACCGCATGCTGGGATCGTTGCAGGATGCAGAGGACATGGTGCAGAACACCCTGCTGGCGGCCTGGCAAGGTCTCGCGGACTTCGAGAGCCGGGCCTCCCTCCGCACCTGGCTCTATCGCATCGCGACGAACCAATGTCTGAGCGCGCTACGCGCGGCGAAGAGGCGCCCGGTCAGGGGTACCGACATGTCGTCCGTTGATCTGCCCGAGCCCACTCATGTCGGTGAAATCGTCTGGCTGGAACCGTTTCCCGACAACTTGCTGGAGTATCCGGACTCCTGGGTACTTGGTCCGGAGGCGCGATACGAACAGCAGGAATCGATCTCGCTGGCCTTCATTACCGCGCTGCAGGTGCTTCCTGCTCGCCAGCGCGCCGTGCTGATCCTTCGTGAAGTGCTCGGTTATTCAGCCAGCGAGGTCGCCGAGATGATGGCCTCGACCGTCGCGTCGGTCAACAGTGCGCTCAAACGTGCTCGCGCTGCACTGCATCGCGACCGACTGGGTGAGGGCAGTGCCCCGCTTACGCCCAACTCTCCTGCAGAGCAGGCGCTGGTCAACAAGTTCGTCCACGCCTATCAGGCGGGAGACGTCGACGCCCTCATTGACCTTCTGACTGTCGACGTTCGCCTGTCGATGCCACCGATTCCGCTGGAATATCACGGGCAGGAAGCGGTCAGAGGGTTCTACGCCCACGTCTTTCGCAGTCGCGAATACGCACTGGTACCTACCCGCGCCAATGGTCAGCCCGCGTTCGGGGCCTACTTGCACACCGACGACGGCGCGATTCGCCGAGCCGCCGGTCTCCTCGTCCTCAGTGTCTCGGGCGATCGGATCTGCGGCCTGACCCGCTTCGACAACGACGTGCTGCCCTGGTTCGGGCTGCCACGAACCCTGCGCCGCTGACGCGAGAGGGAATGCGAATTAGTGCCCGGCGATGACCAAACCGTCTGAAATACACCGAGAGGTGATACATGAGCGCGCTACCCAATTCGGTTGGACGCCAACATGATGACGCTCCGCAGGAGAGACGTTGCGTTGCGGTCGCGATGAACGCAGGGGACGCGGCGGGCATCGGCGGTGTCGCCCTATCTCCACTTGCCGCCCACTCTCTGCTGCTAGCCAATGGATCGCCGTTTGACTTATGCAGGCAAATGCCTGCATAATCGAATACGTGACCACGGAGACGGGAGCGATCGACGCCATCTTCAAGGCGTTGGCAGACCCCACTCGACGGCTGCTACTCGACCGGCTACGCGACCACAACGGCCAGACCCTGGGGGAACTGTGCGACCGCCTGGACATGAAACGCCAGTCCGCGACACAGCATCTCGACATCCTGGTAAGGGCCAACCTCGTTACCGTCGTCCGCCGGGGGCGGGAACGACTGCACTACCTCAATCCCGTGCCGATCCACGAGATAGAGGAGCGCTGGATCTCGGGGTTCGAGAAACAGCGCTTGCACATTCTGAGCTCCATCAAGAACCAGGCAGAGGAATACACTATGGCCGAAACGCCCACCACCGTACCGAGTTACGTCTACGTCACCTACATCCACGCAACCGCCGAACGGGTATGGCACGCCCTCACCGACGCCGACCTGACAGCGAAATACTGGGGGCACGCCAACATCTCGGACTGGCAGCCCGGCTCGGCCTGGGTACATCAACGGACCGACGGGTCAGAGCACGCCGACGTTGTCGGCACCGTCCTCGAGGCCGAGTTCCCGACACGACTGGTGATTACCTTCGAAGACGCACCTGACGAGGACAAGTCGAACGGACCGTCAGTCGTCACCTTCCTGATCGAGCCGCATCTGGACATCGTCCGACTCACGGTCACGCACGAGAACCTGGCGAACGAGGCGATGCTGAAGGGCATTTCAAATGGCTGGCCGGCCGTCCTCGCCAACCTCAAGTCACTGCTCGAAACTGGCGACGTCCTCCCGCAGGCACCCTGGGACGTTGCAAACGTCGGTGCGCAATCCTGATCATGGGCTCGACTGCACTGTGCAACGCCGACTTCACGCTCTTCATCCGTGCGTACTGGCCGAAAGCCGCCGTTCAGGACGGCAGCTGGACTCCGCCACCCGCCGTGCGCGTCGGGTAACGCCATCGTCCACGAGGCAGGCCGCCATTGACCTGCCGAACAGGCGCTTGCCGGCCGTTACGGACGTGCGCCCAACAGAATTGGATCCGTCTCGAGGCCAGCGCACGAGCGCATGCCGGTAAGAGTGGCCTTGGCCACGCGACACGTGACAGAAGACCCGCTGGACGGGCCCGTCGCGCGTCAACCCACGCCGGAGTGGGTAACTCGACCGATGGCACACCAAACGGTTGCCCCGTAGGTTTTCGAGAGGGACAACACCCATGCTTCCCCTGCTAGCTCGCAAGTACGTCTACCGCTACGTCGTGCTCGCCTTGGCGCTACCGCTCATCGCTCGACTCTGCCTCTTCGCAGCCAACCGCCTCGAGCGGCGCGCAGGGCAAACCACCCGAACCGCTGGGACACTGCGCAAGATCGGCGCCTTCTCCCGACGGCGGTCCAACGCTGGCCGCGGCATGGAGAATTGATCGCGCTCCGTCAGGGCAGGGGTCGTGGCCATACCCGCAAGCACCTCAACCGAGGAGGAACGATGACATCACCAGATCCGAATGATGCTGAGGAGCAGGAGGATTCATCGACGCCGGTGAGTCCCGCCTATTCGACGCCTCCGCCGGAAGGCTTGCCCGACGCCGAACACGAGTAGCGCCGGGCGGCACTGGCACTAGTCCACGTGGACCTCGACGGCGCGAAGAGCCGAGGACCCGATGCCATTCGCCGTTTCAGCAGCGAGTGAGCGACTTGTCGACGATGACCCAGTCACTCGACGCGTCGACGGTGCCGGGGCCGGTCGACGTCCCCGCGGAGCCCAGACGCGACGGGCGACCCACGCCCGCCGGCGCCACCAGATTCCGCACCGACGTGCCGAGTGCGCGGCCATGCGTGTCGATGTCAGCGCCAAACTCACGAATGGCACCCGTTACTTCTGCAGCTAGCACTGATGCGATCATGTGGCCCTCTTGTGTTCCTGCTTTATCCGACTGGCCTGGACTTACCCGACCCTTGCCCGCGCAAACTCCTGCTTGCGCTGCTAGCACTGTGTGGCTCATCACGTCGGCTGCGCGGGCAACTGACGCTCGCTGGCACTCCGAGCGCCGCGGCGGCTGCGTTCAGCGGCGGGCCCGCGTCCGTGTAAGCGACGTTGGTGCGGGTATAGCTGCGGAGTGTTCCCTACTACACGCCGTCTCAGCGCCCCCGTCGTCCCAAATCTGCGTCAGCGGTGACGGCCAACCCAAAGCCCGTACCGGAGGACCTGCGCCGGCTGGCCACGGCTCACGGCGTGGCCACCTCGTATCGCAACGAGCGGCGCGAGCCGGTGGAGGTCGACGCCGACGTGGTCATTCGAGTGCTCGGATTGCTCGATGTGGAAGCCAACACGGAAGGGGATCGACGCCACGAGCTGACTAAGCTGGCGGAGCGCGACCGCGCGGGCGTGCTACCTCCCACAATGAGCGTGCGCGTCGACGGGCGGCCCCAACCGTTGCCCGGCGCATCGTCTTTGACCAACGAAGACGGCACCCGCATCGACGTTGATGACGAGCTACCTGCCGACTTGGCGCCGGGTTGGTATCGGCTGCGCACCCGCGAGGGCCAGGAGTGCGCGCTAGTGGCGGCCCCACCGAAGGTGCCTTCTGCGCCGCCCACGTGGGGGTGGATGCTGCAGCTGTATGCCGTCCGCTCAGCCAAGTCCTGGGGCATCGGCGACCTCGGCGACCTGCGCGAGTTCGTCGAATGGACCGCACGCGAACACGGTGCAGGGGCCGTGCTGTTGAACCCGCTGCACGCGCCGGGACCGACACACCCGGTGCAGCCCTCCCCGTACACGCCGTCTAGCCGACGGTTCGCCAACCCGCTCGCGCTGCGCATCGAGGACATCGACGCCTACCGCCGCGCCGACCCGGATACGCGCGGGGAGGTGGATGCGCTTCGGGTCTCGCCGAGCACCGAGCGAATCGATCACGATCTGGTTTGGGCCGCCAAACGTGCTGCATTGGAGATGCTTTGGCGCGCTGAGGGGCGGCCAGACCCGCTCCGTGAGTCATCGGCGTCCGAGGGGCTGCGCGATTGGGCTACCTACTGCGCGCTCGCCGAACGCCATGGCGGTCGGTGGTCGCGATGGCCGGAGCCGCTGCGTGCGGTTGGCGGTTCAGCAGTGGCATCGGCGCGCCAGGACTTGGCACCGCGGCTCGCCTTCCACGCGTGGGTGCAACAACGGTGCGCCGAGCAGTTGGCCGCTGTGCGCACGGGAGCCCGCGAAGCCGGCATGCCGCTGGGCGTGCTGCACGACCTCGCGGTGGGAGTCGACGCGGACGGTGCCGACGCGTGGGCACTGGCCGACGTACTCGCGACAGGCGTGAGCGTCGGCGCCCCACCGGACAACTTCACCCCCCGTGGCCAGGATTGGGGACTGCCGCCGTGGCGACCGGATCGTTTGGCCGAGACCGGTTATGCCGCGCTGCGTGACATGCTGCGGGCGGTCCTCGTGCACGCCGACGGTCTGCGGATCGATCACGTCGCCGGCTTGTGGCGGCTGTGGTGGATCCCGCCGGGCGACGGCCCGGACCGCGGCACCTACGTGCACTATGACGCCGACACGATGCTCGCGGTGCTGGCATTGGAAGCCCACCGCGCGCGGGCCACGGTGGTCGGCGAGGACTTGGGCACCGTCGAACCCGAAGTCACCAGCGCACTCGCCAACAACGGGATGCTGGGATGCGCGGTGTCGTGGTTCACCCGCGACCAATCTGTCGCCGCCGAACCGCTGCTCCCTTCGGCGAAGTGGCCCGCCCGGGCCGCCGCCACCATCTCGACCCATGATTTGCCAACGGCGGCGGGATTCCTTGCCGGCGAACATGTTCGGGCACGCGCCGACCTCGGTCTGCTCGACAACCCCACGGCCGAGTACGCGAAGGCGGAACAGGAGCGCGTCGAGTGGCTGACGCTTTTGCGCTCGGAAGGGCTGCTGGACACCGCGACCGAACCAGACGAGACGACGATCATCGCCGCGATGCACCGGTTCTTGGCGTCGACTCCCAGCCAACTCAAGCTCATCTCGCCATACGACGTCATCGCCGAACCCCGGCAACCGAATCTGCCTGGAACGGTCGACGAATACCCGAACTGGCGGCTTCCGCTGCGCGAGACACTGGAGGAATTACAAGCCGACCCGCGCGTCGCCACGATCACCGCGGCGTTCCGTGAGGCGGACTAGTCTCAGCGGAATTGCGGCAGTATGTCGCGCTGCCAACTGCCGAAGAACCCGTCCAGGTCGGGGGCGATCTGCTGCACGTAGATCTCGTCGACGTCCGCGTCGACGTACTCGCGGATCTGGGCGGCGTGGGCATCGGGATCCGGGCCGCAGGTGACCGACTTCGCCACGGCGTCGCGTGGGACCAGGGTGCCAATGTCGGCGAAGTCCCTCGGCCGGGGCAAGGTCTGCGCCAGTTGTCCGGGTAGCGCTTCGTTGTGCCACAAGCGGTGTGCCACATCAAGTCCGGTGTCAGCATCCCGATCCCAACTGACCTTCGTACCCGCCTGCACGGGCTTGTCGCCGCCACCCGCGGCGCGGAAGGTCTTCACGAGGTCGGCGTCAGCCATCGTCGTGCAGAATCCATCGCCGACTCGACCGGCGAACTCGGCGGCTTGCGGGCCGAAACCTGAAACGTAGATCGGGACGGGCCCATCAGGAAGGGTATAGATACGGGCATCCTGCACCTCGTAGTGGACGCCGTGATGGCTGACTTCGTCGCCGCCGTGGAGCAGTCGGATTACGTCGATCGCCTCCTCGAGCATCTCCAGCCGCAACCCCACCGACGGCCAGGGGTCACCGAGGATGTGCTCGTTGAGCGCTTCCCCACTTCCAACGCCGAGAACGAACTTGCCGTCGAGTTGGACGGCGGCCGTGGCAGCGGCTTGGGCGATGATCGCCGGGTGGATGCGCATGGTCGGACAGGTCACCGCGGTGCTCACCGGCAGCGTCGTCGCCTCGGACAGTGCACCGATGATGCCCCACACGAAGGGACTCTGCCCCTGTTCGTCGTTCCACGGATGAAAATGGTCCGAGATCCACAGGGCTTCGAAGCCCGCGGCCTCCGCCCGTTTCGCTTGGTCGATCAATTCCGCGGGAGTCCACTGCTCGCAGGACAGGAAGTATCCGATTTTCGCCATGGGACGCGATTACCCGCAAGCCGCCCCGATACGCGTCGGGTCACGCGGTAGCGACGCGGACCGTTTCACCGACGTCGGACCGGGAACAACACCGTCATGTCATTACGCATCGCCGTCACGGGACCGACGGGTGAGATCGGCATGTCGACGATCGCCGCGCTTGAGGACCACCCCGACGTCATGCAGATCGTCGGCATGGCTCGGCGGCCGTTCGATCCCGCGGAGCTGGGCTGGACGAAGACGGTGTATCGACAGGGCGACATCCTCGACCGCAACGCCGTCGACGGCTTGGTTGCCGACGTCGACGTCGTCGTGCACCTCGCCTTCATCATCATGGGATCGCGGGCGGACAGCGCAAGAGTCAACTTGGCCGGCACCCGCAACGTCTTCGAAGCGACCGTTGCAGCCCAACGACCGCGGCGCCTCGTCTACACCTCATCGGTGGCCGCGTACGGCTACCACTCCGACAATCCGGTGCCCATCACCGAGGACGTCCCGCCGCGCGGATCGCCCGAGCACTACTACTCCGAACAGAAGGCGGCGTGTGAGGCCACGCTGCAAGCGGTCACCGTCGGGTCGTCGCTCGAGGTATACGTACTGCGGCCGTGCATCGTCGCCGGACCCAAGGCACCCGCCCTTGCAGACGCCATGCCGTGGAACCGGCTGCCTGCGGCCGTCCGTCGGGTCACGCAAGCCCTCCCCTTGCCCAAGCCGCCGTTCCCGGACCCGGGCACACCGATGCAACTCGTGCACCACGACGACGTTGCGGCGGCCATCGCGTTGGCCGTTACCAGCACGTCGGCACCGCCGGGCGCCTACAACATCGCGGGGGACGGTCTGCTGTCGTTGTCGGATGTCGGCCGTGCCTTCGGCGCCGTGCCGGTCAAGGTGCCACGGGCGGCGGCCGTCGTCACGTCGGAGGTCATCGCGCGGCTGCCGTTCGTCCCGTCGGCGTTGGAATGGCTACACGCTGGGCGCGCGACGGTGGTGATGGACACCACCAAGGCGAAGAGTCAGCTGGGCTGGCAGCCGAGATACACCGCGGCACAGACTCTTTCGGCCTTGGCCAGCACCGTCGGTCAAGCGCCCTCAATCGGCGCCTCCAGCTGAGCAGGGCTCGCGCTACGGGGTCTGCTCGGGCGGTTGACCCGCTGGCGGTGCATGTCCCTGAAAGTCGGCACTGGTCATGCCGTCGGCGTGACCCACAGGCCACTGGACGAGCTCGATCCGGTAGCCGTCGGGATCGGTGAGCGTGGTCGTCCAAAAGTCGTCGGAACCGTCGGGCGAGCTGGGTTGATTCACTTCGATGCCGCGGGTACGGAGGCGATCGACTGTGCGGGAAAGGTCCTCCACCTGGATGACGAGGTGACTGAGGCCGCGCGGGTCGACCCGTCCGGCGTTGGGCTGGTGCACGAGCTCGAGGCTGACGGCGTCGTCGTCGTCGAGCTTCAGCATCGTCAGGTCGCCGAGCTCGGTCTCGGCCACCGTGCCGACGACTTCGTACCCGAGGCTTTCGTAGAACTCGAGCGAACGCTCTAACTCCTCCACCAGAAGGCCGACGTGCAGCGTCCTCATCAGCTTGGTTCCTCGGTCAGGGGGAACACGAGATGGGTGACCCGGTCCCCGCTGATGCACACAGTGGGGTCGCCTAGCGGGACGTCATCCATCGACAGTTCGCCGAAGAACGGGCGTCCACGACCCATCACCACGGGCACCAGGTCGACGGCCACCGCGTCGAGCAGACCGAGCTCGAGGCACTGTCGGGCGATGGTGCCCGCGGACACTGCCACCGTGCGGGGTCCGGCCAGTTCCTGCGCCATCGCCACTGCGGCAGGCACGCCGTCGGTGACGAAGTAGAACGGCGCACCGGGGTGGGCCTCAATCCAGTCCGTCGGAACCCGGTGGGTTACCACGACCACCGGCACGTTCATGGTGTGTGTGCCGTTCCATCCTCCGGTGAAGTCGAAGAGGGTCCGCCCGCACACGAGCGCCCCCAATCCATCGGCCCACCGCCTCCAGTGCTCGGCGCTGGTCGGCGTCAGGTGGAACGTGATGCCGGGATCAACCGTGGGGATCTCGACCTCACCGTTTTGCAACCAGTCGAATAGCCGTCCGATCGTGTTGTCGTGCTTCGCGATGTAACCGTCGAGCGACATCGACGCGTTTGCAACGACCTGTCCCATGTCGTGCCCCTTCACTTCTCGTGCGGAGTGTGTCCCAGTACCGACCCGCGAGCCGCCGAGGACTCATCGGAAGCGCGCGTGGAGGCACCGACGTAACGCCTACGGAATGGGTGCCGGAACAGCAGGGGCAGGCCGCTGCGCTTAGATCCTGCCGCCAGGGAACATCGTCTTGACGGCCGCAGTGACGGTCTCGCGCGCGGCGGCAGCGTCGTCGGGTTCTAGGGAGCTGATCGCCATCACGTAGCGGCGATCCGGTCCGATCGCCCCGGTGGAGACGTGCAACTGATTCGCGCCACTCCAGCAGCAGAACCAGCCTTGCTTGACCGCAACCGGCTCGGCATACAACCCATCGGGAATTCCGAACCGCTGCGGATACCCGTCGGTCCCCGTTGGGGTGGATTGCGCGAGATCGCCGACGATGACGACGGCCTGTTCTGGTGGCAGGCCACCTGTACCGTTCAACAGCATGTCGTAGTAGCGGACGAGATCGCTTGCGGTGCTTGTGGTCACGTCCCAGTGTCCGTTGGAGGGTGCCGTCGTGCCCGCCAGGCCGTACCGCGCCTTCACGCGGGCGATGATGGCATTCCCACCACTGCGGTCCCAAAAGTTCTGGGCTGCGCCGTCATCGGAGGAGCGCAGCATGACGTCGAGTGACGCGCGGTCGGCGGCAGATAGTTTCGTCCGTCCCTCCGACTCCTGCAGCAGCAGGTCGTCGGCGATGAACAGCTTCACCACGGACGCGATCGGGAAGGGCTTGTTGGAGCCGTTGGAGACGATCTGGCCGGTGTTGCGGTCCAACACGACGGTCTCGATGACGGCCCCGGACGCGGCCGCGTTGGCGGTGGCTTGCCGGACGCGGGCGTCGAGTCCGTCGAATGGCGCTCCCGACTGGTCGGGCGGGGCGTCGGGCAGCACGGGAAGCGAGGCCGGCGCGGTGTTCTGAGCGGCCGGCGGGGGTGCACCCCAGACCTGCGCCTCACAGCCGTTTACGAGGAGCGCCGCACCGACGATTGCCATGCTCGTCATTGCCCATTTCGGTAACCGTCGACGCATGAATCTCCTCCGAGCAGATCTGAACCAAGCGAGCGGGGTCAACGCTGGCCGCCGGTCGCCCCAGCCTAATCGGCTAGCTCAGGCGGTGCGGGGGTGGATCGGATCCGTGCCGGCCTACGCGCGCGCGCTCCATTCGGACGTCCGCTCGCGCGTTGCCTCGTCGAGCGCAGTGCGGGTCTTGTCGGCGTCGAAGTCCTTGCCGTACACCGGAGTTCCAGGCTGCTGGCGCCACGACTCGGAAATCGGACCGGCGTCGACGGGCTCGAACCCAAGCTGATCGACGATGCCGTGAACGAGTGCACGGCCCGGCCCGTCCTCGCCGGCGATCGGAAGTGCGATGCGGCTCGGTGTGCCACTGGGCGTTCCGCTCTCCAGCAGATGCTTCCACCAGATGCCGTTGAACACTTTGTAGAC
>NZ_JAVRQA010000423.1:0-15510 GCF_032161845.1 Mycobacterium sp.
GGTCGCCCCGACGGCACTGTGTCTGGTGCTGACCCGCCGCGCGGCCCGCGTCGCCGCGCTGCTCGAGGTGCGCAAGAGGCTGGTCGCCGAGTCGATGCAGGCCGACGAGCGGACCAACCGCGAGTTGGCCGAGCATCTGCACGACGGCCCGTTGCAAACCCTGCTCGCCGCCCGACTGGAACTCGACGAGGTGCGCGAACGCGCGCCCGACCCGGCGCTGGACATGGTCTACGCTGCGCTCAACGAGACCGCGGCCGGCCTCCGATCGACGGTGACGGCGCTGCACCCCCAGGTGCTCGCGCAGCTCGGGCTGACGCCAGGCATCCGAGAACTGTTGCGGCAGTACGAGAGTCGCGGTGACTTCACGGTCGACGCCGAGCTCGAAGACGTCGGCAAGCCCGCCTCGCAGGCCCTGCTGTACCGGGCGGCGCGCGAACTTCTCGCCAACATCACCAAGCACGCAGGTGCCAGCGAGGTCACGGTGCGGCTGTTCCGCGATGGCGACCGCGTGGTGCTCACCGTGGCCGACGACGGCGCGGGCTTCGAGCCCTCGATCGTCGATCAGCGCGTCGCCGAGGGACACATCGGGCTGGCGTCGTTGCAGGCCCGTTTCGATGCGATGGGTGGTGCGATGACGATCGACTCCACCGTCGGCCGGGGCACGTCGGTCACCGTGGCGTCGCCGCCCGATTAGCACCGTCAGTCGCCGAAGTTGAACCGGTGGTGGCGATGCCAGCGGGCCCCGGGTTGCACCGTCTGCGGCGGGGTGGCCCGAATGGTCGGAGCATGGAAGTTGCCGGAGTCGTTGGAGGAGATCGACGGGGCGGCGTTGGCCACCGCGGCCGTGCCGACGACGGCGCCGCCGGCGATGCCCGCAGCGAGGATCGGAAGTGCGAGGTAGCGAGCTATGGAGTAAGTCATGACCCCACTGTGTCGCGTGGCGGGGGCGACGTCTGTCGGGTGACCGGCGGTCGCACCGGATGAATCGCGTTCCCCTGATCGGGGGACCCTAGGTCGTCAGGCCGCGCGCGATGACCAGGCGCTGAATCTGATTGGTGCCCTCGAAGATCTGGGTGATCTTGGCTTCGCGCATGTAGCGCTCGACCCGGTAGTCCCGCGTGTAGCCCGCCCCGCCGAACACCTGCACGGCGTCGGTGGTGACCTTCATCGCGGCATCGGTGGCGACCATCTTCGCGACGCTGGCCTGTGTCGAGTACGGCCGTCCGAGGTCGCGCCTGCGCGCGGCGTCGAGGTAGGTGGCCCTGGCACTGCCAACGGCGGCAGCCATGTCGGCGAGCAGGAAGCCGAGGCCCTGATGATCGATGATCTTGCGGCCGAACGTGGTTCGCTCGTTGGCGTAGCGGCACGCGTCGTCGAGGGCGGCCTGCGCGATGCCGGTCGCGACGGCGGCGATGCCCAGCCGACCGGAATCGAGCGCGCTGAACGCGATCTGCAACCCCTGGCCCTCGGCGCCGATGCGGCGGTCCCCGTCGATCCGGGCGTTGTCGTAGAACGCCGACGTCGTCGGGACGGCCGACAGGCCCATCTTCTCCTCGGGCTTGCCGAAGCTCAGGCCTTCGAGGTCGCCGGGAATCAGGAAGCAGGAAATGCCGCGGGAGCCCTCGCCGGTGCGCGCAAACAGCGTGTAGAAGTCGGCGACGCCGCCGTGGGTGATCCAGGACTTCGACCCGTTGATGACGTATCCCGCGTCGGTCGCTACTGCAGCACACCGCAGGGCGGCCGCGTCCGAACCGGCCTGTGGCTCCGAAAGGCTGTAGGCGCCGATCCGTTCGCCCGACAACATCTCGGGAAGCCAGCGCTGCTTCTGCTCATCGGTGCCGAACGTCAGAAGGGGGTGCGACGACAGGCTGTGCACGCTGACGGCGACGGCGACGGCCGCCCAGCGGGCCGCGATCTCCTCGAGCACCTGGAGATAGACCTCGTAGGGCTGTCCACCGCCACCCCACTCCTCGGGCTGCGGCAGGCTCAGCAGGCCCGCCGCACCGAGCTGGGCGAACACCCCTTCGGGGTAGGTCTCGGTGCGCTCGTGCTCGTCGACGATCGGGTCAAGCAGCTTGTCGGCTACGTCGCGGGTCAGCGCAATCAGTTCGTGCGCGTCGTCAGTGGGCAGGAGGCGGTCAACCGGCATGGTTGGATATCCTAGTTTCCGGCGTGGGCCGCCTCTGACAGCGCGGCGTTGATCGCGTCCACGCGGTCCTTGGCGTCGCCGAAGAGCATCTGGGTGTTCTCCCGGAAGAACAGCGGGTTCTGCACGCCTGCGTAGCCCGACGCCATGGAGCGCTTGAAGACGATGACGTGGTCGGCGTTCCACACCGTCAGCACGGGCATGCCGGCGATGGGGCTGCTCGGATCCTCCGATGCCGCAGGGTTGACGGTGTCGTTGGCGCCGATGACCAGGACGACCGAGGTGCCGTCGAAGTCGTCATTGATCTCGTCCATCTCCAGCACGATGTCGTAGGGCACCTTGGCCTCGGCCAGCAACACGTTCATGTGACCGGGCAGCCGGCCCGCAACGGGGTGGATGCCGAACCGGACGTCGACCCCCCGCGCGCGCAGCTTGCGGGTCAGGTCGGCAACCCCGTACTGGGCCTGGGCGACGGCCATGCCGTAACCGGGGGTGATGATCACCGAGCTGGCTGACTCGAGCAGTTCGGCCGCGCCATCGGCGGTGATCTCGCGGTGCTCGCCGTAGTCCTTGTCCTCGCTCGGCCCGGCCTCGATGCCGAAGCCACCGGCGATGACCGAGATGAACGACCGGTTCATCGCCTTGCACATGATGTAGGACAGGTAGGCACCGGAGGAGCCGACGAGCGCGCCGGTCACGATGAGTAGGTCGTTGGACAGCAGGAAGCCCGACGCCGCGGCGGCCCAGCCCGAGTAGCTGTTGAGCATCGACACCACGACGGGCATGTCCCCGCCACCGATCGAGGCGACCAGATGCCAGCCGAGAAGCAGGGCCAGCACCGTGACGGCGATCAGGAGCCACAGCTGCGGGGAGATGACGAACCAGACGGTGAGCGCGAAGAACAGCACGAGCGCGCCGACGTTGAGGATGTTCTTGCCGGGCAGCATCAGGGGCGTGGACTTGATGCGCGCCGAGAGCTTGAGGTTGGCCACGATCGACCCGGTGAACGTGACGGCGCCGATGAACACGCCGATGAAGACCTCGGCGGAGTGGATGCCGAGCAGGTGCTCTCCATTCAGCAGCGCGGCTTCGGAACCTGCGATGTCGTGTTCGGCGTGCAGGTAGCCGTTCCAGCCCACCAGCACCGCGGCGAGGCCGACGAAGCTGTGCAGCAGCGCGATCAACTCGGGCATCCCGGTCATCTCGACGACGCGGGCCCGCCACAGGCCGATCGCGGCGCCGATCGCCATCGCGCCGACCAGCAGGCCAACGCCCACCGGTTCGATGTGCCTGGCCAGCGCCAGCGCGATGGTCGCGATCAGCGCGACCGCCATGCCTGCGATGCCGAAGGTGTTGCCGGACCGCGACGTCTCGTGCTTCGACAGCCCGGCCAGGGCCAGGATGAACAGCAGGGCCGCGACGACGTATGCCGCGGTGGCAGTGGTCTCTAGGGTGAGCATGCAATCCGTCCGATCAGGGGAAGCTCAAGGGGGCAGGCGGTAAGGGTCGGCGTGGTCAGCTACGCGAGAACATCGCGAGCATGCGGCGCGTCACCGCGAACCCACCGAAGACGTTGATGCTGGCGAGCAGGGTGGCGACGGCAGCAAGGGCGGTCACCACGGCGTCACCGTGGCCGATCTGCAGCAGCGCACCGACGACGATGATGCCCGAGATCGCGTTGGTCACCGACATCAGCGGGGTGTGCAACGCATGGTGCACGTGCCCGATCACGTAGTAGCCGATCACGATCGCCAGGGCGAAGACCGTCAGGTGAACCTGCAGCGCGGCCGGGGATAGCGCGATGAGCGCGAACAGCACTGCGGCGGCGACGAACGTGACCCCCAACCGGCGAGCCTGCGTCATCGGCTGCTTGACCTTTGGTGCCTCGACCGGGGCGGCAGCGGCGGCGGGTGCGGCCGACACCTGCACCGGCGGCGGCGGCCAGGTGGTCTCACCGTTGCGCACGACGGTCACCGAACGCTGGACGACGTCGTCCCAGTCCAGCACGAGCTGGCCGTCCTTCTCCGGAGTGAGCAGCTTGAGCAGGTTCACCAGGTTGGTGCCGTAGAGCTGGGAGGCAGTGGCGGGCAATCGCCCGGCCAGGTCGGTGTAGCCGATGATCGTCACACCGTGGTCGGTGACGATGGACTGATCCTTGACGGTGCCCTCGACGTTGCCACCGTTGGCCGCCGCCATGTCGACGATCACGCTGCCCGGCTTCATCGAGGCGACCATCTCCGCGGTGATGATGCGGGGCGCAGGCCGGCCGGGGATCAGCGCGGTGGTGATGATGATGTCGACGTCTCGGGACTGCTCGGCGTAAAGCGCCGCCTCGCGGGCCTTGTAGTCGTCGCCCATCTCCTTGGCGTAACCGGTGGCCGAGACCTCCGCGGCCGCCGGGTCGACGTAGAGGTACTCCCCGCCGAGGGACTTGACCTGGTCGGCGACCTCGGGCCGTGGGTCGGTGGCCCGCACGATGGCGCCCATGCTGCCCGCCGCGCCGATGGCGGACAGCCCGGCCACGCCGGCGCCGACCACCAGCACCTTGGCCGGCGGCACCTTGCCCGCCGCCGTCACCTGCCCGGTGAAGAACCGGCCGAAGCCGTGCGCGGCCTCGACGACGGCCCGATACCCGGCGATGTTGGCCATCGACGACAGCACGTCCAGCGACTGGGCCCGCGAGATGCGAGGAACGGCGTCCATCGCCAACACCGTGATCGGGCGGGCGGCCAGCTTCTCGACCAGCTCGGGGTTCAATGCCGGCGAGATCAGGCTGATGAGCGTGGCGTTGTCCTTCAGCGCGGCGATCTCGCCGTCCGAGGGGGCGTTGACCTTGAGTACCACGTCGGCGGACAGAGCCTCTTCGCGTGCACCGACGCTGGCGCCGGCTTCGACATAGGCGGTATCGGCGAAGCTGGAGGCGGCGCCGGCACCGGACTCGACGACGACGGAGTAGCCCAGTTTGATGAGTTGTTCGCTGGTCTGCGGCGTGGCGGCGACACGCGTCTCACCCGCGTGAGACTCCCGCGGTATCCCGATGATCATTCGAAGAGTCTGCCATTCGCTCCATGACCTCGCGCGTACCCCTCCGGCGCTAAGCGGGTCGGACTCGCGAGACGTCAGGCGGTCATCTGGGGGATGAACTTCGGGCAGTAGGCGTAGGTGGCCTCGACGACGAAGACGGCGGCCTGGTGCGCGGTGAGGTCGGTGTCGCTCATGATGTCCTGGCCGACGTCGGTGCCGCTCTCCCCGCCCGCGAGGTAGCTGCAGACCAGCTGCCCGGCCTGGATCGCCGTTTTGGTCGAGTCGAAGGTGATGCCCTCGGCGGAGATGTTCGTCAGGAATTCCGAGTCGGCCGAACCGGCGGATGCCGTCGCGGCACCTGCGAAGGCGGCCAGCCCGAAGGCGCCCGCGGCGATGGCGGTGGTGGCGAAGGTGGCGATGCGGGTGCTGAACATTTCGGTGGTCTCCCGGGTGCTGTAGGTGGTTTTCGCTCTCGCGTCTTGCGATGTGCGAACAGCATCCGATGGCGGTCTTGGCGGATTCTCAATGGATTCTTGGAGGCGGAATCATAGCCAGTCTCGCTTGCGGAACATCACGTACAGCAGCGCCACCACGATCACGATCACGGCCGAACTGGCGACGAAACCCGCGACGGTGTTGATCCCTGGATACTCGACGTTCTGCCCGTAGAAGCCGGTGACGGCCGTCGGCACGGCGATGATGGCCGCCCAGCCGGTGAGCTTCTTCATCACGGTGTTCAGCCGGGCGTCCTGCAGCGACAGATTCGTCTCGAAGACCGTTGTGACCATGTCGCGCAACGACTCCGTCCACTCCGATGCTCGCAGCACGTGGTCATAGAGGTCGTCGTACAGCGGATTGAGTTCGGGTGAGGTCTTCGCGTCCAGCCGTCGGCTCTTGATGGCGCTGACGACTTCGCGCATGGGCAGCACCACCCTGCGCAACTCGACGAGGTCCTTGCGATAGCGGAAGGTGCGACGTTGCAAGCCGCGTCTGGGGCCGTCGTCGTCGAACAACTCGTCTTCGAGGGATTCGATGCCGTCGTCGAGCGACTGCACGGCGTCGAAGTGCCCGTCGACGACGACGTCGAGCAGGCCGTGCACCAACGCGCCGACCCCGTACTGCTGGCCGCCGAGCTCGTCGAACCGCTGAGAGACCTCATCCATGCCAAAGCCCGGGTCGTCGCCCGCGCTCGGTGGCAGGCGCACCGTGATCAGCCCGCGAGGCAACACGAACGCCGAGATGCGGTGCTTGACCAACGTCGAGGTCGAGTCGTCCACGGGGGTGAGCATCTGAATGGCGTAGACGGTGAAGAACGTGTGCGTGCGATACACGGTGGCCTTGGTGCGCTCGTTCGGCGCCGTCGCGTCCTCGACTGCCCAGATGTTGAGCGTCAGTTCGTCGGCAAGCGCACGAAGCGTGTCGTGATCGGGGTCGTAGATGTCGGCCCACACCAGGGTGTCGTCGTCGGCAAGGCAGTCCGAGATGGCGGAGAACGTGAACCCGTCCACCGGTTTGCCTGATCGCCACACCCGTCCACGTACCTCGGTCATGACGCCATCATCCCCCGAAAACCGGCCTGCGACCGCTGATCTCGATTGCGCACCGATCACGTATCGAGATCCGCGGGCGCGGTCTCGCGCCGTCTTCCCGGCCGCACCATGGCGAGCAGTGATTCTCGTAATCGACGACAAGGAGTGCGGCTGCCATGAGCGTCGTGGTTGAACGTGGACTCGCGCGGTGCCCACGATGCGTTGCGGTCGCCGACTACACCTTCGTCGAATCGGGACCCAATTCCGTTCGCTACGAAGTGCATTGCCGCAAGTGTGGCGAAGCCTATTGCGAGGTGCACTCTCCAGTGACACCAGACTTCGCGGCGGCCGTCGAGGCACTGGTGGTCTGCCCACCCCCCGTCCCGCCGTCGGCCTTCGAGATGCACAAACGGCGAGCGGTGGCCTGGCTGGTCACTGCGCGTCTGCTCGCACAGAAGATCAAGCGGTGATCTGGTCCATCAGACCCGGGCAGTAGGCGCTGGCGGCCTCCACGATGAAGACGGCGGACTGATGGGCCGTTAGATCGCTGTTGGACATGATCTCGTCGCTGATGCTCACCCCGGTCCGGCCGTGAGCCAGGTAGTTGCACACCAGGCCGCCCTGCTGGACCGCCGCCCGTTCCGAGGTGAAGGTGATGCCCTCCGACGAGATGCCGTCGAGGAAGCCGTCGTCGAGCGAGCTGGGAACAGCATCGGAGTCCGCTCTTGGCGGATTCTCAACGAATTCTTGGCGGTCGGCCGAACGCGAGCGAGGCCCCTCCCCGGATGCCAGGGAGGGGCCTCATCGACGCGGGTCTACAGCTGTTCGCGCAGCTCCCGCAGGGTCTTCTCCAGGATCCGAGAGACGTGCATCTGGGAAACGCCGATGCGTTCGGCGATCTGACTCTGGGTCATGGACTCGAAGAAGCGGAGGTAGAGCACGGTGCGCTCGCGCTCCGGCAAGGCGGCGAGCAGGGGCCGAACCGTCTCCTGATCGGTGATGCGGTCGAACTCGAAGTCGACCTCACCCACCGTGTCGGAGACCATCCGCGGTGCCGAATCCCCGCTGGACACGGGCGCATCAATGGAATGGACGCGGTATGCCTCGGCAGCCAGCAGGCTGTCGACGATATCCTCGCGGCGCATGTCCAGGTGTGTCGCCAACTGGCCCGCGGACGGAGCCCGTCCCAGCGTTTGGGTCAATTCCATTGTCGCCCTGGTGATGTGGCCGTGCCGATCCTTGAGGCGACGAGGAACGTGCATCGACCAACCGTGGTCACGGAAGTGTCTCCGCACCTCGCCCATCATGGTGGGGACGGCGAAGGCGACGAAGTGCGAGCCCTTGGTGGGATCGAATCGGTTGACGGCCTTGACGAGGCCAAGGCGGGCGACCTGCGTCAGGTCTTCGATGTCCTCGCCGCGACCACCGTAGTGCCGTGCGATGCGGTCGGCCAGGGCCAAGCATCGATTGAAGATGGCCTCGCGTTGGCGAGCGGCGTCCTCGACCTCGGTCAACGTGCCATGCAGCCTGTTGAACATGACCATGACGTCGGCATACTCGTCGACCTGTTGAATGTCTTCGACTGGGCGTTCCAATTGAGCGGTCACGAGGGCGTCACCTCGCCGCTGACTCCGTCGATAGCTTCTGTGGTGCTGGGCTGGATTATCACTTATGGACCCCCTAACAGGCGTCCAAGGGCGCAGCGCAAGACACGGAGGGCAACCTCGGTGCAGCGTTGAGCCCGAACCGTCGTTGACGGAGCTGGCGATCTGCCATGGCCTCACGGATGAAATGGGCGCAAATACCCGCAGGAGTCTCTACGAGTGGGCGCTACCAATTTGAACGCGGGGCCAAATGCCCGCTTTCCGCTAAACGGGGATGTCCAGAAGGACGCCTCTCAGCATACGCCCCTCGGAGCGAATACGGGTAGGCGATGACTAAAACTCGCCACGAGCGCAGCCATTTACCCGGGTGGCGACGCCCGGTAGAAACAGTGGGTGACTGCGACACCGCCCGTTGACTCCTGCTGTCGCTGAACGCATTCCGTCCAGCCCAGCTTGCAGAAAGTCGCAGGAACAGTGTCCGTCTTCGTAGACATCACCCCCGATGAGTCGGGTATCGACTCGTCGGTTGAACGCGTACCTCAAGGCAAGTGGCGCGGCCGTGCGACCAGAGCGGCGCTACCCCTGCTCTCCGTCGTCGTCTTCGGGATCGGGTGGCAGCTGGTTGCCGCCGCGGGGATCTGGAACCAGACGTTCGTCCCCTATCCGAGCACGGTGTGGAAGGCCTTCATCGACGTCTCGACGACCCACGACGGAACCCGCGGGTACGCGGGTTATCTGCTGTGGGAGCACCTCTACATGACGTTGCGGCGGGTGCTGGTCGGCGTCGTCATCGGGGTAGGTCTCGGCGTCGCGCTCGGCCTGGTCATGGGATCGGTCGGGTGGGTGCGCAGCGTTCTCGAGCCGTGGCTGACCTTCCTCCGGGCGCTGCCGCCGCTGGCCTACTTCTTCCTGCTCGTCATTTGGCTGGGCATCGACGAGGCGCCGAAGATCACGCTGCTGGCATTGGCCGCACTTCCGCCCGCCGCGGTGGCGACGACGGCCGCGGTCGTTGCCGCGCCCGTCGGCCTTACTGAAGCGGCCCGCGCACTCGGGGCGACCCGCCTCCAGGTGATTCGCGACGTGGTGGTGCCGTCGGCCCTGCCCGAAACGTTCACCGGAATCCGCCTGGCGGTCGGCATGGCCTACTCGTCGGTGGTCGCCGCCGAGCTGTTCAACGGCATCCCCGGCATCGGCGGCCTCGTCAAGGACGCAAGCAACTACAACAACACCCCCGTGGTGCTGGTCGGCATCTTCGCCATCGGCTTCTCGGGCCTGATCATCGACGGTCTGCTTCGTTCCGTAGAACGACGCGCCGTCCCATGGAGAGGAAAGATATGAACCTGAGAGCGCTACTAGTCGCGGCGGTCGTCACGACTCTGGCGGTGGCGGGCTGCTCGGTGGACCACTCCGGTCAGGACGCCAGCAAGCCGACGATTCGCATTGGCTACCAATCGTTTCCGAGCGGCGACCTGATCGTCAAGAACAACAAGTGGCTCGAACAGGCGCTGCCCGACTACAACATCAAGTGGACGAAGTTCGACTCGGGCGCCGACATCAACACCGCGTTCATCGCCAAGGAACTCGACTTCGGCGCGCTGGGCTCCAGCCCCGTCGCCCGTGGCCTGTCCGCGCCGTTGAACATTCCGTACAAGGTCGCCTTCGTCCTCGACGTCGCCGGCGACAACGAGGCACTCGTGGCCCGCAACGGTAGTGGCGTCAACACTTTTCCCGACCTGAAGGGCAAGCGCGTCGGCACGCCGTTCGCGTCGACCGCGCACTACAGCCTGCTGGCAGCGCTGGCGCAAAACAACCTGTCGTCCACGGACGTTCAGCTCGTCGACCTGCAGCCCCAGGCGATCCTCGCGGCGTGGGACCGCGGCGACATCGACGCCGCATACACCTGGCTGCCCACGCTCGACGACCTTCGCAAGACCGGCAAGGATCTGATCACCAGCCGCCAACTGGCCAAGGATGGCAAGCCGACACTCGACCTTTCGGCGGTCTCCAACGAGTTCGCCGACGCACACCCGGACGTCGTCGACACCTGGCGCAAGCAGGAAGCCCGCGCGCTCACGACCATCAAGGACGATCCGAACGCGGCGGCCAAGGCCATCGCCGCCGAGATCGGTCTGAGCCCGGAAGACGTCGTCGGACAGCTCAAGCAGGGCGTGTACCTGACTCCCGGCCAGGTGGCATCCGCCGAATGGCTCGGATCCGAAGGGGCGCCGGGCAACATCGCGGCCAACCTTGAGAGTGCATCGGAATTCCTGGCCGAGCAGAAGCAGATCCCGAATGCCGCCCCACTCAAGACGTTTCAGGACGCCATCTACACCAAGGGACTTCCCGGTGCCCTCAACCAGTGAGCAGACCAACGCCGTGGGAAGTGCAGTCCGGGGCGGTGTCCGAATCGAGAACCTCGCGCATCGCTACGGAGACGTGACGGCGCTCGGTCCGGTGAACCTCGACGTCGAACCAGGGGCGTTCCTGGTCTTGGTCGGCGCGTCGGGCTGCGGCAAGAGCACACTGCTGCGGCTCATCGCCGGCTTCGAGGAGCCGAGCACCGGGCGGGTGCAGGTCTCGGGCGACGCCCCCACCCCCGGCGTGACCGCGGGTGTCGTCTTTCAGCAGCCTCGGCTGTTCCCGTGGCGCACCGTCGGCGGCAACGTCGACCTCGCCCTCAAGTACGCCAAGGTGCCCCGCGAGAGGCGGGCCGAGCGGCGCGACCAGCTGTTGCAGCGCGTCGGACTCGACGGCACCGCGGACCGGAAGATCTGGGAGATCAGCGGTGGTCAGCAGCAGCGAGTCGCGATCGCGCGGGCCCTCGCAGCCGAGACGCCACTGTTCCTCCTCGACGAACCGTTCGCTGCCCTCGACGCCCTCACCAGGGAACGACTGCAGGAAGACGTCCGCCAGGTCAGCGCGGAAACCGGTCGCACCACGGTATTCGTTACGCACAGCGCGGACGAGGCCGCCTTCCTGGGCTCTCGCATCGTCGTGCTGACCCGCAGGCCGGGCCAGGTTGCGTTGGACCTTCCCGTCGATCTGCCACGCACCGGGATCGACCCCGACGAGCTGAGGCGCTCCCCCGAGTACACGCGGCTGCGCGCCGAAGTGGGACGTGCGGTGAAGGCCGCCGCCGCTTAGCTTCGGCGCAGCAAGAACTGGCACTGGCACCCTTGGGCGCCAGTGCCAGGTTGACTGTTTCTTAGACGGGCGGATAGGCGGGCGGCGGGTAGACGCCGCGCAGGCCCCATGGAACGAAGTTGAAGAAGTACTCGATCTCGTCGCTGGCGTCGTAGTCAGGATTCGGATCCATCAATACCTCCATGCGAGACGACTTTGAGCAAAGTCTAGCCCGGAAGGCCCCGCGCCGAACAGTGGAAGAGAGCGATTGCCTAAACTGGCCAACCAGTTGATTGGTCCCCGGGCGAAGGCCCCACCTACCTATAGTGAGTCGCCATGTCCACCGAATCTGATCCTCTTCGCGCAAGCGGCTCATCGACGAATTCGGCCAACGGCCTGACCCGCCGAGAGGAACTGCTGGCCGTCGCCACCAAGCTGTTCGCCGCTCGGGGCTACCACGGCACCCGGATGGACGACGTCGCCGACGCGGTGGGGCTGAACAAGGCCACGGTGTACCACTACTACGCCAGCAAGTCGCTGATCCTGTTCGACATCTGTAAGAGTGCCGCCGACTTCACCGTTGGCGCCCTCCATGACGACCCAACGGCCTCGGCGCGCGAGATGATCTACCACTTCACGCGCCGCCTACTGGTCGGCATCGCCAGCGACATCGAGCGCGGCGCCGTCTACTTCCAGGAGGCGCCGTACATCACGGAGTGGTTCACCGAGGAGCAGGTGGCCTACATCCGCAAGGCCGAGACATCGGTGTACGAGCACGTCCGCGACGTCATCGACCGCGGCATCGCCAGCGGTGAGTTCTACGACTGCGACTCCCACGTCCTGGCGCTCGGCTACATCGGCATGACCCTCGGGTCCTACCGCTGGCTGCGGCCGCAGGGTCGCCGCACTGCGCAGGAGATCGCCGTCGAGTTCAGCACCGCGCTGCTGCGCGGTCTGATCCGCGACGAAGCCGTGCGCATCGACGAGCCCCTCGGCATCGACGTCGCAGGCGCGAAGTGAAGTCCACTCTGCTGTCGCGACGCGACATCGACTTCCTGCTGTACGAGTGGCTACGCGTCGACGAGCTGACCAAGCGCGACCGGTTCGCCGAGCATTCCCGCGACACGTTCGACGGCGTGCTGGACCTCAGCGAGGAGCTGGCCGAGAAGTACTTCGCTCCCCACAACAAGAAGAGCGATGCCAACGAGCCGACTTTCGACGGCAACCACGTCACCGTCATCGGTGAGGTCAAGGACGCCATCGAGGCGTTCGCGCAGGCCGACCTGATCGGCGCCAGCATGGACGAGGCCCTCGGCGGCGCCCAGCTGCCGGTCTGCGTGGCCCAGGCGGCGTTCGCGTACATCTCGGCCGCCAACGTCAGCACCTCTGGTTACCTGATGCTGACGGTCGCCAACGCGAATCTCATCTCCAAGTTCGGCGATGCCGAACAGGTCGAGACGTTCGTGAAGCCGATGCTCGCCGGCCGGTTCACCGGCACGATGGCGCTCTCCGAGACGCAGGCCGGCTCATCGCTGGCGGACATCCTGACCCGGGCGGAGCCAAGGGACGACGGGACGTACCGCCTGTTCGGCTCGAAGATGTGGATCTCCGGCGCCGAGCACGAACTCACCGACAACATCGTCAACCTGGTGCTCGCTAAGATCCCCGGTGGACCGGCGGGCACGAAGGGCATCTCCTTGTTCATCGTGCCGAAGTATCTCGTCGGTGCCGACGGTTCGGTCGGGGACCGCAACGACGTCACCCTGGCCGGGCTGAATCACAAGATGGGTCAACGAGGTATCAGCAACACGGTGCTGAACTTCGGCGAAGGAGTCCACACTCCGAACGGTGAAGCTGGCGCGGTGGGCTATCTCGTCGGCGAGCCGCACCGTGGCCTGATCTACATGTTCCACATGATGAACGAGGCCCGCCTTGCCGTCGGGATGGGCGCGGTGTCACTCGGCTACACGGGTTATCTCAAGTCAGTCGAGTACGCGCGCGAACGGCCACAGGGCAGGTTGGTGAAGGACCCGTCCACGCCGCAGGTGCCGATCGTCGAACACGCGGACGTCAAGCGAATGTTGTTGGCGCAGAAAGCCTATGTCGAAGGCGGCCTCGCCCTCGGGCTGTACTGCACCAAGCTGATCGACCTGCAGCGCACCGCGGAGTCCGACGAGGAACGCGACGCCACCTCGCTACTGCTCGACATCCTGGTCCCGGTGGCGAAGAGCTGGCCCTCGCAGTGGTGCCTCGAGGCGAACAGCCTGGCCATCCAGGTGCACGGCGGGTACGGGTACACCCGCGAGTACGACGTCGAGCAGCACTACCGCGACAATCGACTGAACCCGATTCACGAGGGCACCAACGGCATCCAGAGTCTGGATCTCTTGGGCCGCAAGGTCACCCAGCGCGACGGCGCCAGCCTCGCCGAGCTGGGCAAGGCCGTCACGGCGGCGATCGAGCAGGCCACCACCGCTGGTGGCGAGACGGCTGAGCTTGCCGCCCTGTTGAACTCGTCCTGGCAGCGACTGGTCGAGGTGACGGGTGCGATGTTCGCCGCCGGCGATGCCGAGGCGGCACTCGCCAACAGTGCGATCTACCTCGAGGCGTTTGGGCACGTCGTGGTCGCGTGGATCTGGCTCGAGCAGGTCATCGCCGCCGACGGGTTGTCGGGGGACTTCTACGACGGCAAGCGGCAGGCGGCGCGGTTCTTCTTCCGATACGAGTTGCCGAGGACGGCACCACAGCTCGACCTGCTCGAGCGCATGGACCGGACCACCTTGGAGATGCGCGACGCCTGGTTCTAGCCGAAGTCGATGATCTGCCGCACGGCGTGCCCGTCGGCGAGCTGATCCATGCCCTCGTTGATCTGCTCCAAGTCGATCGTCGACGACACCAGCGCCTCCACCGGGAGGCGGCCGGACCGCCACAGCTGGACGAACCGGGGGATGTCCCTCGCCGGCACCGCCGAGCCAAGATAGCTACCGATCAGCGACCTGCCCTCGGCAACGAAACCCAACGGCGACAACGTGATTCGAGCGTCCGGATGGGGGAGTCCCACCGTCACGGTGCGCCCGCCCGGCGCGGTCAGCGCGATGGCCGTCTCCAGCGCGGCGGGGTGCCCGGCGGCCTCGATCACGATCGCCGCCTTCTCGGCGCCCACCTCATCCGGCGCGTAGGCGGCGTGGGCGCCCAAGGCAAGCGCCCGCTCCAGCTTGTCCGGCACCCGGTCGACGGCGATCACCCGGACGTCGTCGTGCGCCAGCGCCGTCAGCAGCGCCGCCATGCCAACCCCGCCCATGCCGACGATCGCGACCGTGTCGCCCGGTCGGGGTCGGCCCGCGTTGAGCACCGCGCCGCCACCGGTGAGCACCGCGCACCCCAACAGAGATGCCACCACGGGTGGGACGTCACGGTCCACAGGGACGACGGAACGGCGGTCGACGACGGCATGCGACGCGAAGGCCGAGACGCCGAGATGATGCAGAACCGGCGCGCCGTCGGCGGCCAACCGCGTGCCACCGCCCAGCAGTACGCCCTCGCCGTTGGCGGCGCTGCCGGCGATGCATGGCGCGAGCCCGTCGGTGTCGCAGGCCGTGCACTCGCCGCATCTCGGCAGGAACGTCATCACGACGCGCTGCCCGACGGCTAGGTCGGACACGCCGGCGCCCACCTGCTCGACGATGCCCGCCGCCTCGTGCCCGAGCAGCATCGGCACCGGTCGTACCCGGGAGCCGTTGACGACGGACAGGTCGGAGTGGCACAGCCCGGCTGCCTCGATGCGGACCAGCAACTCGGTGTGACCGGGCGGCGCGAGTTCCAGCTCGGTGATCCTCAGCGGCTTGGATTCGGCATACCGGGGTGGCGCCCCGATCCGGTCGAGGACGGCTCCACGGATCTTCACTCCACCAGCTTGCCAGTCCCGCCCGGCGGGGCGGGGCCTGAAAGACTTGCCACATGAGCGCTAGCGAGCGGGAGCTGACGTCTCGCGACTTTCCGGTGCACTGGCCGGTGTTGACGCGATGGACCGACAACGACATGTTCGGCCATCTCAACAATGCGGTGTACTACGAACTGTTCGACA
>NZ_JAVRQA010000424.1:0-3910 GCF_032161845.1 Mycobacterium sp.
CCGCGCGGATCGCGATCGCCGAGTAGCCGTTGTACTCCGAGTCGATCTTCAAGGCCCGCTTGATGGGGGAGTAGGCGCCGTCGGCGGCGATGACGGCGTCACCGAAGACCTTCTCGCCGTTCTTGAGGACCACGCCGACGACCCGGCCGTTCGCGTCGAGTTCAGGGCCCGCCACCTCGCACGACAGCCGGATCTCGGCGCCAGCGGCCACGGCCTGCATGAGCAGCAGCGTGTCCAGCTGGGGGCGGGGGGCGACGTACCCGTGGTTGGGCATCCCGGGGCGGGTGGGGAAGGACAACTCCCATTGCGATGGACTGAACACCGTCACCCTGTTGACCCGGTGAAATTTGTCGACCTCTTCGGCGAGACCCATCTTCTGCAGGTAGCTGACCGCGCGGGCCGTCAGACCGTCACCGCACGGCTTGTCGCGGGGGAACTCGGCCTTGTCAAGGACGACCACCTTGGCGCCCGTCTTCGCTGCCTGCCATGCCGCGGCGGCACCAGACGGTCCCCCGCCGGCAATAACCAGGTCGTACCGCTGCGTCATCAGACTCGTCTCGTCTAGCTGGGAAATATCGGAACCAACATTACCCGGGTCAGGGGATGGCTTCGTGTCGAGCGCGATGACGGAAATGTGACTCAGAAGGATCGCCAGCTTGCCGGTCCGGCGCGGTTCTGGCAGGTCAGCCCCTCTCAGCCGGTACAGTGTGTCCGTGCGCAGACCGTCTCGGCCCCAGTCGGGTACCCAACCCGGGGTGAAGGTCGATGCGCGCAGCGAGCGCTGGCGTGAGCATCGCAAGAAGGTCCGTGCCGAGATCGTCGACGCCGCCTTCCGTGCCATCGACAAGCTCGGACCCGAACTGTCGCTGCGGGAGATCGCCGAAGAGGCGGGGACCGCGAAGCCGAAGATCTATCGGCACTTCACCGACAAGTCCGACCTGTTCCAGGCGATCGGCGAGCGATTGCGGGACATGTTGTGGGCGGCGATCATTCCGTCGATCAACGTGTCGACCGATCCAGCGCGCGAAGTGATCACGCGCAGCGTCGAGAAGTACGTCTACCTGGTCGACGAACACCCCAACGTGTGCCGGTTCCTGATCCAGGGCCGCTTCGCCGAACAGAGCGAGTCGACGATGCGTGCCCTCAACGAGGGTCGCGACATCACGCTGGCGATGGCCGCGATGTTCAACGAAGAACTCCGCGAGATGGAGCTCGACGGCGCGGCGATCGAGCTGGCCGCGTTCACGACGTTCGGCTCTGCCGCGGCGGCCACCGAGTGGTGGCTGGGCCCGGGGACCAACAGCCCGCGGCGGATGCCGCCGGACGAGTTCATCGTGTATATGACGACCATCATGCTGAGCTCGATCTACGGCACGTGTGAGCTGCTCGGCATCAAGATCGACCCCGACCTGCCACTTCACGAAGGTGTTCGCCGCCGCGAATCGGTGGCCTGATACCCGGTACCCGCGTTCCCGGGTATTCTTGTCGGCATGAGCATCGCCGAAGAGGCAGGCGCCGTCACGGCGCAGAAGGATCCCGTCCATACGCGTGCCGTGATCATCGGTAGCGGCTTCTCCGGCCTCGGCATGGGCATCGCACTGCAGAAGCAGAACGTCGACTTCGTCATCCTCGAGAAGGCCGACGACATCGGCGGCACCTGGCGTGACAACACCTACCCCGGCTGCGCCTGCGACATCCCGTCGCACATGTACTCCTTCTCCTTCGAACCGAAGCCCGACTGGACGCACATGTGGTCGCTGCAGCCGGAGATCTTCGACTACCTCAAGGGTGTCGCGGACAAGTACGGGCTGCGCCGGTACGTCCGCTTCAACTCGCACGTCGAGCGCGCCCACTGGGACGACGCCGAGATGCGGTGGCACGTGTTCACCCAAAGCGGCCAGGAGTACGTCGCCCAGTTCCTCGTCTCGGGGGCCGGCGCTCTGCACATCCCGCTGATCCCCGACATCGAGGGAATCGATGAATTCGCCGGCGCCTCATTCCATTCGGCGCAGTGGGACCACTCAGTCGACATCACCGGGAAACGGGTCGCCGTCATCGGAACCGGCGCCAGTGCCATCCAGCTGGTGCCGGAGATCGTCGAGGACGTCGCCGAACTTCAGGTGTACCAACGCACGCCGCCATGGGTGATGCCGCGGCCCAACAATGCGCTCCCAGAATGGGTCCGGCGGACGTTCACCGATGTCCCCGGCACCAGGGCGGCGATGCGGGCAGCCATCTACTGGCTGCACGAGGTGGTGGGCTTCGGCATGACGAAGCAGCCCGGTTTGCTGAGAGTTGGTTCCTGGCTGGGCAAGTGGAACATCCGGCGGGCCGTCAAGGACAAGGCGTTGCGCCGCAAGCTCACTCCGAACTACCGGGCGGGCTGTAAGCGAATCCTCAACTCCGACACCTACTACCGCGGGATCGCCAATCCCAAGACGCAGGTGATCACCGAGCGCATCACGCGGATGACACGCGATGGCATCGTCACGTTCGACGGGGTCGAGCATCCGGTGGACGTGGTGGTGTTCGCCACCGGCTTCCACGTCACCGACTCGTACTACTACGTCGACATCAAGGGCCCCGGCGGCGAGGACCTGGTGGACCGGTGGAACCGCGAAGGGGTCGAGGCGCACCGCGGCGTCGCCGTCGCCGACATGCCGAACCTGTTCTTCCTGCTCGGTCCGAACACCGGCCTCGGCCACAACTCGGTGGTGTTCATGATCGAATCCCAGATCCGGTACGTGGCGCAGGCGATCGCCGCCGTCGACAAGGCGCGCGCCAAGGCGGTGGCGCCGACCCGCAGCGCGCAGGACGAATTCAACGGCGCGTTGCAGGACGATCTGGCCAAGACGGTGTGGAACACCGGAGGTTGCCGAAGCTGGTACATGGACGAACACGGCGTCAACCGGACGCTGTGGAGCGGCATGACCTGGCAGTACTGGTTGGCAACCAGGCGTTTCAAGGCCGAGGAATACGAGTTCATCGGCCGATGACGATGACGCCGGCACGACACGCCAACACAAGTTGTTGTGTTGCGGCGCGGCGTCGGACCCCAGTTGTAGTGTCAGGGCAGTTACTCGTCACGTTCTGAATTGGGGTCCAAGGTGTCCGATGGAATGAAGCTGATCGACCGCGTCTCGGCCATCAACTGGAACCGCGTTCAAGACGAGAAGGACGCCGAGGTCTGGGAGCGCCTGACCGGCAACTTTTGGTTGCCAGAGAAGGTCCCGGTGTCCAATGACATCCCGTCGTGGGGCACGCTCAACGCCCACGAGAAGCAGCTGACGATGCGGGTGTTCACCGGACTGACGCTGCTGGACACCATTCAGGGCACCGTCGGCGCCGTGAGCTTGATCCCCGACGCGCTGACACCACACGAGGAGGCGGTGTACACCAACATCGCGTTCATGGAGTCGGTGCACGCCAAGAGCTACAGCAACATCTTCTCCACGCTGTGCTCGACCGTGGAGATCGACGAGGCGTTCCGCTGGTCGGAGGAGAACGTCAACTTGCAGCGCAAGGCCGAGATCGTGATGAACTTCTACAAGGGTGACGATCCGCTGAAGCGCAAGGTGGCTTCGACGCTGCTGGAGAGCTTCCTCTTCTACTCCGGCTTCTACCTGCCGATGTACTGGAGCAGCCGCGCCAAGCTCACCAACACCGCCGACATGATCCGGCTGATCATCCGCGACGAGGCCGTGCACGGCTACTACATCGGCTACAAGTTCCAGAAGGGTCTGGCGCAAGCCGACGAGGCGCGCAAGGCCGAGCTGAAGGACTACACCTACGAGTTGCTCTTCGAGCTCTACGACAACGAGGTCGAGTACACCCAGGACCTGTACGACGGGGTCGGACTGACCGAGGACGTCAAGAAGTTCTTGCGGTACAACGCGAACAAGGCGCTGAT
>NZ_JAVRQA010000425.1:0-30289 GCF_032161845.1 Mycobacterium sp.
ACGTCGAGCCCGCACTCGAATCGCGGACCGGCGATGACTCGGCATTTGCCCGCGTTGGTGGGATTACCCGGTTGTGGCGGCGCACGACCGGCGTACCCGCGCCGATCGTCGCTTCGGTCACGGGCTAAATTCGCTCTAGATTTCACGCTCATCGCAAGCCACTGACCTAGGAGCCGTCATGCCCGAAGCCGTCATCGTTTCGACCGCCCGTTCGCCGATCGGCCGCGCGGTCAAGGGATCCCTCGCCACCATGCGCCCCGACGACCTGGCCGCCCAGATGGTGCGCGCCGCACTGGAGAAGGTGCCGTCGCTCGATCCCCGCGACGTCGACGACCTGATGATGGGCTGCGGGCAGCCCGCGGGCGAGGCCGGGTACAACATCGCCCGCGCCGTTGCCGTTGAGCTGGGCTATGACTTCATGCCGGGCACCACCGTCAATCGATACTGCTCGTCGTCGCTGCAGACCACCCGGATGGCGTTCCACGCGATCAAGGCCGGCGAGGGCGACGTGTTCATCTCCGCTGGCGTCGAGACGGTTTCCCGCTTCGGCATCGGAGCCGCCGATGGCGCCCCAGACAGCAAGAACTCGCTGTTCGACGTGGCGCAGGAACGCACCGCCTCGCAGTCCGCTGGCGCAGACGAATGGCACGACCCACGCAACGATGGACTGGTGCCGGACGTGTACATCGCGATGGGCCAGACCGCCGAGAACGTCGCGCTGTTCACCGGCATCAGTCGCGAGGATCAGGACCACTGGGGCGTCCGCAGCCAGAACAAGGCCGAAGAGGCCATCAACAACGGCTTCTTCGAGCGCGAAATCGTGCCGGTGACGCTGCCCGACGGCACCGTGGTGTCCACGGACGACGGTCCGCGCGCCGGCACGACCTACGAGAAGATCAGTCAGCTCAAGCCCGTCTTCCGGCCGAACGGCACCATCACGGCGGGCAACGCGTGTCCGCTGAACGACGGCGCGGCCGCGGTCGTGATCATGAGCGACACCAAGGCCAAGGAGCTGGGGCTGACTCCGTTGGCGCGCATCGTCTCGACGGGTGTGTCGGGCCTCTCGCCGGAGATCATGGGCCTTGGCCCCATCGAGGCCATCAAGAAGGCACTGGCCAAGGCGGGCAAGAAGATCTCGGACATCGACCTGGTCGAGATCAACGAAGCGTTCGCCGTCCAGGTGCTGGGCTCGGCGCGCGAACTCGGCATCGACGAGGACAAGCTCAATGTGTCCGGCGGTGCGATCGCGCTCGGTCACCCGTTTGGCATGACCGGTGCCCGCATCACCGCCACGCTGCTGAACAACCTTGCGACCCACGACAAGACGTTCGGCATCGAGTCGATGTGTGTCGGCGGTGGCCAGGGCATGGCAATGGTCGTCGAGCGCCTCAGCTAGCCCCCGTCGACAACTAATCCCTTCGACGTCGAGATAGCGCTGACAGTCCGATCGCGCGCCAATTCTGACTGTCAGCGCTATGTCGATAGCCACGCCCGCTGCACGCGGCGCAGAACGTCGGCTTCGCGTTCGCCCGCGACCACCCGAATGTGCTTCCACCGAAGGTGCGCAATGTATTCCGAGCGGATGACGTCCTTGCGCCACCGGGACTTTTCACGATGGTCATCACCGTCGTACTCCACGGCGATGAGCTTGTCCTCCCATCCCATGTCGAGCCGGTAAATGGGATAGCCGTCCGGCCCGAGTAGCGGAATCTGAGTCTGCGGCCGTGGATAGCCGGCACGGATCAGGAGTAGCCGCAACCACGTCTCCTTCGGAGATTCCGCACCGGCGTCGACGAGGTCCAGGACGCGTGAGATCCGGCGCAACCCCCTGACGTGCGGGTGCCCCGATGCGAGTTCCAATACGTCCGCTGCCTTGAAATGCGTTGCACGAGCTAGTGCGTCGAGCCGGGCGACGGCATTGACGATGGAGCCGCGGCGGGCGAGGTCGAATGCAGTGCGCTCGGCGATCGTCAGTGGCAGGCCACTAGGACGCACAGTCGTTTCGCCGTCCAACAGGGTGTCGCGGCGAGTCACCACGCCGGTAGCCGCCCGGTTGTTGGCCCAAATCAGTTCAACCGGCGTATCGACGTCGACCCATTCCGCGCCGAGGAGCGCCGAGGCAGCAGCTCCCGCGATGACACCTTCCCGCCCCGTCCACAACCAGCTGGCGGTGATCCGCTCGCACAGCGTGGGCTCCGCGGTCAACGAGCCGTAGACGTCGGGAAGCAGCCGCCGGTAGCGGCGCCTGAGGTCGTTCGCGCTGAGCTCACCCGCGGCAACCGCCTCGCTGCCGATGAAGATGGAATCCACCATCGCAACATGCCTGCGGCATGTGCGACGCCGCCGAATTCATCCACAGCCCCGTTGAGATAGCGCTGACAGTCGAATATCGCGACGCTAGTGACTGCCAGCGCTATCTCAACGGGGCGGCGGACACCTAGGCAAAGAGAAAGCCCGCTCGCCAAGGCGAACGGGCTTTCCGGGCAGGGCTGCTAGTCGTTCTGGAAGTAACTGAGCAGCCGCAGGATTTCGAGGTACAGCCAGACCAGCGTCACGGTCAGCCCGAGCGCGATGCCCCAGCCTGCCTTCGACGGAACTCCGGCGCGAACCATCTGGTCGGCAGCGTCGAAGTCGATCAGGAAGCTGAACGCCGCGAGCGCAATGCAGAGTAGCGAGAAGCCGATGGCGATGGGGCCACCGCTGCGCAGACCGAAGCCGTCGCCGCCGCCGACGCCGAACATCGCCATGACGAAGTTCAGCAGCATCAGGGCCAGCACACCGAACATGCCCGCGATGACCATGCGGGTGAGCTTCGGCGTGACGCGGATGGCACCCGTCTTGTAGACGACCAGCATGCCGAAGAACACGCCGAGCGTGCCGACGATCGCCTGCGCGATCATGCCCACGCCACCGGTCGAGTACAGGTTGGCGATGATGAACGACACCGCACCGAGGAACAGGCCCTCGAGCGCCGCGTAGCTCAGCACGATCGCCGGGTTGTCCTGCTTGCGACCGAAGGTGGCAATCAGGACCAGCGCCAGGCCGCCGAGGGCGCCGACGAGGCTGAACGGCGTCGCAAGGGCGATGTTGCCCTGCACCAGGTAGTAGGAGACCGCTGCGACGGCGGTGAGGACCGCCAGCGTGATGCCGGTCTTGGTGACGACGTCGTCGATGGTCAGCGGCCGGGAAACCTGGCTCGACTGGTCGGTGTACGGCTGGGCCGCGTACGGGTCAGCCTGTACCGCTGCCGCGCCGTAGCCGGCGGCACCGGTACCGAATTGGGCATATCCGCCCTGCTGCTTGGGCAGGGAACGGAAAACCGGGTTGCTGCTCTCGCGCACCGTCGGTTCCTCTCTTGTGCAGTTGGCTCGTCAAGTGACGAACAATGGGTCAACGTGCGGCGACTCGGACCGGTTCCCGGCCTTGTCTCTGAAACTGTGAACTTCTTGAGAAACGTTACCCGTGTCGCTTGGACCTGGGGTGACGATCTAGATTGCAAGCCGTGGCAGAAAACGAGGACATCCTAGTAAAAGTCGAGAACGGCGTCGGTTTGGTCACGCTGAACAGGCCAAAGGCCATCAACTCGCTTACCCACGGCATGGCCACCGAACTTGAGAGGGCTCTCAGGAACTGGGAGGGCGACGACTCCGTGCACACCGTGCTACTGACCGGCGCCGGTGAGCGCGGCTTGTGCGCAGGCGGCGACGTCATCGCGATCTACCACAGCGCCAAGGCCGATGGCGCCGAGGCGCGGTCGTTCTGGCACGACGAGTACGTCCTCAACGCCTACATCGCCGAATATTCCAAGCCGTACGTCGCGATCATGGACGGCATCGTGATGGGCGGCGGCGTCGGCGTCGCCGCGCACGGCAGCGTCCGCATCGTCACCGACACCACGAAGATGGGCATGCCCGAGGTCGGCATCGGCTTCATCCCCGACGTCGGCGGCACCTACCTGCTGTCGCGCGCGCCAGGACGACTCGGCCTGCACGCTGCACTGACGGGCGCGCCGTTCTCCGGAGCCGACGCCATCGCGATGGGCTTTGCCGACCACTTCGTCCCCCACGCCGAGCTGAGCGAGTTCACCGCAGCGATCGTCAAGGACGGCGTCGACGCGGCGCTGTCCACGTTCGCAATCGAACCGCCCGCGAGTCCCCTTCTGGCGCAACGGCACTGGATCGACGAGTGCTACGCGGGCGAGACGGTCGTCGACATCGTCGCCGCGCTGCGCGGGCACGACGCAGGCCCCGCCATCGACGCCGCCAACCTCATCGACGGCCGATCCCCCATCGCGGTGGCGGTGACACTGCAGGCGGTGCGACGAGCCGCGGATCTAAAGACCTTGAAAGACGTACTGCGCCAAGAGTTCCGAACGTCCTGCGCCGCCCTGCGGTCACACGACCTGGTGGAAGGCATCCGCGCTCTGCTCGTCGACAAGGACCGCGATCCGAAGTGGTCACCGGCCACGCTGGCATCGTGCTCACCGGATGCCGTCGAGGCATATTTTGAATCAGCCAACCCGGACCTGACGTTCCCCGATGAGGAGAAGCAATGAGCTACGAAACGATCCTGGTCGCCCGCGAGGGCCGCGTCGGGACCATTACCCTGAACCGGCCGAAGGCACTCAATGCCCTCAACAGCCAGGTGATGGTCGAACTCACCACCGCCGCAGCTGAATTCGATGCCGATGCCGGTATCGGCGCGATCATCGTCACCGGTAACGAGAAGGCCTTCGCCGCGGGCGCCGACATCAAGGAGATGGCCGACCTGTCGTTCGCCGACGTCTTCTCGGCCGATTTCTTCGCAACGTGGTCCAAGTTCGCGGCCACCCGCACCCCCACCATCGCCGCCGTCGCGGGGTACGCCCTCGGTGGTGGCTGCGAGCTCGCGATGATGTGCGACATCCTGATCGCCGCCGACAGTGCCAAGTTCGGCCAGCCGGAGATCAAGCTCGGCGTACTACCGGGAATGGGCGGTTCGCAGCGGCTCACCCGCGCCATCGGCAAGGCGAAGGCGATGGACCTCATTCTGACGGGACGCACCATCGATGCGGCGGAGGCCGATCGCAGCGGTTTGGTGTCGCGCGTCGTACCCGCCGACTCGCTGCTGGACGAGGCCAACGCCACTGCCGCCACCATCGCTGGGATGTCGCTTTCGGCGTCGCGGATGGCCAAGGAAGCCGTCAACCGGGCGTTCGAATCGACGCTCGCAGAAGGACTTCTCTACGAGCGGCGGCTCTTCCACTCGGCGTTCGCCACCGATGACCAGACCGAGGGCATGGCAGCCTTTACCGAGAAGCGCCCACCGGAGTTCACGCACCGTTAAAGTGCGTTCGTGACAGACCCGACGAGCACCAGGGCCGACGGCGCCGACGAAGCGGCCATCGTCGAATCCGAACCTGCTGCACCGCCGCCGAAGCCGGACTGGTGGGTCCGGCACTACACGTTCGTCGGCACCGCGCTCGGACTGGTGTTCATCTGGCTGTCGCTGACGCCGTCGCTGCTCCCCCGCGGGCCCCTGTTCCAAGGCTTGGTGAGCGGCGCGGCGGGCGCGATCGGTTACGGCCTCGGCGTCTTCAGCGTGTGGCTGGTCCGCTACCTGCGTTCGAAGGAGACGAGCCCGTCGGCGCCGCGGCGAGCGTGGATCGCGCTGGTCGTGGTCGGCATCATCGGCCAAACGCTGGCGGTGATCTGGTTCCACGTCTGGCAGGACGACGTCAGGGACTACATGGGCGTTCCGCGGATGGACTTCTGGGACCACCCGCTGACCGCCGCGCTATCGATCGTCTTCCTCTTCGCGTTCGTCGAACTCGGTCAGCTGGTCGGCAAGTTGGTGCGGTTCCTCGTCAGACTGCTCGACCGCGTTGCGCCGCCAAGGGTTTCGGCCGTCGTGGTGGTCACCCTGCTTCTCGTCCTGACCATCGCGTTGCTCAACGGCGTGGTGGTGCGGTTCGCGATGAGCACGCTGAACAACACCTTCGAGTCGGTCAACAACGAGGAGGACCCCGACAACCCCGCCCCGACGAGTCCGCTGCGCTCGGGCGGACCCGAGTCACTGGTCAGCTGGTCGTCGCTCGGTCATCAGGGCCGCGTCTTCGTCGGCAACGGACCGTCGGTCGAGGACCTCGCGAAGTTCAATGGCGCAGGAGCAGTCGAACCGATCCGTGTCTACGCCGGCCTGAACTCTGCGGAGGGATTCAAGGCGGGCGCCGAGCTCGCCGCCCGCGAACTACAGCGCACCGGGGGGCTCGATCGCGCAGTGGTCGCGGTGGCCAATACGACGGGCACCGGCTGGATCAACGAGGCCGAGGCGTCCTCGCTCGAGTACATGTACAACGGCAACACCGCGATCGTGTCGATGCAGTACTCGTTTCTACCGAGCTGGTTGTCGTTCCTCGTCGACAAGGAGAACGCGCGCCAATCCAGCCAGGCGCTCTTCGAGGCCGTCGACGAGTTGGTTCGCGCGATGCCAGAGGCCAAGCGTCCCAAGCTGGTGGTGTTCGGCGAGAGCCTCGGCTCGTTCGGTGGCGAGGCGCCGTTCCTGTCGCTGAACAACCTCATTGCGCGTACCGACGGTGCCCTGTTCTCCGGCCCGACGTTCAACAACACGATCTGGACCGACCTGACCGCCGACCGCGACGCCGGTTCACCGCAGTGGCTGCCCATCTACGACAAGGGCGAGTACGTCCGGTTCGCCGCCACGGCCGAGAACCTCAGTCGGCCACCGGACCCGTGGGGCCACCCGCGCGTGGTGTACCTGCAGCACGCGTCCGACCCGATTGCGTGGTGGAACCCCGATCTGCTGTTCAGCAAGCCGGACTGGTTGCGCGAACCTCGGGGTGACGGCGTCTCACCCGAGATGGAGTGGATCCCCGTGGTGACGTTCCTGCAGGTGTCCGCCGACATGGCGGTGGCCGTCGACGTCCCGGACGGTCACGGCCACGTCTACGTGCGCGACGTGGCGAATGCGTGGGCGGCGATCATGCAGCCGCCGGGGTGGACGCCCGAGAAGACCGCGAAGCTACGGCCGCTGCTGCGTTCCGACGAGTGATTCGCTGAGCCGGTCGAGCACTCCCGCCGCCTTGAGGGCGTGGTAGCCGCCGATCACGTCGGTGGCGCGGTGCAGGCCAAGGTCGACGAGCGATGCCGCCGCCAGGCTCGACGTGTAGCCCTCTGAGCAGAGCACCAGCCACTCGACGTCGTCGTCGACGGCTTCCGGGCGCCGGGCTTCGCTGGTGGGGTCGCAGCGCCATTCGAGCACGTTGCGCTCGATGATCAGTGCGCCGACGACCTCTCCCTCGAGGGCCCGCTGCGCGGCAGGCCGAATGTCGACGAGCAGGGCGCCGCGGTCCAAGGCCCTCGGCACGTCGGCGGCCTCGATCCGGGTCAGCTTGTCGCGCGCGGCCTGCAGAACGGCGTCGATGCGGGCCACTAGTCCCCCTCCGGCTTGTCCGTCAGCTCGGTCCGGTCCCGACGAAGGGTGTTCCGACCGGTGACCTCGTAGTACGACATCGCCGTCAACGGCGGCGAGTACGCGTGCACGCTCAGGGTAGGCACGGTAGACGAGGTAATCTGCAGCGGCTCCGATGGCGCCCACACGACGTCGTGCACCCAGCCGAGCGGGAAGCCGGCCTGGTCACCGGCGCGAAGTCGTCGCTCACGCAATGCATCTCCGTCCCAACGCGTTTCGACGAGCGCACCCGAGACGACGGTGAGTGCACCCAGTGACCCGCCGTGGTCGTGGAGTTCGGTGGAGCGCTCCGGCACCCAGCTGATGAGCCAGACGTCGAGTTCGTCGTCGCCGTGCAGCCGGGTGAACCAGCGTTCATCGGTGGACGGTCCGCCGGCGGGCAGGACGTGGTCGTAGCGACCGGACAGCACGTGGTCGGCGGCGACGTCGGTCGCCTGTAGCAGATCGGGTACGCGCAGCCGAGTCGGCGCGACGACGGACGGAACGGAGGAGACGGCAAGAGACATGTGAAGGGAACTCCAGGTGGACCGGGAAGAGGGGTCGATCAGGGGGCGGGCGTCAAGCCCGACAACACTCCCGACAGAAGGTCCGTTCCAACACGCTGGCGAGTGTTGCATAGATTGGCGGCATGCGCAGCTACCCGATTCTCGCCGCGGCAGCCGCGGCGGCCCTCCTCGCCGCGTGCACGTCGGGACCCGACGGTGGCAACGCCACGTCCTCGTCATCGGTGGCGGCCAGCACCTCGACGGCGACGACCACGACGAGCCTGCAGACCCATACCGCGGCGCCGGGAGCAACGGGCGTCTCCCCCAACGGCGTCACCACCGCGGTCGGCACCCCCGCGGAATCGACCGAGGACGAGTACTTCCAGGCCTGCCACGCTGCGAAGGTGTGGATGGTGGCGCAGGGCGGCGAGCAGAAGGCTCAGTTCGAGCCGTATTTGGAGAGCCTGCAGAAGTCGGACGCCGCAGGGCCCGGCACGTTTGGCACGCCATGGTCACAGCTGACGCCGGCTCGTCAGTCAGCCGTCATCGTCGCGGCCGACGCCGCCGCGGACGATCTCTGCGGCTGACGACCTTTTAATCACGCGGGTCGGAAGTGCCTCCATCGGGTGCGCCGGGCCGCTCCGCGATCCAGCGTCGACCGCGGTCCAGGGCCTCGTTCAGCGCGCCGAACACCCGGCTGGTGGCAGGCACGATGCCGCCAGGCCCCAGCAGGTCGTCGACGCCGCCGCGCTCGAGCACCTTCGCGGCGGCCGGGCTGACTCCTGCGATCAGCAGTCGCCCGCCGTTGGCCTGCAAATCGGTCGACCACTTTCGCAGCGCGCGGATGACCTTCGAGGACGGCACGTCCGGAAGGGTTCCCATACTGAGGACGACGACGGCGCTGGTGCTGTCGGCGACCCTCGGCCACTCCTCGTCGATGCGCGGCACCTCCGAGAACAGGCCGACGCCGGCGTAGTGCAGAACCGTCACCTCACTGCTGGGGCAGGACGCGGGCACCGGACCGACTTCCCAGCCGCCGTCGCCGGTGGGAACCAGCGCGACCAGACGCGCCGACTGCGACGCCTTGGTGCAGTAGAGCACCAGCGAGGTGATGGCACCGATGACGATCGCTTGGTGCAGCGGCAATTCCGTCGTCGCAACGAACGTGATCACCATGGCCACCGCCGACAGCGGCGCGGTGCGCAGTACCAGCTTGATGTCGGCCCAACGCCCCTGGATCAACTCGATGCCGATGACGAGGACCAACCCGCCGATGACGGGCATCGGGATCAACTCGGCGAGCGAGCCGGCCAGCACGACCAGCAGGATCAGCCAAACACCCGCGAAGACGCCTGCCCAACGCGTCTGCGCGCCCGCCGACACCGACACTCCGGTGCGCGACAGGGAGCCGCCGGTGGGCAGGGCACCAACGAAGCCACCGGCCAGGTTCGCCGCGCCCTGCGCGACGAAGTCCCTCGAGGTGTTCGGCCGACTGCCATCCGGGTTGGGCACCGCCGCCGCGATTCCCGCTGCCTGCGCCAGCCCCACCAGCGCGACGGCAAGGCCGCCGCCCAGCAGAACGGGAATGGCCCCGAAGTTTGGTAATACCAAGGGCGGCAGCGCATTCGGCACAGACGAGATGGCGCCGACGTCCTCGACGTCTACGCGCAGGACGACGACGGCCACCGTCACCACGACGAGAGCGATCAGGATCGCGAACGCCTCGAGTCGCTTGATCAGATGGAATACCAGCCACACGGCGACCGTCGCGAGGGCCACCAGGCAGGGCGCCACCTGCCACGACCCCACGTTCGCGAACGCCTCGACGAACTTGCGAATCGTGTTGTGACTCTGCGGTCGGTATCCGGTGGCGTCGGTGATCACTCCGGCGACGATTTGCACCGCGATGCCCGTGGTGAAGCCCGTCATCACGGCGTTGGAGACGAAGTTCATGATCGAGCCGAACCGCAACAGCCCGAACAGCATCATCACGACCCCGACGACGAGCACCAGAGCCGCGACGTTCGCCGGATCCGTCGGGTCTAGCCCGGCGGCCGTCAGCACGCTGCGGGACGTCAGCGCCAGCGCACTGGTCAGCGTCGTCACCATCAAGACGGTCCTGGCGAAGACCGAGCCGATGACCGTGGAGACCATGCCCGAATAGAGACCGGCGACCGGGTTGAAGCCGCCGATGCTGGCGTACGCCATGCCCTCGGGAATCGAGAACAAACCGGTGACGAGGCCTGCGACGACGTCCTTGAACCTGGGCCTGCCGAGTTTGCCGGCCGCCTCACGCAATCGGGTACGCGTTGGTGCCCCGTCCGTCACCGCGCCAACATTGCCATGGGCACCACCGCACCGGGCCCGAATACTAAGCCGCGCAAACAGTTAGCGCGACTACGCGTTTGTGGTGCACATCACAAAATCAGGTACGATGTGTCCCTCATCACTCTTGGAGGGTCAATGATCGGACCAGACAACGGCAAGCTGGGTAAGCCCCGGACTGCTTTGCCGCCTGCCGCCGGTGGGTCGATCAACGGCATGCGGGTGGTCATGGCCATCCTGCTGTTCGTCATCGCCGTCGGCGCCATCATGGGCGTCGTCGTTGCTCTCTCCAGCGGACAACCGACGGTGGCCATCATCGTCGGATTGGTCGCCGCCGCATTCTTCGCCAGGGTGGGCTGCTAGTCCGCTACCCCCCACACCAGGCAGAACGGATGTCCTGCCGGGTCCCGGTACACCCGGAAGTGGTCTTCGCCAACCGCATCAGTCACGCGAGTTGCGCCCAGCGCCAACACCTTTGACTCCGCCTCGTCGACGTCTGTCACTTTGATGTCCAGATGGAACTGCTGCGACCCACGCGGGTCAGGGAACCGTGGCGGCTGGTGGTCGGGCGACAGCTGAAACGCGAGCCGCCTGCCTGTCGGGTCGGTGAGCACGACCCAGGTGTCGTCCTCGGCAACCAGTTCCCCACCGAGGACGGCCTCGTAGAACTGCGCCAATTGCTGCGGATCTTTGGTGTCGAGGACGACGGAGCGAAGTTTTCCGATCATGTTCGGCAGGGTTGCCGTTTTCGCGACGACGTAACGCGACGACAATGAATTCATGCGAGTGGCGCTTTGTCTCGGAAGCGGTGGTGCCAGGGGGTACGCCCACATCGGGGTGATCAACGAACTGCACGACCGTGGGCACGAGATCGTCGGCATCTCGGGGTCGTCCATGGGCGCGCTCGTCGGCGGGCTCGAAGCCGCTGGCAAGCTCGACGAGTACACGGCGTGGGCTACCTCCCTGACCCAACGTGCGGTACTGCGTCTGCTCGACCCGTCGTTGACCTCCGCAGGCGTGCTGCGTGCCGAGAAGATCCTCGACGCCGTCCGCGCGATCCTCGGTGACGCCGTCATCGAGGAGCTTCCGATCCCGTACACGGCGGTGACGACGGATCTGATCGCGGGCAAGTCCGTATGGTTACAGCGCGGGCCGGTCGACGCGGCCATCCGCGCATCGATTGCGATCCCTGGGGTGATCAAGCCGCATGTGCTGGACGGCCGCCTGCTCGCCGACGGAGGCATCCTCGATCCGCTGCCGATGGCGCCGATCGCCGCGGTGAACGCCGATCTGACCATCGCGGTCAGCCTCAGCGGCGACACCCCCAAGCGCACGGCGCAGGGTGCAGAGCCCGAATTGGGTGCCACCACCGAGCTGCTCAACCGAATGTGGCGCAGCACAACGGCTCTGCTGGACACGACGACGGCCCGCATGCTGCTCGACAGCCCGACCGCCAAGACGGTGTTGAGCCGTTTCGCCAACGACGGCGTGGAGACCGACGACCACGACGACCACACCGAATCCGCGGTGCCGAAGCTCGGCGGTTTCGAGGTACTGAACCGCGCCATCGACATCGCGCAGTCGGCCCTGATGCGCCACACCCTCGCGGCCTATCCGCCCAACCTTCTGATCGAGGTCCCGCGCACTGCGGCACGGAGCCTGGAGTTCCACCGCGCGGAGGAGGTCATCGACATCGGCCAGGAACTGGCTGCCGCCGCATTGGACACCCTGGTGCCGCGGACCTCACCCGCCTAGGAATTGGGCCAGTCGCGCCGCCACGCCCCTGCCCTGTTCTCGACCGGCCGTCGCCGCCGGAACCCGACACGCCGGATCGAGGGGGTTGGGTCCGAACGCGGTGATCGACGCGTCGTCGGCGTAGACCGCCAAGGCCTGACCGGGGAAGGCGGCGATCTCGGCGACCGCGCCGTCACCGAAGGGTGACGGCGCCGTCTCACTCGACGGCACCAGCACGACGACGGCATCGCAATCCGCCGCGGCCGACATGTTGACGCTGCTGCCGACCCCGCCGTCCATGAAGCGGCGTGCGCCGACGGTCACCGGCGGCCAGACCCCGGGGACCGCGCAGCTGGCCGCCACGGCATCGACGAGGGGGATGCCCGCGTCGCGGTCGATGATCACCAGCTCACCAGTCGCGATGTCGATGGCGGTGAGCCGAAGCACCCGGTCGGGCCATTCCCACGAGGGCAGCCGGTGCTCGATCACGGCCCTGCGCAGTGGCTCGGCGACGGTGTCGGCGGCGGCCGCGATCGCGCCGATGCGTTGCAGCTTCTGCTCCTTCGTCGCTCCGTCGGGCGTCGTCAATGCCGTCATGAACAGCTCGGTGATGTCGTCGATGCTCGCCATGGGGTCGAGTTCGTGAGTGTCGGCCGCAACCTGGGCGGCGAAGAGTTCGTCGAGGCTGGTGCCGCTGCCGATCTGGGCGGCCACCGCCGACCCGGCCGACGTGCCGAGCAGAACGTCGGCGTCGAGAATCGCGCGAGCCACCGCGGGCGCCTCGTCGGCGATGCCTTGCAGGATGCCGGTCTCCCACGCGATGCCAGCAAGTCCGCCACCGGCCAGCACCAGTCCACGTTTGGTCACAGGAGCCGAGTGTGCCAGGTGATGAAACCCGAGCCGCTCAGCCCACCAGCTGGTTCGAGAGCTCCTCGAGCGACTGCCTGGCATAGCCGAGCCAGAGCTTGCCGAACACGGGCAGCACCGGGGCCGCGAGCGCGGACCGCGGGTGAATCGTCCAGCGCCAGGTGACCTTCGTGCCGGTGCCTACGGTCTCGAACGCCCACAGGCCCTCGACGTGATCCACGATCGGCGCCAGCGGGCCCTTGACGTCGGACAGCGTGTAGCCGAACGACGCGGGCGCGTCGTAGGAGGTGAGCTCCTCGCGCATGCTGCCGCCACCCGTCAGCACGACGGTGCGGGTCTTTCCGACCGCATCCCAGTCGCCGGTCTGGTCCCGGACCGCCTTGATCGGCGGAATGGGCCCGTACCAACGGTGGAAGAGCGCGGGAAGCGGGACCGGCACGGTTCCGTCGAACGCGGCCTGCAGGGAAACGGGTATCGCCCTTGATTGCTCTACGACCATCGGCTGCGCCATGATGGGAATGGTACCCCCGGGTACCGCGACACGCGACGAAAGGGAGCGGCATGGTCGAGACGATGAGGGCACAGCGGTTATACGCCGAGTCCAAAGAGATTGCGGTGGAAGACGTTCCGATCCCCGAACTGGGCCAGGGCGAGGTTCTCGTCAAGGTGGCGTTCTGCGGTATCTGCCATTCCGATCTCAGCCTCATCAACGGTACGTTCCCCTCGCAGCTGCCGGTGGTGACGCAGGGTCACGAAACCTCGGGCACCGTCGCCAAGCTCGGCCCCGGCGTCACCGGATGGTCCGAGGGCGACCGCGTGGTGGTGGCCGCTGGACGCCCGTGTCTCGACTGCGTGAACTGCAGGCGCGGCGACGTCTCGAACTGCCTGCGGATCCGCCTGATGGCGTTCGCCTACGACGGTGGCTGGGCGGAATACACCGTCGCACAAGCGTTCGGGCTCACCAGGATTCCCGACAACGTGTCCCTCGAGCAGGCCGCGATCCTGGCCGACGCGGTGTCGACGCCGTACGGCGCGGTGGTGCGAACGGCCGATGTCGGCATCGGCGAGTCCGTCGGCGTCTGGGGTGTCGGCGGTCTCGGCACCCACATGGTCCAGCTGGCCCGCCTGGTCGGTGCTGCACCGATCATTGCCGTGGACATCAAGCCCGCGATTCTGGACCGGGCGCTCGCCGTCGGCGCCGATTACGCGTTCGACGCCCGCGACGGCGACCTCCACGCCAAGATCGCCGATGCCACCGGCGGCCGCAACCTCGACGTCGCGTTCGACGCGGTCGGATTGACGTCCACGTTCGAGCAGGCGCTGAACAGCCTGACGGTCGGCGGCCGGTTGGTCGGCGTCGGAATGAGCGCCGACGCCCCCACCATCGGGCCGACGTCGATCTTCAATCTGTTCAAGCGACAGGTGCTCGGCCACCTCGGCTACCAGAACGCCGACATCGGCACACTGGCCAACCTGGTGTCGTTGGGCCGCCTCGATCTGTCGCGGTCGATCAGCGACATCGTGCCGCTCGAGGACGTCGCCAAGGGCATCGAGAAACTCGAAAGGGGCGACGGCGACCCCATCAGGATCTTGGTGCAACCGTGACGGACCTGGCCGGCACATTCCCGGGTCGCTCCGCTCCTGCCCTCCGAGGCCGCGTCGCACTCGTCACCGGAGCGTCGGGCGGCATCGGGACGGCCATCGCCCGGCGGCTGGCCGACGACGGCGTCGACCTGTGCCTGTCGTACGGGCGGCATGGCGAGGATGCCGAGGCCGTCGGCGCGTATGCACGGGAGCGGGGCCGACGGGTCACCGTCACCTCCGCCGACCTGTCCGATCCCGCGGCGCCCGCAGCCCTGGTCGCGCACGCCGTTCGCGAGCTCGGCGCGGTGGACCTGCTCGTCGCCAACGCGGGAACCGCGGACATAAGGGGTTGGCAGAACATCGATCTCGAGTCCTGGAATGCGACGATGGCGGTGAACCTGACCGCGCCGTTCCTGCTGGCGCAACAGGTGCTGCCGGGCATGGTCGAGCGGCAGTTCGGCCGCATTCTGTTCGTGTCGTCGGTCGCCGCGTTCACCGGTGGCGTGGTCGGCGCTCACTACGCGGCGAGCAAGGCCGGCTTACACGGACTCATGCATCACCTCGCCCCGCGCGTCGCCGCCGACGGCGTCACGGTGAATTGCCTTGCCCCCGCGTTGGTGGGCGACACCAAGATGTTCCCCGCGGACCTCGAGACCGGCGCACCGCCGGTTCCGATTCCGGTCGGCCGGATCGGCAGGCCCGACGAGATGGCAGACATGGCGGTGACCATGCTGCGCACCGGCTACCTCACGAACAAGGTGATCACCGTCGACGGCGGCCTCCTGCCGCGTTAGCACCCTTCGCGGGGTGGTCAGCGAAGGTGCGGCGCCGCCTTGCCACTGATCAACGGCAGATCGAGGTAGGTGGCGATACCCGGCTCGGCGGCACACACCGCCGGTATCGAGTTCACGCAGTGCGCCGCCGTCGCGACGATCCCGTTGTTGCTCTCCAGGCCTTCCGCGACACTCTCCGGCTGGAAGCCCTTGATCGTGACGGTGAAGTCGGGATTGCCCTTGCACTCCATTTCGTAGCGCTCGCCCGCGGGGCCGAAAGTCCATGCGGGATCGAGGTTGTCCTGACCCATGAACCAGTTGACGGTGACGCGGACGACCACCTCGTCACCGACGAGGGCTTCCCAGTGAAACTTGCGGGCAGCCACCTGTCCCGGCTGGATGGCACCCATCGGCGAGTCGATCGGTGCGGTGGCGACCGCGATCTCCTGGGTGGCTCGGACCTTGGGGTCGGCGGCGAAGCCCATCTCGTCGACGCACATCCGGACGGACTGGATGAACCCGCCGTCGAGCAGCTTCTGCATTGGCCCCGTCAGCGCCTTCTCCGGAGTGTCGCCGAAACCCATCACATACCGCAGAACGTCCGGCGCGTCGTAGGTACGCAGGTCCGAGAACTCTTCGGCGCGAACGAATGTCACACCGGTGGACATGATGGAGAACAGCAGCGGGAACTTCTCGCTGATGCCGCCGGGCGCGATGCCGGTGCCGTGCAGGGTGACGCCACCCTCGATGGCGGCCGCCCGCATCGGGGCCGCCTCCTTCTCACCGGGGTAGAACCAGCCGACGGGGGTGACGACGTTCTTGCCGGACCGCAACAGGGCCGCGACCTCGTCGGGGTTGGGCATCAGGGGCGAGTAGATGACGGCGTCCGCGTCGAGATCGAGGATGTCGTCGACGTCGTTGGTGGCGGTCACTCCCAGCGGAGCACCGCCGACGATCTCGCCGACGTCCTTGCCGCTCTTGGCTTCCGAGTGCACCCAGCAGCCCGCCAACTCGAGATCGGGATGGGACAGCACACCCTTGATCGCGGCGACGCCGACTCCGCCGGTCGCCCACTGCACCACTCGCAACGCCATCGGGCACTCCTCTCGCGGCGAGAAACTAGAACACGTTCTACCCAGATGTACACCACCGGGCATCGCCGGACTGCACAATTGCCAGTGATGGTTCTCAACTTCGGCGTCCTCGGCCCGTTGCAGATGACTGCGAACGGTGAGCCGCTGGCACTTGGCACGCCCAAACAGCGAGCTGTACTCGCCATGCTGGTGATGAGCCGCAACCGTCCGGTCAGCAGTGAGTCGCTGGTCAACGCCGCGTGGGAGCAGTTCCCGCCGCCCGAACCGAAGGCCGGCCTGCACACGTACATCTCGAACCTGCGCAGGCTCGTCGCGGGTGCCGGCCTCGACGCGAAGGCCGTGCTGGCCAGCGCGGCGCCCGGTTATCGACTTGCCGTCGCCGATGCCGAGTGCGATCTGGGCCGCTTCGTCGCCCACAAGACCGCCGGTGTTCAGGCGGCCGCGGCCGGCCAGTTCGAACAGGCCAGCAGGCACCTGTCGGATGCGTTGGCCCAGTGGCGCGGACCCGTGCTCGACGACCTCCGCAACTTCGAGTTCGTCGACCCCTTTGCCACCGCGCTCGTCGAGGACAAGGTCGTGGCACACACCGCGCACGCTGAGGCCGAGATCGCTTGCAACCGTGGTCATGCCGTTGTCGGGATACTGGAGTCGCTCGTCGGTGAGCATCCGTACCGCGAGCCGTTGTGGACGCAACTGATCACCGCGTACTACCTCAGTGAACGCCAATCCGACGCGCTGGACGCCTTTCAGCGGCTCAAGTCGGCGCTTGCCGAGGATCTCGGCATCGACCCGGGACCGTCGGTGCGTGCGCTGCACGAACGGATCCTGCGGCAGGAGCCGCTGAACGCCAAGAAGGCCGCCCAGACCACCGCCGTGCACAAGGTTCACCACATGGACATGCGGACCGCGGTCGGCACGCAGACCGCCACCGCACATCTCCGCGCCGCGTCGGGTCGAATCCATCCGCTTCTGGCGGCCGCCACCAGAATCGGCAGGCTCCCCGACAACGAGATCGTGCTCGACGACCCGAACGTCAGCCGCCACCACGCGGTCATCATCGACACCGGCACCAGCTACGTCATCACCGACTTGCATTCGGCCAACGGCGTAGATGTCCACAACCAGCGGATTCGTGGCACGGCGACGCTCGGCCACGACGATCGGATCCGCATCTGCGACCACGAGTTCACCTTCGAGATCCGCAGGCCGGCGCCTGAGTAGTCCCCGAACTTCCGCTGAGGCATTCGCAGTTGGTTCCTCGGTAGGCACCGTCACCAGGCATTAAGGTGACTGCTGGCACGCGGGGCAAGTGCCACATTTTGGGCGCAAGGAGACAGCAGATGACCGAGCCGAAGTCGCGCGAAGGCACGATGTTTGGCCACTACCGCCTGCTGCGGCTCATCGGCAAGGGCGGCATGGGCGAGGTCTACGAGGCCGAGGACACCGTCAAGGACCGCGTCGTCGCCCTGAAGCTGCTCCCCGAGGGCGTCTCCCATGACTCGGTGTTCCGCAAACGCCTTCAGCGTGAGGCACATTCGGCCGGACGGCTGCAGGAGCCGCACGTGGTGCCGATCCACGACTATGGCGAGATCGACGGCGTGCTGTTCGTCGACATGCGCATGATCAACGGATCGGACCTCCGGAAGCTGCTGAAGAACTTCGGCCCGATGACGCCGGCCCGCGCCGTCGCGATCGTGCGGCAGGTGGCGTCCGCGATCGACGCTGCGCACGAGAGCGGCATCATGCACCGCGACGTCAAGCCGGAGAACATCCTGATCACCAGGGACGACTTCGCGTACCTGGTGGACTTCGGCATCGCCAACGCGGCGACCGACGAGAAACTGACCGAGCTCGGCACCGCCGTCGGCACGTACGCGTACATGGCACCGGAGCGCTTCACCAACGACGAGGTGACCTACCGCGCCGACATCTACGCGCTGGCCTGTGTGCTCTACGAATGCCTCGCCGGTGCGCAGCCGTTCGGCGGCGACAGCGTCAGCGTCGTCATCACGGCACACCTGATGCAACCGATCCCCCGGCCCAGCGTCGAACGCCCAGGAATTCCAACGGCATTCGATGACGTGATCGCCCGCGGCATGGCGAAGAAGCCAAGCGAGCGGTTCGCCACCGCAGGCGATCTGGCGACCGCGGCCACCGACGCACTGACGCTGCGCGACCAGGATCAGGCGGCGACGATTCTGCAGCGCAGCGAGGCGGCGACGATGCCAGAGGGCGTGCCGTTGGGTCAGGGGGCGACGATGGCCGCCCCGCCACCGACCGTTCCGCCGTCGTACACACCTCCATTCGGGGCGACGCCGCCGCCAGGGGCAACACCCCCGCCCTATCCGGTGACCCCGCCGCCCATGCCGGTTGGTGCGACGCCCGGGGCCTTCCCGACGACCCCGCCGCCTCCCCCGCCGCCGCAGCAGTACGGGTTCGCCGGTCCGCCGTCGTGGAACCAGCCCCCGCCGGGCTCGAATGGCCCTGGCGGCAAGAAGACTCCGTGGGTGCCGATCGTCGTGGTGCTCGCAGTGCTGATCCTTGCACTTGGCGCGATCGGCACGTTCCTGCTCACCAGATCTGACAGCGCGGACAGTCCGACGGTCACGACGTCGAAGAAGACGACCACCGAACGCGAGAAGCCGTCGACCACCCGCACCACTACGCCCAGAACGACGGACTCCGGCGATCCCAACGGCTTCGACGCTCAGCTGATGGCTCTGATTCCGGCCAACTACCCGACGACCGTGTGCGAGAAGGCGATTCCGCCTGCGCCGGGTGCGCTGGCCACGGTCGACTGCCGCCAGTCGACGCAACCCGGCGGTCCCGCCGCCGCGCGGTACTCGATCTTCGCGAACAAGGACACGCTCGACAAGCAGTTCGACTCGTCGATCAAGGAGAACGAGGAACTGGTGCGCTGCCCAGGCGCGGACGCCGACTCACCGATCACCTGGCATTACAAGGCCACCCCCGACGCGGTCGCAGGCTCGATCGCGTGCGGCACGTACCAGGGCAACGCCGACATCGTGTGGACCCAGGAGGACGACCTGCTGTTGGCCGACGTGCAGAGCGCCAACATCGACGAACTGCACGACTGGTGGTTGAACTACAGCTGACCATGTTCGTTCGCCGCTGCCGCTGTTATGTTGCTTCGAAACGCAGCGTAGCGAAGGGGTAGGCCGTGGCCAGCAACAAGAACAGAGTGTTCGTCGTCGGTGTCGGGATGACGAAGTTCGAAAAGCCGGGCCGCCGCGAGGGGTGGGACTACCCGCAGATGGCCAAGGAATCGGGCACCAAGGCGCTCGACGACGCGGGCATCTCCTACGACGCCGTGGAGCAGGGTTACGTCGGATACTGCTCGGGCGACTCGACGTCCGGTCAGCGCGCGCTCTACGAACTCGGCATGACGGGCATCCCGATCGTCAACGTGAACAACAACTGTTCCACCGGCTCCACCGCCCTGTACCTGGCCGCCCAGTCCATCCGCGGCGGGCTGGCCGACTGCGTCATCGCGCTCGGCTTCGAGAAGATGCAGCCCGGCTCGCTCGGTGGTGGCGCCGAGGATCGCGAGTCCCCGTTGGGCAACCACGTCAAGGCGTTGGCCGCCATCGACGAGTTCGCCTTCCCGGTGGCGCCGTGGATGTTCGGCGCGGCGGGCCGTGAGCACATGAAGAAGTATGGAAGCACCGCGGAGCACTTCGCGAAGATCGGCTACAAGAACCACAAGCACTCGGTGAACAACCCGTACGCGCAGTTTCAGGAGGAGTACAGCCTCGACGACATCCTGGGCGCCAGGATGATCTCCGACCCGCTGACGAAGCTGCAGTGCTCGCCGACTTCGGACGGGTCGGGAGCGGCCATCGTGGTCAGCGAGCAGTTCGTCGACGACCACGGCCTCGCAGCTCAAGCCGTCGAGATCGTCGGCCAGGCCATGACCACGGACTTCGCCAGCACCTTCGACGGCAGTGCCGCCAACATCATCGGATATGACATGAACGTCCAAGCCGCCAAACAGGTTTACGACCAATCGGGTCTCGGCCCCGACGACTTCCAGGTCATCGAGTTGCACGACTGCTTCTCGGCCAACGAGCTGCTGTTGTACGAGGCGCTTGGACTGTGCGGTGAGGGCGAGGCACCCAAGCTGATCGACGACGGCGACACCACCTACGGCGGGCGCTGGGTGGTCAACCCGTCGGGCGGGTTGATCTCGAAGGGCCATCCGCTCGGCGCGACCGGGTTGGCGCAGTGCGCCGAGCTGACCTGGCAGTTGCGTGGGACCGCCGACAAGCGTCAGGTCGACGGCGTGACCGCCGCTCTGCAGCACAACATCGGCCTTGGCGGCGCTGCCGTCGTCACGGCGTACCAGCGCGCCGAACGCTAGTCCTGCCGAACAGTCCGACGAGCAGTCGCAAAAGCCCCTCAATTGGCCCGAACGAGGGGCTTTTACTGGAGCCGCTTTGCGGACTGCTCGCGGGTTTCGTGGACCTCGTAGACACCGTCGGCGTGCCTGGCGCGGATGGTCTTCTTGTCGTACTTGCCGACGCTGGTTCTCGGAACCTCGTCGACGAACGTCCACCGTTCGGGCAGCCACCAGCGAACGACCTTGTCCGCCAGGAACTCTCGTAGCTCGGCCGGAGTTGCCTCGACGCCTTCGTTGAGCACGACGGCGGCCAGGGGGCGCTCCTGCCAGCGCTCGTCGGGCACGCCGACCACGGCGGCCTCCAACACGGCCGGATGCGCGATGAGGTGGTTCTCCAGTTCGACCGATGAGATCCACTCGCCACCGGACTTGATGACGTCCTTGGCGCGGTCGGTCAGGGTCACGTAGCTGAGCGGGTCGATCCGACCGACGTCACCGGTGCGCAACCAGCCGCCGGCGAACTTGGAGTCGTCGCGATTCTGGTAGTAGGACCCGGTGATCCAGGGGCCACGAACCTCTACCTCGCCCACCGCCTTGCCGTCGTTCGGCAGCGGTTCGCCGGCATCGTCGACGATGCGGACCTCGACGCCACACATCGGCCTGCCCTGAGTCGACCGCAGTGCCCAGTGCTCTTCTTCGGAAACGCCAGGAGGCGGCCATGCCATCGTCGCCACCGGCGACGTCTCGGTCATCCCCCACAGTTGACGAATCTGGACGTCGAACTTCTCCTCGAACGCCCGCATCAGCGATACCGGCACCGCCGACCCACCGCACGAGACCAGCCGCAGCGACGAGATGTCATGGCCGGGTGACGATTCCAAGCAATGCATGACGTCGTTCCAAATCGTTGGCACCGCGCCTGCCACGGTGGGCCGTTGCGTCTCGATGGCGTCGATGACCGACTTCGCATCGAGGAAGCGGTCGGTCAGCACCAGGTCGGCGCCCGCCATCAGCGATGCGTATGGCAGCCCCCAGGCGTTGGCGTGGAACATCGGCACTACCGGCAGCACCGAGTCCTCGGCACCGATCCCAAGGGCGTTGGCGGAGCACGTGCTCATGGCGTGTAGATAGCTCGAACGATGGCTGTAGACAACGCCTTTCGGATTTCCCGTGGTACCGCTGGTGTAGCACATCGCGGCCGCGTCGGTCTCGACGATCTCCGGCCAGTCGAACTCGTGGGACTGCACCGCCAGCACCTCGTCGAAGCGCACCACGGCCTTGCCGGACGCCGTCAGCGGTGCGAGATCGCCGTCGCCGACCGCAATCACGGTGTGCACGGTGTCCAGCAGCGGTAGCACCGGCTCGAGCTGGGCCGTCAACGAGAGGTCGGCGATGATCACCTTGTCCTCGGCCTCGTTGGCGATGTAGGCGATCTGCTCCGGCGACAGCCGGATGTTCAGCGTGTGCAGTACCGCGCCCATGGACGGCACCGCCAGGTACGCGGCGAGGTGCTCGGCGTTGTTCCACATGAACGTGCCGACCCGGTCGTCGCCCGTGATGCCCATTTCTCGCAACGCATTCGCCAGCCTGGCGACCTGCTCACCCAATTCTCGGTAGGTGCCGGTGCGGTAGCTACCCCCGCCCGTGGCGGTGGTCACCGTGCGATCGCCGTTGACCTCGCAGGCGTAGCGCATGATCGTCGTGACGGTGAGCGGAACGTCCTGCATCGTGCTCTGCATCTGAAGTCCTCCCGTTGGCCGCGATGCTAATGGCGTCGACGGCGAAAGTTCGCGGTTCGAACAGAGCCGGGAGTGCAACGAATCCGCTGCCAACGGCGATGTAGGGGTGAAGGATTCCTCCAAAGACAGGGGGCGCAGATGCGTCCATCAGCGATTCTCACCACATTGGTCACTTCTGCCGCAGCAGTATGCGTTTCCCTCGTCATCCCGTCCGCGGTTGCGCACGCGGACCAGAGTGCGCAGGAGACCATCGGTCAACTCCAGGCCGAGGGCTTCACCGTGAACGTCGACCGGGTCGGCAGCGGCCGGATCGACGATTGCGTCGTCACCAGTGTCCGCAATCCGCAGGACCAGACCCGCAACATCCGCGACTACTACGGCCCGCGAGACGTGAACGGCAACCGCAAGTACCGCATCATCGAGATCGTCGTCAGCCGATCGATCTCCGTTTCGCTGGACTGCACCGCCTGAGTCGCTACACAGCAATGGAGTTCCACTAGCGAGGAATGTGGTGGATGATTGCCACCAACATGGCAGGAAGGCGCCTGATGCGTACGAAGTGGAGGGTCGCCGCGGCGGCCATCGGGGTGTGCGGAGCCGCCTTGGCGCCCGCCGTATTTGCCAGCGCTGAATCGGCGCAGGACGTGATCAGCCGACTCCAGTCCGAGGGGTACACGGTGACGATCGACAAGATCGGCACCGCGCCCATTTCGGAGTGTCAGGTCACCAGCGTGCGCAATCCGCAGAGCACGTCGCAACTCGTCCCGTACGTGGGTCCTGGCAACAATGGCGACCGCGTGCTGGTCCAGCAGCAGACCAGCCAGACCATTTCGGTGTCCCTGGACTGCACGCGCTGACGTAGTCATTCAGCACACGTGGAAGGACCCGGTCGGGGGCGATCCGACCGGGCCCTTCGCATGGTGCGCCCTACGCCGACGCAGGGAGTTTCGCCTGCGCAGGCTCTTCGGCGCGTGAATCGTGGTCGTCCACCATGGTCAACTCGTCGAACGGATCCTGGCCACTGAGAACCCTGTCGACCTTCGCGCGGTCCACGGTCTTGGTCCACGAACCGACCAGCATCGTCGCGACGGCGTTGCCGGAGAAGTTGGTCACCGCGCGCGCCTCGGACATGAACCGGTCGATGCCGACGATCAGGCCGACGCCGTCGAGCAGGTCGGGACGATGGGTCTGCAGTCCACCCGCCAGGGTGGCCAGGCCCGCTCCGCTGACACCTGCGGCGCCCTTGCTGGCCACGATCATGAACACCAGCAGGGAGATCTGCTCGCCGATGGCCAGCGGCTTGCCCATGGCGTCCGCCACGAACAGCGACGCCATGGTCAGGTAGATCGCCGTGCCGTCGAGGTTGAACGAGTAGCCGGTCGGGACGACCACACCGACGGTCGTCTTCTCGACGCCGAGGTGCTCCATCTTGGCGATCAAGCGGGGCAGCGCCGACTCGGACGACGAGGTGGCGAAGATCAGCAGGTACTCGCGGGCCAGGTACCGGACCAGCCGGAAGATCGACACCCCGGCCACTGCGCGCAGCAGCACGCCGAGGACGCCGAACACGAACAGGATGCAGGTGATGTAGAAGCCGAGCATCAGGGTCAGGAGTTGGGTGACCGCGCTCCAGCCGGTTTGACCGACGACGTTCGCGATGGCGCCGAACGCACCGATCGGAGCCAGCCACAGGATCATGGCGAGCACCTTGAACACCAGCTTCTGGATCGACTCGATACCGCGCAGAATGCCCTCACCGGCAGTGCCCATGCCCTGGACCGCAAAGCCGACGAGCAGCGCGATGAATAGCGCCTGAAGCACGTTGCCCTCAGTCAGCGACGAGAGCAGCGAGGTCGGAATGATGTGCTGGACGAACTCCATCAGGCCGCCAGCCTCGTGGGCGGTCTCCGCCAGCTGGCCGCCCTTGCTCGACGTCGACTCGATGTTGAGGCCCGTGCCCGGGCTCAGCAGGTTCCCCACGACGAGACCGATGGCCAGCGCCACCGTCGACATGACCAGGAAGTAGACGAACGCCAGCCCGCCGACCTTTCCGACCGTGGCGGCGGCGCGCACCTTGCCGATGCCCAGCACGATGGTGCAGAAGATGACCGGGACGATCATCATCTTGATGAGGCTGACGAACATGGTGCCGAGCACGCCGACGCTCTTGCCGACATCGGGCGCGAGCAGGCCGACGGCCACGCCCGCGACGACCGCGACGATGACGGCGATGTAGAGCCAGTGTGTGCGGTCACGCTTCTTTGGAGGGGAGGACGTATCCAGTTGGTCGGTCATGGCTGATGCTCCTGGTTGCTTGATCGAATCGCCCGAAAGTTGTCTGCAAGGATGATGTTCCCCTACGTGACCCAGGTCACGCTTTAGTTCATTACGTTCAGTACGCGGACGATCCGGAGGTGCGATGCGCAGGTGGTGGCCCCGCTCGTTGGCCGGCCAGGCGATCGCGCTTCAAATCGCGGTGATCGCGGTGGTCGTGTTGGTCGGCAGCGTCCTGGCCCTGGTCGACGCCCGCGCGGACGGCGACTCCGCGGCGCGCCAGCAGGTGGTGAGCATCGCGACGGCGTTGGCCGACTCACCGTCGACGGCCCACGCCATCGAATCCGGAAGGGCCACCGAGATTCTGCAACCGGTGACCGAAGCGGTACGCACCAACACCGACATCGCCTTCATCACGATCATGTCGCCCGACGGAACCCGGTTCACGCACACCGATCCCAGCCAGATCGGCGGGCACTACCTTGGGACCATCGAACCCGCCCTGCGCGGTGAGACGTTCGCCGAGGTGTACACCGGCACCCTCGGTCCGTCGATCCGGGCGATCGTGCCGGTGCGCAACTCCGCGGGCCGGGTGATCGGGTTGGTCTCCGCGGGCATCACGCAGCAGACGTTGGCCCAGCGCTGGCGCGACCAATGGCCGATGATCGCCTCCGTCGGCCTTGGCGCCCTTGCCCTTTCGATGATCGGAGTGTGGGCGATCCGGCGCCGTCTGCTGCGCCAGACCCACGGCCTGCGGCCCGACGAACTACGAGTGATGTACGAACATCACGACGCCATCCTGCATTCGGTGTCCGAGGGACTCGTCGTGCTCGACCGCGACCGCGTGGTGCTCGTCAACGACGAAGCGCGGCGCCTCCTTGGTCTGGCACCAGGCCGCGTGACGCAGGCGGATCTGCCGGAGTTCCTGCGCGCGTACGCCCCTGGCGTACGCGACGAGGTGCACGTCACCGACGACCGGGTGCTGGTCGTCAGCCGTTCGCACGTCGCCGACTCCGCCCATTCGGAAGTGGTGACCGTGCGGGACCGCACCGAATTGCAGGGCGCCCTCGGCGAGTTGAGCTCACTGCAGATCCTCACCGACTCGCTCCGCGCCCAGGCACACGAGGCGGCCAACAAGCTGCACACCGTGATCACCATGGTGGAGATGGGCAGGCCGGAGGAGGCGGTCCGGTTCGCGACCGACGAGTTGGCCCTGTCCCAGCGCCTGGTGGACCGGTTGTCGCACGACGTCGGTGAACCCGCACTCGTCGCGCTGCTGCTTGGCAAAACGGCGCAGGCCGACGAGCGGGGTATCCCCCTGACGATCACCGAGGACACGCACTTGCCGTCGGATACCGACGACGTGCCGCTGTCCGCGCAGGAGATGATCACCGTGCTCGGCAATCTCATCGACAACGCGATGGACGCGTGCGACCGTGAGGACCCTTGGGTGGAGGTGACGGTGGCTCTTGAGGAGACGGGATTGTTGATGCGCGTGGCCGATAGCGGCACGGGCATGGACGGTGACACCTTCGAGCGGGCCATGCAGCGCGGCTACTCCACGAAGACCGGCACCGAACCCGAGCAGCACGGCCTTGGCCTGGCGCTCGTCGGGCAGGTGGTGCGGCGGCACGGCGGAACGCTGACCGCCGACGTGACCTACGGATCGGTCGTCACGGTGACGGTACCGGGGACCCGATGATCTCGGTCCTGATCGTCGAGGACGATCCCCTGATCGCGGAGGCACACCGCACGTATCTGACGCGACTGGACGGTTTCTCGGCCGTCGCGGTGGTCCACACGGCACGTGACGCCATGCGGGCCGCCACCGAGGCGTCCGCGGCCGGGACACCGGTCGACCTCGTGCTGCTGGACCTCGGACTGCCGGACGTCAGCGGCATCGGCTTGGCCTCGGCGCTCGCCGGTCTGCGCCCCGCTCCGGACATCATCGCGATAACGTCGGAGCGCGATCTGGAGATGGTGCGCGCCGCGGTCGCCCACGGCGCTCTGGCATATCTATTGAAACCGTTCACGTTCGCGGCCTTTCGCGACCGGCTCGAGCGCTACCGGCGCTACCGTTCTGCGCTGCCCGCGGGGGTCGACGCCGCGAGCCAAGCGGAGGTGGACCGGGCGATGGCAGAGTTACGGATCACAACCGACAAGTCCGTGACCCCGAAAGGTGCTGCACCGCAGACCAATGACGAGATCGCGCGGGTGATTCGCGACAACGCCGAGGGGTTGACCGCCGACGAGGTCGCGAAACGGATCGGGGTGAGCCGTGTTACCGCGTGGCGATACCTGGAGCGATTGGCCGACGACGGCACCGTTACCCGGCGCGCCGACTACGGCGGTGCGGGCCGACCGAAGACGCGCTACCAGTGGCGGTAGCGGTGGCTCAGACCGCGGGCTCGAGCTCGCGCAGCGCAGGCGCGACGAGCGACGGCGCGGCGACGAACTGCGAGTACAGCATGGGCATCGGCGACACGACGGCGTAGCAGGTGACACCCGAGTCGTAGTCGGCGACGTAGAGCCGATCGCCACGCAGTGCGATCGCGGACGGTCGGGCACCGACCGAGACCTTCGTGACGACGGCCTGGTCCTCGGTGTCGATCACCGCGACGTGGTCGTAGTCGACGACGTAGGCGCGGGCACCGTCCTCGCTGAGGGCCAGCTGCGTGGGAGCCTGGGCTACCCGTGCCGTCCCGGTGATCTTGTTGTTGACGAGATCGACGGAGTACAGCATCCCACCGTCGGCGATGTCGGAGGTCAGCACGTAGGCGGTGCTGTCCATGCCGAGCTCGAGGCCGCGGATGGGCGCACCGATCTCCAAAGTGCGTCGCACACGCGAAGTTTCGACGTCGACGGTGATGAGCCGGCTGCTGCGCGCATCCGAAACGGCGACGTAGAGTCGACGACCCGTGGCGTCGAGGCGCAGCGCGTCGATCGTGGCGTCCGCACTCTTGGCGATGTAGATGGTGCCAACGCGCTCTGCCGCGACATCGATGACGGCGACGTCGACACCCTCCTCACCGGCTCGACCCGCGTACACGCGCTTGCCGTCCGGGCTGGTCGCAACGGCCGTGACGTTGAAGGAGAGCGGGTATTCCTTGAGGACGTCGCCACCGACGGTGTCGATGACGGCGATGGCGTCGTAACTCGCCGAAGACACGGCGACGAAGGCATGCTCACCCGCGAGCTCGACGGTGGTCGGCTGCCCTGCAAAGACGCCGCGGTGAACGGCCAGGCTGTCTGCGTCAAGGACGACGATCGAGTCGTCGCCGAAGTTGGTCACCACGACGGTGCCGGCGTCGACGGCGATGTCGGAGATCGGGCCGCGGCCGACCGTCATCGACTTCAGCAGGGCGACGTCCTGATTTCCCACGGTGACGCTGTTCGAGCGCGCAAAAGTACTAGCCATGTTCTTGGCACCTCCGCCGGCATCACTCGGGCCGGCAATAGATTTGATCTGGTCGACGCTCCAAACGGGAGCGTGGTCGTGTTCGAGTCTAGCGACGAAAAATCGTGGTCCAAGGTGCTGCGCCAACAGCCTCGCCGACGCTGCCGTCAACCTCTCAGTACACGCTTAGGAAACCTTTCGTTACCGCATTGTTATCTTTGTTCCGCAATGCATTTGATATCGACTACCTGCAGCGATGCTGGTCTGGCAACCGAGCCGACCGACCCCCGAGAACTAGTTCAGGTAACGGACTCTTACGTTTTGCGCCGAAAATGAGCGGGAGATCACATGACGACACGACAGCAAATCTCCGTGCGGCGCGGCGCAACTGACGGATGTGGCCGTTGATGCAGCTGTGACCCGTCCGGCACTAGGCATCCGACGCCACCGGTTCGCTGCTCCCCTCGGCCCGCTGACGGCGTCCCGCGAATAATCGAGTCGTTGCGGGCGTTACACCCGGTGGCTCGGTCCGTCGGCGATTCATCCCCGAGGTCGACGGACCGGCCGCTCGAATTCGTTGCGGCAGTGTCGGTGTCAGCCCTGTTCGACGATGTTGTCGCCGCCCGAGTTGGTGATCTCCGGCGTCCCCGACAGATACGTCACCCGGTTGTTGAAACCCGATGCGCTGATCTTGGCAGCGGCGTCGACGGTGACGGTGTTCTCGACACCGGAAACCGTGACGCTCAGGCATTGCCCAGTGATCACGATCGTGTTGCTGACACCGCTGACGTTGACTGCGCTGTCATTGCAGGCGATCGTCTTGTTGTTTCCCACGCCCGCGAGGTTGATGTCGCCGCCTGCGGGGCCGAGGGGCGGCGCCGATGGGGCGATGGTCGGGGCAGGTGGCCGATTTCCGCCGCTGCGGGTCGACGGCGGGTCGAAGGGGCCGCCACCGCCACCGCCGGACGCCGTCGGGGTGCCGCCGAACGTGTCGATGATCGAGTTGACGCTGGAGAACGTGTTGGCGAGAAAGATGACGGTGCCGCCGATGATGGCCACCAGCACCGCTGCCACGACCCCGTAGACGATCCACCCGCGACCCGCTCCCCCGGTCGACGTCATCGGCATGGGCGGGAACGGCGCGCCGTAGGGCGACCCTCCGTACGGCGGCTGCGGGGCGGTGTACGGCGATTGCGGAGCCGTGTACGGCGCTTGCGCGGCCGTGTACGGCGCTTGCGCGGCCGTGTACGGCGCTTGCGGGGCCGTGTACGGCGGCGGCGCGGTGTTTCCCCCGCCATACGGTGCCGACCCCATCTCGGAGGAGCTCTGCGTCAGTTCGGATGACTGTTCGCCGAGGGAGCGTTCGAGGTCCCTGATGCGGGCCTCGGGGTCGTCTTGCGAGCTCATCCGCCGATGCTCGCACATCAGGCGCACCCCTGGGAGATTTCGCCTCCCAACAGAGAGGAAGCAGGTCGTGGCGGCGGTCGCGGATGTCCGCGCACGATCGAGGCATGCCTCAACTCATCGTCGAACGCAGCACCGCCGGCTGGGTGCACGCGGCAAGGGGCGCAGCGGCATTGGGAGCCGCGATGGGTATCGGCCGATTCGCCTTCACGCCCATCCTGCCGATGATGACTGCGCGCGGCGGGCTCACCGTCGAGGCGGGCGCGACGCTGGCCACCGCCAACTACGTTGGATATCTCGCTGGGGCGTTGGCCGCCACGACGTCACCACGCATGGCGCGGTCCCCATTCGTGATGCGGTCGTCGCTCGTCGCAGTGGTCGCGACGCTGCTGTCGATGCCGTTGCTGGACAGCCCCGTTCAATGGGCCGCCGCGCGACTTCTGGCGGGGTTCGCCAGCGCGTTGGTGTTCGTGGTCGCCGTCAATCTGATGATGGATCAACTGCGCCACCACTCGCCGCACCTGGCCGGTTGGGGGTTCAGTGGAGTTGGGATCGGCATTGCCGCGTCGGGGTTCCTGGTGCTCTTGCTGCCTGCCGGCGCAGACTGGCGCAGCGCATGGTGGGTGGTGGGCGTACTGGCCGCGGTGCTCGCCGGCGGTGCGTGGGCCAAGCATCGACGCCCCGAGGCCGCACCGGTGGAACCCGACATGCCCACGCCGAGTCGGCGACGCCGAACCGGGCGATGGTTCGCGGCGCTCTTCGGTTGCTACACGCTGGAGGGCG
>NZ_JAVRQA010000426.1:0-25504 GCF_032161845.1 Mycobacterium sp.
GCGACCCGTCCGCCGACCCGTCCCCCGAGCTGGCGGACGCGGTCTTCGGAGCCGCTCATCTCATGCGTCACCGCGGCCCAGACGAGCCAGGGACCTGGGCTGACGACGACACCGACCCCACCGTGGTGCTGGGCTTCAACCGGCTGTCCATCATCGACATCGCCCACAGCCATCAGCCGCTGAGTTGGGGTCCGCCCGATGAGCCGGACCGCTACCAGCTGGTCTTCAACGGTGAGATCTACAACTATCTCGAATTGCGGGAGGAGTTGTCGGCGCGCCATGGTGCCGTGTTCGCCACGGACGGGGACGGCGAGGCGATCATCGCCGCGTACCACCACTGGGGCACCGAAGCCCTCCGCCGACTCCGTGGCATGTTCGCCTTCGCCCTGTGGGACGCGAAGGAGCGGGAGTTGTTCTGTGCGCGCGACCCGTTCGGCATCAAGCCGATGTTCATGGCGACCGGCGCGGGCGGCACCGTCGTCGGCAGTGAGAAGAAGAGCCTGCTCGACCTCGCTCCGGTGGCGGGCATCGACCTAAGCATCGACGAACGCGCCGTGCAGCACTACACGGTGCTGCAGTACGTGCCTGAGCCGGAAACCCTGCACCGCGGCATACGCCGGCTGGAATCTGGCAGCTATGCCCGCATTCGGCCGGGCGGCGCACCCGAGGTCACGCGATACTTCGTGCCACGGTTCAACGCGGTCCCGTTCATCGAAGGGGCCGAACAGAGCCGCTACGACGAGATCACCGCAGTGCTGGAGGATTCGGTCGCCAAGCACATGCGCGCCGACGTCACGGTGGGTGCCTTCCTGTCGGGCGGCATCGACTCGACGGCGATCGCGGCGTTGGCGATGCGGCACAACCCCCGCTTGATCACCTTCACCACCGGCTTCGAACGCGAGGGATTCTCGGAGGTCGACGTGGCGGTTGCCTCGGCCGAGGCGATCGGCGCGCGCCACGTGACCAAGGTCGTCAGCCAGGCGGAGTTCGTCGAGGCGCTGCCCGAGATCGTCTGGTACCTGGACGAACCGGTGGCAGATCCCGCCCTGGTGCCACTGTTCTTCATCGCCCGCGAGGCGCGCAAACACGTCAAGGTGGTGCTGTCGGGCGAGGGTGCCGACGAGCTGTTCGGCGGATACACGATCTACCGGGAGCCCTTGTCGCTCAAGGCATTCGACTACGTTCCCGGCCCGCTGCGCCGCTCCCTCGGCAAGGCGTCGCGGCCGCTGCCCGAGGGCATGCGTGGCAAGAGCCTGCTGCATCGCGGTTCGTTGACGCTGACGGAGCGGTACTACGGGAACGCCAGGAGTTTCTCCGACGCCCAGCTGCGGGCAGTACTGCCCGGCTTCCGTCAGGAGTGGACGCACACCGATGTGACCGCTGCCCTGTACGCCGAGTCCGACGGCTGGGACCCGGTGGCCCGCATGCAACACGTCGACCTGTTTACCTGGTTGCGCGGCGACATCCTGGTCAAGGCCGACAAGATGACGATGGCGAACTCGCTGGAATTGCGCGTGCCTTTCCTGGACCCCGAGGTGTTCGCGGTTGCGTCCCGACTCCCGTTCGATCAGAAGATCACCAGGGCCACCACGAAGTACGCGCTTCGTCGGGCGCTCGAACCGATCGTGCCTGCGCACGTTCTCAACCGCGCCAAGCTGGGCTTCCCGGTGCCGATCCGGCACTGGCTGCGCTCCGGCGAGCTGCTCGACTGGGCCCATGCGACGGTCGCTGCGTCACAAACCGGCGAGCTGATCGACCTCGACGGGGTGCGACGCATGCTCGACGAACACCGCAACGGCGCAGCCGATCACAGTCGCCGGTTGTGGACCGTGCTGATCTTCATGTTGTGGCACGCGATCTTCGTCGAGCGCAGCGTGGTGCCCAAGATCAGTGAACCGACGTATCCCGTCCAGCTGTAGGTCAGGCCAACGCGGCGGCGATTTCGGCCCCGGCCTCTTCGCCGTAGGCATCCGACAGTCGCTTGACCGCGGCATCGCGATCCCACGTCCACTCCTGTGGCCCGGTCGCCTCCAACACCAGGACGGCCACCAGTGAGGCCAATTGCGCCGAACGTTCCAGGCTCAGCCCGGCGGAGCGACCCGTCAGGAAGCCGGCGCGGAACGCGTCGCCGATGCCCGTGGGGTCGGCCTGATGGGTTTCGGGCACGACGTCGACGTGGACCACTGAGCCGTCGGCCGACACCAGGTCGACGCCCTTGGGACCCAACGTCGTGACCCGCAGGCCGATCTGGCTCATCACCTCGGCTTCGGTCCAACCCGACTTCTGCAGCAGCAGATCCCACTCGTAGTCGTTGGTGAAGAGATAGGTGGCACCGTCGATGAGCTTGCGGATCTCCTCCCCCGACAGCCGCGCCAGCTGCTGGGACGGATCCGCCGCGAAGGCGAGCCCGAGCGCGCGACACTCCTCGGTGTGCAGGAACATCGCATCGGGATCGTTGGCGCCGACGATGACCAAATCGATTGCGTCCGTGCGCGATACGACGTCGGCGAGCTTGATGTTGCGGGACTCCGACATGGCACCCGGGTAGAACGACGCGATCTGCGCCATGTCTTCGTCGGTGGTGCAGACGAACCGCGCGGTATAGGCGGACTCGGAGATCAGGACACTCTCACAGTCGACGCCGTGGTCACCGAGCCAGCTTCGGTACTCCTCGAAGTCCTTGCCCGCCGCGCCGACGAGTGCGACGTCCCCGCCGAGCACGCCGATGGCAAACGCCATGTTCCCCGCGACGCCGCCGCGGTGGATGACGAGATCGTCCACGAGGAAGCTCAGCGACACCTTCTGCAGGTGGTCGGCCAGCAACTGTTCGGAGAACTTGCCGGGGAACTTCATCAGATGGTCGGTCGCAATGGATCCGGTCACCACAATGGTCACGAATTGTTCCCCTTCATTTGGTTAAACCGTCTAGCTAAGACTAGCTCGCGGGTCGGTGCGCTAGCCTAACAACGTCATGGCTGGCCCAATTCCATACCCCGAGTCCCCGCACCCGGAATCACTGCCACAGCAGCCGTTTCCGAACGCCGGAATGCGGCCGCCAGGCCCGTTTCCCCATCCGGGGCAGGTGCCGTCGGCATATCCGGGCACATTGCCGCCGCCGGTGGACTATCCGAGGCCCCCCCGTCGGAGGCGTTTCCTGGTCATCGGTGTCGGATTGCTGGTCATCGGACTTGTTGCCGCCGTCGTGACAGTGATCGTGCTGGCTGCCCGCGGCGGCGGGGACGGGTCCGCCGCAGTGACCAATGCCTCGGCAACGACCGCCATTCAGGGGTATCTGGACGCGCTGGCCAACGGCGACGACGAAACCGTGGCGCGCAACAATTCGTGCGGATTCTTCGACGCGGTCACCGACCGGCGGTCGGACATGACGCTCGCAAATCTCACCAGCGACGCATTCCGCAGGCAATACGGCAATGCCAGGGTTTCGACCATAGACAAGATCGTGACATGGTCACCGGTTCAGTCGCAGGTGCTCTTCACGATGCGAGCCACGCCAGCGGGACGCAATCAGGGTGAGGTCGAGCGCCAAGGCATCGCCCAGCTGCTCATCCAGGACCAGAAAATCCTGGTCTGCTCGTATCTGCCGCGGAATACCGGCCAGTTCTAGCCGGTATTCAGCGGCGAAGACGACTCAGTTGAACGAGTCGCCGCAGGCGCAGGAGCCGCCGGCGTTCGGGTTGTCGATCGTGAAGCCGGTCTTCTCGATGCTGTCTACGAAGTCGATCGTGGCGCCTTGGAGGTACGGGGCGCTCATCCGGTCGACGGTCAGCGTGACACCGCTGAAATCCACGTTCAGGTCACCATCGAGCGACCGATCGTCGAACGCGAGCTCGTAGCGCAGACCTGCACAGCCGCCGGGCTGGACGGCGATGCGTAGCTTCAGGTCGTCGCGGCCCTCCTGATCCAGCAGCGACTTTGCCTTGGCTGAGGCAGCGTCGGTGAGGATGGCGCCATGAGCGGCGGTGGTAGTCGTGGTCGACTCGTCCTGAATAGTCATTCCTTCTCCCTGTGCATTGTCATGCGTCGGATACGTCAACGGTACCTTGCCGGGCCACTATTCCCGACTCTTGTCGGTTGCCCAGCGCGCGGACGTCTGCTCCGCGAGTCCCGTGAGCTGCCGCTCGGCGTCCTCGATCGCGATGTGGACCGAGCCTGCGTAGTCCGCAATCGAGTGGGCAGCGGCGATGCCCGCCGAGTCAAGGGCGCTCTCGCCGAGCGTGACCTGGCCCGCAAGTACCAGGACCGGGGTGTCGCGGGCTCCCGCGGCCAGGGCGCTGACCACCTTGCCGTGCAGCGACTGGTCGTCGAATCGGCCCTCGCCGGTGATGATCAGATCGGCCGCCGCGACGTCATCTGCCAGGCCCGTGTGCTCGGCAATGACGGCGGCACCCGATTCGCGGCGGCCACCCAGCGCCATCAGCGCCGCACCGAGGCCGCCGGCGGCCCCTGCGCCGGGCTCGCTGCGGACGTCGCGGCCCGCGGCCGCCTCGAGATCGGCGGCCCACTCGGTCAATCGGCTTTCGAGCATCTCGACGGTGGCGGGGTCGGCGCCCTTCTGAGGCCCGAACACGTGTGCCGCGCCCCGCGAGCCGAGCAGAGGATGCTCGACGTCGGTGGCAGCGATCAGATCGACACCGTCCATCCGCGCGACGGCGGCTTCGAGCCCGCCAAGCGCCTCGACCATGCCGCGGCCGCCGTCGGTGCAGGCGCTACCGCCCAGCCCGACGACCAGGCGTACGGCACCGGCCGCCAGCGCGGCATCGATGAGTTGGCCGACTCCCCTGCTGTGCGCCTCGACGGCGGTGTGCACGGTGGGTGGACCGCCGAGCAGGGCCAATCCGCACGCCTGCGCGCATTCGACGTAGGCGGTCCCCGACGCCGCGTCCAAGACCCAGTCGGCGGTGACGTCGTCGGTCAACGGGCCGCTGACCACCGCCGAGCGGCGACCACCGAACCGACTCGCCAGCACGTCGACGAACCCTGGGCCGCCATCGGACTGCGGCGCGAGTATCAGCTGGTCCTCAGGTCTGCTGCGCCGCCAGCCGGTGGCGATGGCCTCTGCCGCCTGCACCGCGGTGAGGCTATCGCCGTAACAGTCGGGAGCGATCAGCACGCGTAGCCCGTGGACCGTCATTGGTGGAGGGTAAGTGGGCTTTGGCCGGGTTGCATGTCGGAGGTGCATGTTGGGCGAGACGGCAACGGAAGTAACCTGGGAGACGTGAATCTGCTAGGTCGTAAGAAGGACACTCCCCCACCCGAGGAGAGCGACGGCTCCTCCGTCGACGGGTTGTCCGACGACGACCAGGAGGCCCGCGCCCGCGTCACCGCCCCGAAGGGTCGGCCAACGCCCAAGCGCAATCAGACCCGCAGCCGTGGCCCGGTGGCCAAGGCGCCGATGACGGCGGCCGAGGCACGCAAGCGCAAGAAGGCCGCCAAGCAGACATTGACCAAGGAAGAGCGCAAGGCCGACAAGGTCACGCGCCGTGCCGAGTTGGCCGATCGCCGCGAGAAGATGATGGCGGGCGACGACTCCTATCTACTGCCTCGCGACAAGGGTCCTCTGCGCCGTTTCGCCCGCGACGTCGTCGACGCGCGCCGCAACCTGCTCGGGCTGTTCATGCCTGCCGCGCTCGCCCTGGTCTTCGTGATGCTGTCGCTCCCGTCGGTCCAGATTCAGTACTACGTGCAGTTCGTCATGCTCGGACTGGTCGTGGTCATGGTGACCGATGGATTCTTGGTCGCCCGGCGCGTCAACAAGGCCGTCGACGCCAAGTTCCCCGACAACACCGAGAGCGGCTGGAAGTTGGGCTTCTACGCCGCCAGCCGCGCATCTCAGCTGCGTCGCATGCGGGCACCCCGCCCACAGGTCGAGCGCGGCACCAAGATCGGCTGAACCCAGTTGCGCGTCGTCGCGCTCGGCGGCATCCGATCCGGCAAGTCGCAATGGGCGGAAACGGCGATCGCCCAGGCAGCCGGCCCCAATGGACTCGTCCGGTACGTGGCAACCGGCGCCACCTCCGATGAACCCGAGTGGGCGAGCCGGGTCGCGATCCACCGGCAACGCCGACCCGACCAGTGGTCGACGGTCGAAAGCACCGATGTGGCAGCTCAATTGCGTTCAGATCACGACACCGCGACTCTCGTGGACGACATGGGCGGCTGGCTCGTCGCCGCCATGGACCGCCGCGGTGCGTGGACCGGCGGCCCGGTGACGAGCGACTTGGAAGTGGACGTCGCCGACCTCGTCGACGCGGTCGGCGCATTCCGCGGACCGCTGGCGTTGGTCAGTCCGGAAGTCGGGCTGACGGTCGTCCCTGCGACCGAGTCCGGTCGCCGGTTCGCCGACGCGTTGGGCGCGCTCAACCAACGCCTCGCGGCGGTGTGCGACCGCGTGGTGCTGGTGATCGCCGGGCAGCCGCTGACGGTCAAGGCGAACGTGTCCGACCACACGCCGTGATCGGCTCTCTCGCATCGGCTTTCGCCTTTGCCACCGTGCTGCCCGTGCGCACCCGTCGTCCCTTCGGCGGCGGCGCCCTTACCGCGCTTCCCGTGGTCGGTCTAGTGCTCGGCGGGGTCGCAGCCGCAGCAGCATGGGTCGCTGCGCAGGCATTCGGCCACGGCAATCCGCTGACGGGGATGGCCGTCGTGGCGGTTCTGCTGCTGGCGACCCGCGGCCTGCACGTCGACGGCTTCGCCGACACGGTGGACGGACTCGGCTGCTACGGACCACCGGAACGGGCGCTGGCCGTGATGCGCGACGGGCCCGCTGGCCCCTTTGGCGTCGCCGCGATCGCCGTGACCATCGTGGTGCAGGGACTGACGTTCACGATGCTCGACCCGGTCGCGATCGTGGTTGCGGTGACGGCAGGTCGGGTGGCGGTGGTGTTGGCCTGCCGCCGGTCGGTCCCCGCGGCGCCCGGTAGCACCCTGGCGTCGTTGGTCGCGGGCACCCAGCGGTGGTGGGTGGCCGCCGCATGGGTCGTCGCCCTGGTGGCCGTCGCGACCATGGCCACCAGCCGTCCGTGGCAGGGACCCATCGCCGTCATCGTGGCGCTCTCGATCACCGCGGCACTGGTGGCGCACTGCGTCCGACGGTTTGGCGGCATCACGGGCGACGTCCTCGGCGCGTGCGTCGAGCTGACCACGACCATCGCGGCACTCGGTCTGGCCGTTCGCTGAACGGTCGGCCGTTCAGTGCCTTCGGCCAGGTCGCAACCAAGAACAACCATGCCCGTATGAGTTTGGTGGATCTCGGGAGGCCTGAGGACGCCGGCGCCGGCTCCGCAAGCTGTCGCGGCCAGTCCTGAAGTCCATGGAGCGATCGTCGCGCCTCCAACGGTCCGGCGGTAGCGGTCCTGAGGCTCCGTTCACGCGCCAGAGGTCGTCAGTCGCTGGTGCCAAAGGACTCTGGCGGCCGCTGCGCACGGGCACCATAGTTCGCCTTAGACACAGGAAGGAATCATCATGCCGAAGACAGTGGTGTCGAACGGTGTCATCGCCGACGCGGTGCACCTTGCCAGCCGCGCGCCGTCATTCCACAACAGCCAACCGTGGCGATTCGTCGGTGAGGGCGCGGGAGTTCTGCAGCTGCACCTGGATCGTGATCGTCTCGTCGACACTGATTCCTCGGGCCGTCAGGCACTCATCAGCTGCGGGGCGGTACTCGACCATCTCAGGGTGGCGATGGCGGCGGCGGGCTGGGTGGCCAACGTCGACTACTTCCCGAACCCGAATGACCACACACATCTGGCGTCGATCGACTTCGTCGCAATGGCGTTCGTCACCGACGGACACCGCCGTCGGGCCGACGCAATCCTCAATCGGCGCACCGACCGCCTCCCCTTCGCAGCTCCTGCCGACTGGCACCACTTCGAGCCACTGTTGCGCCGAGCAGTCGATGACGAGCTTGCCGTACTGGACGTACTGTCCGATGATGCCCGCCCCCAACTTGCAGCGGCATCTCAGCTGACCGACGCGTTGCGTCTGTATGACTCGCCGTATCACGCCGAACTAGCATGGTGGACAGGGCCATTCGAGACGCAGGACGGCATCCCGGACAGCTCCCTCGTGACGGCGGCCGAGAGCGACCGCGTCGACATCGGCCGCAATTTTCCGGTGACCCACCATCGCGAACGACGTTCGCAGGTAACGGAGGACAGGTCGAAGGTTCTGGTTTTGTCAGCGCTCGGTGATACCCGCCGGGACATACTGACGTGCGGAGAAGCGCTGTCGGTGGCACTCCTCGAAGCCACGATGGCCGGAATGGCGACCTGCCCCCTGACCCACATGACCGAGCTCGGGGCCAGCAGCGACATCGTCGGCAATCTGACGGGACACCCTTTGCCCCAGGTGCTGATCCGTGTCGGTGTGGCACCCGCACTCGACGACTTCCCGCCGCCTACGCCGCGGCGACCGCTGCACGACGTGCTCGTGTGGAAGCCGTTGGTCGCCGAGGTGTCGCGTTGACTGCGCGAGCGCGCTGGACCGACCTGGCGAGTGACCGTCACGGAGCTCTCCAGGCGACGTGTGCCACCGGATTGGCGCTCCTCCTTTACGGTTCCCGCAAGTACTTCCGCAATTGGGGCACGACCAAGGAAGAGTCCCGGGCACGCCTTCCCGGCGACGAGCTGATGGGCCAACCGGTACTTCAGACCACCGAAGCGGTGTGGATCGAGCGCTCCGCGACCGCGGTGTGGCCATGGCTGGTGCAGATGGGTCAAGACCGCGGCGGACTGTACGGCTATGAGCTGCTGGAGAATTCGGTCGGACTACGCCATCGGAACGCCGACCGGATTCATCCGGAATGGCAGCACCTCGCCGCTGGCGACGTCATGCGTCTGGCCCCTAGAGGATGGTTGGGATTTCGCGAAGGTGTGACGCTGGCGGTGGCCGAAGTCATCGACGAGCGCGCGATCGTGCTGCGAGGAGTGCCGCCGGGAGTGCCTTGGGACACGGTGTGGTCCTTTCACCTGACTCGCGCCTTGGACGACCGGTGCCGACTCCTCGTCCGTACGCGCGTCGGGCTGCGCCATCCCGGCGAGGTGTTCCTCACCGAGATTGCCAGTCCCGTCAACGCGTTGATGACGCGTGGCATGCTGCGGGGAATCCGCAGGCGCGCCCATGACGTACCCGATCACGCACTGCGGCCGGGGATGCCGACGACACTCAAACGGACTGCGCCCTTCGTCATTCCGGGCAATCGAGGCAAGGAGTAGAACGATGAGTGTCGCATCAACCACCCGCACCGACCGGCAGATCCAAGCAGCGGTCGAAGGCGAACTCGAATGGACACCCGAGGTCGATCCAGCTGGTATCGGAGTGGCGGTCACCGGCGGTGTCGTCTCACTGTCAGGCGAGGTCGACACCTATGCCGAACGTTCCGCGGCCAACAACGCCGCACTGCGCGTCCGCGACGTGACGGCCGTCGTCAATGGCGTGACCGTGCATTCCGACTCTGCCTCCTCGGCCAGCCAGGACGACATCGGCCAGGAGGTTAATCACGCGCTGAGGTCCGCCACCAACGTCCCCGATGGCGTCAAAGCCGAGATCGACGGCCATGCCGTGACCCTCACGGGTTGCGTGGAGTGGGACTTCCAACGGAGGGCGGCCACGCGTTCGGTTCATTTCCTGAGAGGGATCTCCTCGGTGGACAATCGAATCACTTTGACCGCTCGAGTGCCTGCGTTGGACACTGCCGACGGCATCGAGAGAGCGATCATCCGCAACGCGCAGCTTGAGGAAGACACCATCAAGGTCACGGCGGCCGGTGACAAGGTCACCCTCTCGGGCACGGTGCCGTCATGGGCCGAGCGGCGACAAGCAGACCTCGCCGCGTGGTCGTCGCCTCACGTGAGTGAGGTCTACAACCACATCGTCGTCAAACCCTGATTGACCTTCGGCACCGGCGACGAGGCCAATCGTCTGCGGCCCCGCCGGGAGGCGGCTCCTAGCCTTGATTTACGCCAGTCATCACTCCCGACGTGATGGTGCGCGCGTGGCGAAGCGACGGAGAGGACGCGGCGGCGCGACCTCCGAATATCCCTGGAGCAGAAGCGTGTCCGCATTTACCATCTCGGTCACCTTTGCTCTCTCAGAGGTGAAGGGCGGTCGGCCGTCCCAACGTGCAACGATGTAGCCGGAGGACAGCCATGGTGCCAAACACGATGAACGCATGGGTGGTTCGCGAGCCGGGACCCATCGACTCCCATCCGTTGAGCTACGTGCGAAAACCGGTCCCGCAACCCGGAGCGAGCGAGTTGCTCATTCGGGTAAGCGCGTGCGGGGTGTGCCGAACCGATCTGCACGTGTGCGAGGGCGATCTGGAGGTACACCGCCCCCAGGTCACCCCTGGCCACGAGATCGTCGGAACCGTCGTCGAAGTCGGATCGGACGTGTCGACCCATTCGGTCGGCGACCGGGTGGGTGTGCCGTGGCTTCGCGAGACTTGCGGGAAGTGCCGCTTCTGTCGGCGAGGCGCAGAGAATCTCTGCCCGAACTCGCTGTTCACCGGCTGGGATGACAATGGCGGATATGCCGAATACGCGACGGCCCCCTCTGCATTCGCCTACGGCTTGCCTTTGGGATACGACGATGCCGAGCTGGCTCCACTGTTGTGTGCAGGCATCATCGGCTACCGGGCGCTGCAACGTGCGGAGCTACCCCGAGGCGGACGCCTCGGCATCTACGGCTTCGGCGGAAGCGCGCATCTGACCGCACAAGTCGCAATCGCGCAAGGCGCGACCGTACACGTGATGACCCGTGACGCCCAGGCCCAACGACTGGCCCTCGAGCTCGGTGCAGCGTCGGCGACCGACGCGTATGGCGCGCCGCCGACATCACTGGATGCCGCAATCTTGTTCGCGCCGGTAGGCGACCTGGTGCCCGTCGCCATGCGCGCTCTGGATCGTGGCGGCATTCTGTCCATCGCCGGCATTCACCTCAGCGACGTTCCGGTTCTGAGTTATGAACGAGAATTGTTCTACGAGAGGGAGATCCGTAGCGTCACCGCCAACACCCGTGCAGACGGCGAAGCCTTCCTCCGCTTCGCTGCCGACCACCACCTACGAGTGACCACTCACCGGTACCCGCTTGCTCAAGGACAGCAAGCACTCGCGGACCTGAAGGCGGGTCGCTTCGACGGCGCCGCGGTCCTTTACAACGATCCCGAGTAGCGGCGCATCTGGCTCACCCGGGCATCGTGACGCGCTGGTCTGGCGCTGGCGGCGAACGGCATGCTCACGCAGCCACTGGCGCCCAGGTGTCGGGACCGAAGATCTCGTAGTGGATGCGGGCCCCTGGCACGCCCTTCGCGAGCAAAGCCGCACGGATGCCGTGCATGAACGGTAGCGGACCGCACAGGTACACCTGAGTGTCCGCGGCGATGTCGATGTCGTCGAGATCGACCCGTCCGGAACGGATTTCGGCGGTCGATTGCCGAACGCCCATGTCTTCATACCAGCGGTGCATCACGGCATTCGGCAGTGCCGCGACCAACTCATTGAGGTGTTCGCGATGAGCGTGGGCGCTAGCAGAACGGTCCGCGTGCAGCACCGCGATTCGTCGCTGGTCGCCGGTCGCGACGAGATGGCTCAGCATGCCCATGACGGGTGTGCAGCCGATCCCTGCGGAGATCAGCAACAACGGGGCATCGTCGTCGGGCAGCACGACGTCACCGAACGGTGTCGTGACGTCGAGCACGTCGCCCTCGAACACGTTCTCGTAGAGAAAGTTCGACACCTCGCCTGTAGGCACGACCGAGCCGTCCGAGGCAAGCTGGGCGTCGATCCGCTTGACGGTGACCTTCCAGTCCCCCGCCGATGTTGCGGAGCACAGGCTGTACTGGCGAATCTGTCGAGCACCGTCCGCAAGGTGAACACCCACCGAAACATACTGGCCAGGAACGAATCCGGGAAGGCGGGTACCGTCAGCCGAAGTCACGGTGAACGAGACCGAGTCAGCCGTCTCGTTGCGACGCTCGCGGACGACGACGCGGCGCCACACGTCCCCGGCCGTGACACCCACGTCGGTATACAGCTCCTTCTCCAGCGCGATCAACGTCTCTGCCATCAGCCAGTAGAGCTCATCCCACGCGGCCGCGACGTCGGGAGTCACCGCATCACCGAGCACATCGACGATTGCTTCGAACAGGTGCGTGTGCACGATCTCGTATTGATCCGCAGTCACTCCCAGCGAGGCATGCTTGTGCGCGATCCGTCCCAAGAGCTGCCGTCCGCGCTCGGGATCGGGATCCAGCTGCAGAATCGCGAATCCAGCGACGGCGCCGGCGAGGGCCTTCTGCTGTTCACCCTGCTTCTGATTGCCGCGGTTGAACAGGTCGCGCTCGAGTTCGGGGTGCGCCGCGAACAACTTCCGGTAGAACAGCGAGGTGATCTCGTCGATCGCCGCGCCGACGGCCGGAAGGGTGGCCGCGATGACCTCTTTGGAGTGTGCCGACAACATTCTCGAGCTCCCATCGATTCAATTCTTGCCGTGCTTCTGCCCCGGCTTCAGCCTCGACTCTGGACGACATCGCCATAGCCGGCCAGGGCCATTGGCCCCCGGTCGAGATGAATTGGACCCTTGGACGTCCCAAAGTCGGCGACGAAACCCACCGACGCCTTTCGAGGTTGCGACCCCGGGATGGGCTCAGCACTCTCCATCACCGGCGGTGAGTTCGGAAGGGTCGAACGTCCTCTCGTTGAGCACAGGTGAACCGTCAGCGCGGTGGGGACTTACGCGGTCACGATTGAGGACCAAAGCCTCCTCAGCGGGGCGGTGCGGGGTCGTTAGCGTCAGCTGTGCGGGGCGACCTCGCTGCGCCACACCTCTGGAAGGACGACGATGTCCGACACACTTGTTTCCCCGCCGCCGGACACCCGGCCGACACGGGCCAGGACCGGACTGAGCATGGCCGCCCTGACTGCCATCGTCGTCGGGTCGATGATCGGCAGCGGCATCTTCGCACTGCCCTCGCAGATGGCCGCGAGTGCCGCTCCAGGGCCCCTGCTCATCGGCTGGGCCATCACCGGTGTCGGCATGCTGACCCTGGCGTTCGTCTTTCAGACCCTGGCCAGCCGCAAACCCGACGTCGACGGCGGTGTCTACGGTTATGCCCGCGCCGGTTTCGGAAACTACATCGGGTTCACGTCGGCATTCGGCTACTGGGTGTCGGCCTGGGTCGGCAACGTCGCCTATCTCGTCCTGCTGTTCTCGACGCTGGGCTACTTCTTCCCCGGATTCGAGGGCGGCGCAACCGTTCCCGCGATCATCGGCGCATCGGTCGTGCTGTGGATCGTGCACGCCATGACCCTTCGCGGTGTGCAGACCGCGGCCTTGGTCAACGTCGTGGTGACCGTCGCGAAGGTGGTCCCGATCCTGGTGTTCGTCGCGATCGCCGCAGTAGGTTTCAAGGCCGGACTGTTCTCAGCTGATTTCTGGGGCAAGGCAACGCAGATCGACGGAGCCCCGCTCGGGGACACGATGACGCAAGTCAAGAACATGATGCTGGTCACCGTGTGGGTGTTCATCGGCATCGAGGGCGCGTCCGTCTACTCCCAACGCGCCGCCAAGCGCAGGGACGTCGGCCGGGCCACGGTGCTCGGCTTCGTCGGAGTGCTGGCGCTGCTGCTCATGGTCAACCTGCTGTCCTATGGCCTGATGGCTCAGGCGAAACTCGCCGGAATGCCCGATCCGTCGATGGCAGGAGTGTTAGAGAACGAAGTTGGCAGCTGGGGCGCCGCGTTCATCTCGATGGGACTGGTCATCTCGCTGCTCGGTGCCCTGATTGCCTGGGTGATGCTGTGCGTCGAGATCCTTCGCCTGCCCGCGCTGGAACACGTGATGCCCAAGGCGTTGGCACGCGAAAACGCCCACGGCGCACCGGCCAACGCGCTGTGGCTGACCAACCTGTGCGTCCAAGCCCTGCTGCTGTGGACGCTCGCCAACGCGAGCACCTACACCAACCTGGTCTATCTGGCGACGTCGCTGATCCTGTTGCCCTACTTGTGGTCTGCGGCGTACCAGGTGTTGTTGGCGGTCCGCGGCGAGACGTACGAAGCGGGCCATGGCCGCGCCCGTGATCTCCTCATCGGCGTCGTCGCTCTGGGCTATGCGGTGTGGCTGGTCTACGCGGGAGGTTGGCAGTACCTGTTGGTAGCGGCGATGTTCTACCTCGTAGGCACCGCGCTCTACCTGTGGGCGCGTAGGGAAAGCCGTCTGCCTGCGTTCACCAAACCCGAATTCGTCGTGTTCGCCGTCGTGGCGCTGACCTCGGCCCTGGCCGTCGTGATGATGTCCACCGGCAACCTGGCCGTGCTGTGAGCACCACCGAATCCAGGCTCGGCGTCTGGTCCGAGGCCGGCCGGCTGCGGCGGGTTCTGGTCTGCGCGCCGGGTCTGGCCCATCAACGCCTCACCCCGGACAATTGTCACGAACTGCTCTTCGACGACGTCATCTGGCTGCAGCAGGCCCGCCGCGACCACTTCGACTTCGTCGCCAAGATGGTCGACCGCGGCGTCGAAGTTCTCGAGCTTCAGGATCTGCTCGCCGACGTCGTCGCGAAACCCGACGCCAGGGACTGGCTGTTGGATCACGAGGTGACCGACGATCTGGTCGGACCGGGGCTGACCCACGAGATACGGGCCTGGCTCATCGAGCAATCGCCGGATCGGTTGGCGGAGTTCCTCATCGGCGGCGTCGCCTACCAGGACGTGGTCGACGAGGTGGACAGCAGCTTCCTGTCGCTGTTCAACTCGCTGGACCCGGCCGGGTTCGTCATCCGGCCGCTGCCCAACACGCAGTTCATGCGGGACAACTCCGCATGGATCTTCGGAGGCGTCACGCTGAACCCGATGTATTGGCCGGCGCGACGCCAGGAGACGCTGCTCACCACCGCCGTCTACAAGTTCCACCCCGCCTTCGCCGACGAGAAGTACGACGTGTGGCTGGGCGACGTAGACGGACTTCCCGCCGACCACGGGCTGGCGACCCTCGAGGGCGGCGACGTGATGCCGATCGGCAAGGGACTGGTCGTGATCGGCATGGGCGAACGGTCATCTCACCAGGCGATCACGCAGGTGGCACGCAACCTGTTCGCCGCGGGCGCAGCCGAACGGGTGATCATCGCCAGGCTCCCGAAGACTCGTTCCGCCATGCACCTGGATACGGTATTCACCTTCTGTGACCGGGATCTGGTGACGGCGTACGCCCCTGTCGTCGACGGGATCGTGCCGATCAGCCTGCGGCCCGATGACTCCTCGCCATCCGGCTTGGACGTTCGCCGCGAACCGAAGGGCCTGATCGAGACGATCGGCGATGCGGTCGGGGTGAAATTCCGGGTCGTCACCACCGCCGGGGACGTCTACGGCATCCAGCGCGAGCAGTGGGACGACGGCAACAACGTCGTCGCCCTCGAGCCGGGTGTCGTCATCGGCTACGACCGCAACACCCTGACCAACACGGCGTTGCGCAAGGCGGGCGTGGAGGTGGTCACCATCGACGCCAGCGAGCTGGGCCGTGGTCGTGGTGGCGGCCGCTGCATGACGTGCCCGATCCAGCGGGACCCGCTGTACACCTGATACCGATCCCCGATCCCGAAGGAAACTTGGCCATGGCGTTCAACAACCGCAACCGCAGCCTGCTCAGCCTCGTCCATCACACCGACAGAGACCTGCACTACCTGCTTCAACTGTCCCGAGATCTCAAGCACGCGAAGTACTCCGGTGTCGCTCAGCCGCGGCTGGTGGGCAAGAACATCGCGCTGATCTTCGAGAAGAGTTCCACGCGGACGCGCTGCGCGTTCGAGGTCGCGGCGTACGACGAGGGGGCCCACGTCACCTTCATCGACCCCGCGTCCTCACAGATCGGGCACAAGGAGTCGATGAAGGACACCGCCCGGGTGCTCGGCCGGATGTACGACGCGATCGAGTACCGCGGCGCCGGTCAGGAGATCGTCGAGGAACTCGCGGAGTATGCCGGGGTGCCGGTGTTCAACGGACTCACCGACGAGTTCCACCCCACGCAGATGCTCGCCGACGTACTGACGATGACCGAGCACTGCGCCAAACCGCTGACCGACATCTCCTTCGCCTTCGTCGGCGACGGCCGCAACAACGTGGCCAACTCACTGCTGCTCGTCGCCGCCAAACTCGGCATGGACGTGCGGATCGGTGCCCCACAGGAGCTTTGGCCCGCCGAAGACCATCTCGCGATGTGTCACGACTTCGCCGCGGCGTCGGGGGCCCGGATCACCGTCACCGACGATCCGGTGAAGGCCGTGAGTGGCGTGGACTTCGTCTACACCGACGTATGGGTGTCGATGGGAGAGCCCATGGAAACATGGACTGACCGGGTCAATCTCATGCTCCCCTTCCAGGTCAACTCCGAACTCCTGGCCGCGGTAGGCAACCCGCGGGTGAAGTTCATGCACTGCCTGCCTGCGTATCACAACTCCGAGACCGAGGTCGGCGCGCAGATCGCCGCACGATACCCGCACCTGGCCAACGGGGTCGAGGTCACCGAGGACGTCTTCGAGAGCCCGGCGAACATCGCCTTCGAACAGGCCGAGAATCGGATGCACACCATCAAGGCGGTCCTAGTGGCCGCGTTGGGCTGACCTCCGTGCGGATCGTGATTGCGTTGGGCGGCAACGCCATTCTGCGGCGGGGTCAGCCCATGACGGCCGAGAACCAGCGGGCCAACGTTCGGGTGGCTGCCGAGTGCATCGCCGCGATCGCCCACGGTAACGAGATCGTCGTCGCCCACGGCAACGGCCCGCAGGTGGGGTTGCTCGCGCTGCAGGCAGCGGCATACCATGACGTGGCGCCATATCCCCTCGACGTGCTGGGTGCCCAGACCGAGGCAATGATCGGCTACGTCATCGAGCAGGAGCTCGGCAATCTGCTACCCGCCGAACAGTCACTGGCCACCATATTGACGATGATCGAGGTGGACCCCGACGACCCGGCATTCGGCAACCCCACCAAGCCGATCGGGCCGGTCTACGAACGCGAGACCGCTGAGCGGTTGGAGGCAGAAGGCGGCTGGACGATCGCGCCCGACGGAGACAAGTTCCGCCGCGTCGTCGCGAGCCCGAAACCCAAGCGGATCTTCGAGATCGGGGCGATACGGAACCTCGTCGAGCACGGCACCATCGTGATCTGCGCCGGCGGTGGCGGCATCCCGACGATGTACGACGACGGCGGCAAGCTCCACGGCGTCGAGGCCGTCATCGACAAGGATCTTGCCTCGGCGCTGCTGGCCCAACAGCTCGAGGCCGACCTGTTGGTCATCGCCACCGACGTCGACGGCGTCTACACCGACTGGGGAAAACCGGAGCAGACGAAGCTTGGCCGGGTCACTCCCGCCGAACTTGCCGGCCTGGATCTACCCGCAGGTTCGATGGGCCCGAAAGTTCAGGCCGCATGCGACTTTGCGCGCAACACCGGGAACGAAGCCGTCATCGGGTCCCTCGCCCAGATCACCGAAATCGTCGAAGGCGGAGCAGGTACGCGGGTGCGACTTCCGACGCCAACTTGCACGCCGGACAGCGATCGAGATACCGTCGCTTGAGATATCGTTCAATCCATCAATCCGTGGCGGTGGTACCCAATGCCCAACCGGTCTCCTAGCAGTACCTCGTCACCGCTGTACGAGATCAAGGCGAATCTGTTCAAGGCACTGGCCCATCCCGCCCGAATCCGGGTGTTGGAGATCCTGTCCGCGAGCACCCGCCCCACGTCGGTCAGTGAGATCTTGGCCGCCACGGAGATCGAACCGACTCTGCTGTCGCAGCACCTCGCCGTGCTCAAGCGCCACCACGTGGTCAGTGGCCGACGCGTCGGCAATGCGGTGTTCTACGAGCTGTCTCATCCGAAGATCTCCGAGCTGCTAGTGATCGCCCGTACCTTTCTCGCCGATACCCTTGTCGCCCATAAGGATCAGCTGGCGGCGTTGAAGACGCTGCCGCCGCTGGGCCCCGCCGGATGATCAGCGCGGTAGTGACCGGAATCGGTCGCCTGCTTCCGCGCCGAGGCGACTACTCCGAGCTCGGGCGGTCGTGGCGTCGCGACATCCTGGCCGGGGTCACCGTCGGCGTGATCGCCCTGCCCCTCGCATTGGCGTTCGGCATCAGCTCGGGAGTGGGCGCGGCGGCCGGGCTGGTAACCGCCATCGTCGCCGGGTTGGTGGCCGCCGTGTTCGGCGGCTCGCACGTTCAGGTTTCGGGGCCTACCGGGGCGATGGCGGTCGTACTCGCCCCCATCGTCGCGCAACACGGGCTGGGCAGTATCGCGGTGGTCACCGTGCTGGCCGGGATCATCGTGATCGTGTCGGGCATCACTGGGCTTGGCCGTGCGGTGACGTTCATACCGTGGCCGGTGATCGAGGGATTTACGTTGGGTATTGCGGCGATCATCTTCCTGCAGCAGGTCCCCGCGGCATTCGGTGCGCCCGCCCCGGCCGGGCAGCGAACCCTGCCCGCGGCCTATGGCGTGGTCGCTCACGTCGTCGAGAGCGGCGAGTGGTCGTCGTCCGCGAGAACCGTTGGCGTGGTTGCCTTCGTCGCCGTCGCGATGATCGGTCTGCCGCGGCTCCACCGCGCGATCCCGGCATCGCTGCTCGCGGTAGTCGCCGCGACTCTGCTGGTCATGGCATTTGGCATCACCGTGGCGACGATCGGCGAACTGCCCTCACATTTGCCAGGGCCCGTGCTACCCACGGCCAACCTCGCCGCCCTGCGCGCTCTGGTGGGCGCCGCCATCGCGATTGCGGCGCTCTCCGCCATCGAATCTCTACTCTCGGCCCGGGTAGCGGCAACGATGTCCCCGACCGGTCCGTACGACCCCGACCGCGAACTGGTCGGCCAAGGTCTCGCGTCGGTCGCATCCGGCATGTTCGGAGGCATGCCGGCCACCGGTGCGATCGCGCGCACCGCGGTGAACGTGCGCGCCGGCGCCCGGACCCGGATTTCGGCGATCGTGCATTCGCTAGTGCTGCTGGCAGTGGTGTACCTGGCGACCGGACCGGTGTCGGCGATCCCGTTGTCGGCGTTGGCAGGTGTGTTGATGGTGACCTCGTTCCGGATGATCTCCGCTTCGACGGTGCGACAGATCATGCGTTCGACACGCTCGGACGCTCTGACATTCATCGTGACCGCCACCGTCACCATTTGTTTCGACCTCATCGAGGCCGTCGAGATCGGCATCGTCGTCGCGGCCCTGTTCGCGCTGCGCGGGGTGGCGCGCCGGAGCAGTGTGGTCCGCGAGGAACTGCCGGGACCGCGCCGGCCGGGCGACGAGCAGATCGCCCTGCTGCGCCTCGATGGTGCGATGTTCTTTGGTGTGGCCGAGCGCATTTCGACCGCGATCATCGACTCCGAGCACCCGCACGTCACCGTCGTGATCATCCGGATGTCCCAGATGGGCATGCTCGATGCCACCGGGGCGCACACCCTGGCCGAGATCACCACCGAACTCGAAGCCCGTGGCATCACGGTGATCATCAAGGGCGTTCAGCCCGAGCACATGAATCTGCTCGCCAACGTTGGCGTGTTCGATTCGCTGCGCCACGAGAACCACCTGATGGACTCGTTGGACGAGGCCATCGTGCATGCACGTTCGCACACCGCAGCCACCTAGCTTGGGCCTGGTCGCCAGGGGATGGTTCGCGTTGGGCCGAAAGACCCTACTCGCGGACTCCTTGCGAGCGCATCCTTGACGGGACAGGAGTATTCGATGATCGAAGTACTGCCAGGCATGCCACAGGGAGTCACCGGGATTCGCGTGTCGGGTCGGCTCGATGGTGACGACCTGCGCGAGTTCAAGCCGACCATGGAGGCGCTGGTCCATACCGATGAGATCAGGATCGTCGAGGTCATCGCGTCCGACTACGAGGGATTCGGGCCCGGCGGGCTGGTTGAGGATCTGAGGCTGGGCTTCGGTGGTCTTCTCCGACATCATTCGGCCTTCAAACGCATTGCGATCGTGTCCGACAAGCCGTGGGTGGTTCACACGCTGCATGCGCTGGCCTGGATGGTCCCCGGCGAGCTCGCCGTGTTCGGCCTCGACGAGCTCGATCGGGCCACGGAGTGGGCTGCCGGCTAGGCGTAGGACTTTCGTCCCACGCCTAGATTCACTCCGCCCGCGTTACCGACGGCGTTCGTCGTGATCCGCCGAGAACCGACAGGCCCCGCACCGCGTCCTCGATCCCCCTGGCGAGAGCATCGACGTCTGGTGCGCTGTCGTAGTCGGCGATGATTCCGAAGCAGAACCGGTCGGCGTAGCTGAGCATCGCGATCCCGGTGCGCAAGTGAAGCGCGATCGGAGGTACGGGCAGCACCTCCAGCACGTCCCGGCCCATCAGCCGCTGCTGCTCGCGGGGCCCAGGCACGTTGGTGGCCAAGGCGGTCACCGATCGTTGGGGAAGCCGGGTCAGAAGTCGAATAGTCCACGCCGAGAACGCAAAAGGGATGCTCCTGGCAGCCGAGAAGACGGCGTTGCCGCCTTCCCGTTGCCCGCTTCCCTTGGCCAGGGTCAACCGTTCGTGCACGATCTCCAACTGCCTGACCGGGTCGGGTTCGTCGACCGGCAACAACGGCAACATGGCCGACACCCTGTTGTCGGTCACGTCCAAGTCGTCGACCGAACGCATGGACACGGGAACCAGCGTGCGCAACGCATCGTGGCCCGGCGTCTCGCCGCGTTCGATCAACATGGCGCGGTAGCTGTTGGTGATCGCCGCCAGCGCGACGTCGTTGAGGCTTACGTCGAAGTCACGGCACACCTGCTTCATCACGGCGATGTCCACCCGGGCGGCACTGTAGCGACGCATCGTCGCGATGGGTCCGTTCAGCGATGACTCCGGGGGCGGTGCCAGCACACCGGCCGCCAGTTCGGCGGCACCCACCACCGCGTGCTCGACGGCGCTGGTGGCGGCGAGCGTCGCTCGCCAGACATCGGTGATCCAGTTCAGCGGATTCAGCCTTGGCCGCAGCAGGCCGAAGACCGAGCTACCGGATTCCTGGGCGCGGATCGTAGTCGCGAACGTCTCACCTGCGCCGCCATCGCTGAGCTTGGCCAGCATCTGCGTAGTGGCAATGCCGTCGGCGATGCAGTGGTGGATCTTCATCAACAGCGCCCACCGATCGTCGGCGAGCCCTTCGATGATCCAGCATTCCCACAGCGGACGCTCGCGGTCCAGCCGTCGCTCCATGATCGTGGCGATCGTCGCGAACAGCTCGGCGTCATCGCCAGGTTTCGGCAACGCGACATGATGGAGGTGATGTTCGATGTCGAAGTTGGGATCGTCCACCCATTCGGGTGAGCCGAGGTCGAACGAATGCGTGCGCAGCACCTGGGTGCAGCGTGGAATGCCCTGTGCCCGTTCGGCGAACGCCGTCACCACATCCCCGTAGTCAGGAGGTGGTCCGCTCATGATCGACACGCCTCCCACCGCCAGACTCACATGGGGGTCGGAATCCTCGGCTTGCAGAAAACTGGCGTCCAGGGTCGTGAGGTGGTCCATGCGGCGACTATGCGCTCCATGGCTGTCGAGACGACAGGGCCGCAAGTCCTCAACCGGTGTGCCCAAGGCCGCAGGGACTGTCGGTGTGACTCGGGTCCAACGGCAGCCCCCGAGGGACTTACGGCCATTAACGTCGGCCGATCTGGTCCCTAGCGTCACAGCTGAACCGAAAGCGGGTGATCGTCGTGACGCCACCAACGCCCGACATCGACAACTCACGCCCGACATCGATCGTCACGGTGACGATGAATCCGGCACTCGACATCGCCACCAGCACCGACGTTGTCATGCCCACCGACAAGATCCGTTGCGACGCAGCGCGCTACGATCCCGGCGGCGGCGGGATCAACGTCGCTCGAGTCGCGCATGCGCTCGGCGCTGCGGTGGTGGCGATGTTTCCGGCGGGCGGCGCCAGCGGCGACCTCGTCACCGAGATGCTCGATGCCGCAGGCCTGCCACTGCAGCGGATCCGCATCGCCGAGGCGACGCGAGAGAGCTTCACCGTCAACGAGTGCCGCACGGAGCGGCAGTACCGGTTCGTGCTGCCCGGGCCCGCCCTCAGTCCTGCTGAGCAGGAGGAGTGCCTGAATCAGCTCCGCGCACTTGCGGCGTCGGCCGACTACGTGGTCGCTAGCGGCAGCCTGCCGCCCGATGTCTCACCGGATTTCTACAACCGCATCGCCGACGTGTGCGCGGAACTGGACACCCGTCTGATCCTCGATACCTCCGGCAGCGGTTTGCGCCACCTCGTGGGCAGCAAGGTGTTCCTACTCAAACCCAGCGTCCGTGAGCTACGTGAATGCGTCGGACGCGAGTTACGCGACGAAGCGGAACAGGTGGCGGCCGCTCGAGAACTCATCGCGCGTGGGTGCGCGCGCAACGTCCTGGTGTCGCTGGGTTCCCAGGGCGCCCTGCTCGTCACCGCCAAAGGCGCTCAGCGCTATCCGGCGGTCACGGTACCTCCGGGCAGCGGTGTCGGGGCAGGCGATGCGATGGTTGCGGGGATCACCGTCGGGCTCGGTGGCGGCTGGCCGCTCCAAAAGTCGATCCGACTTGGCATCGCCGCGGGCGCGGCCATGTTGATGACACCGGGAACGGCGAGCTGCACGCGTGCCGACGTCGAGCAGTTGTTCGACTGCACTCCGGAACCGATCGAGCTGGCGACGGGTGCCGCGAACCGCTTACGGCGACAACGGTTCAGAAGTCCTACAGCGTAGACGCGACGAGATCGGTCAGGTCGACGAGCCGGTGGGCGTAACCCCACTCGTTGTCGTACCAGCCGACGATCTTCACCAGATTGCCCGTTACCTTGGTGAGTCCGGAGTCGAAGATGCACGACGAGGGGTCGGTCACGATATCGGACGAAACGATGGGATCCTCTGTGTACGTGAGGTAGCCCTTGAGCTCCCCGTCTGCGGCGGCGTAGAACGCGGCGTTGACGGCCTCGGCCGTGGCTGGTTCCCGGACGATGGCGGTGAGGTCGGTAGCCGAACCCGTGGGTACCGGCACGCGCAACGCGTACCCGTCGAGGCGACCCTCGAGCTGCGGTAGCACCAGGCTGATCGCCTTCGCCGCGCCGGTGGACGTGGGCACTACGTTGATCGCCGCCGCACGTGCCCTGCGAAGGTCCCGGTGCGGACCGTCCTGCAGGTTCTGGTCGGGGGTGTACGCGTGGATGGTGGTCATCAAGCCGCGCTCGATGCCGAACACGTCGTCGAGCACCTTGGCCATCGGCGCCAGGCAGTTGGTCGTGCAGGACGCGTTCGAGACGACGGTCTGCGAACCGTCGTAGTCGCGGTGGTTGACACCCATGACGACCGTAAGGTCCGCCCCCGTCGACTTCGCCGAAACCACAACCTTCTTCGCGCCGCCGTGTAGATGACCGCGGGCCTGCTCTGCGGCGGTGAACCGACCGGTCGACTCGATGACCACGTCGACACCGAGGTCGCCCCACGGCAGCGCCGCCGGGCCGTCGGTGATCGACCACGCCTTGATCCGCCGCGCGCCCACCACGAGGTCGTCGCCATCGACGGACACGTCGTACGGAAGGCGTCCGAGCACCGAGTCGTACTTGAGCAAGTGCGCCAGAGTTCTGTTGTCGGTGAGGTCGTTCACCGCCACGATCTCGACGTCGGTGGCACCCGCGGCCTGTTGTACCTCTACCGCGCGGAAGAAGTTTCGGCCGACCCGGCCAAAGCCGTTCACGCCAACCCGGATCACCATGTCGTCTCCTCAAGAGCTTCGGTGCGACTACCGCATCGGTCGTCTACCACCAGAAGTCTGACCACCCGCGCCGTCGAGCAGTAGGGCACGAGGTCCCTCCGCTCATTGGGCTCCCATTCGAGTGACCTTCGGCCCTGTCTCCTCACGTGTCGTCATGGGAGGTTGGCAGCTGTGGAGCAGTACGCAGCTGGTACGCCCACGACCACGAGAGGACAGGTCATGGGTACGTCTCAGTACGTCCGATTCTTCGAGGACTTCGGCATCGACGACGTGCCTCTCGTCGGCGGAAAGAACGCCTCCCTCGGCGAGATGTTCCAGAAGCTGTCCGGAAAGGGCATCCGCGTCCCACACGGGTTCGCCATCACCGCCGCGGCCTACCGCCACATGTTGGACGAGGCAGGTGCCTGGGGGCGCCTACACGCCGAACTCGACGATCTCGACCCCGACGACGTCGCCGCGCTGGCGCGAAAGGCCAAGGCAGCCCGGGAGATCGTCTACGGCGCAGGCCTCCCCAACGACCTGACCTCCGCGATTCTGGACGGCTACCGCGCGCTGCAGCAGGAGTACGGCGATGAAGTGAGCCTTGCCGTCCGGAGCTCGGCGACCGCCGAGGATCTCCCGACGGCGAGCTTCGCAGGACAGCAGGATTCCTATCTCAACATCAAGGGCGAGGAGAGCCTGCTCGATACCTGTCGTCGTTGTTTCGCAAGCCTTTTCACCGATCGCGCGATCCATTACCGGATCGATCAGGGCTTCGATCACTTCAAGGTTTCGCTGTCGATCGGCGTGATGAAGATGGTGCGCTCCGACATCGCTTCCTCCGGCGTGATGTTCTCACTCGACACCGAGTCGGGCTTTCGCGACACCGTCTTCGTGACGGGCGCCTACGGGCTCGGCGAGAACGTGGTTCAGGGCGCCGTCGACCCCGATGAGTTCTACGTCCACAAGCCCACCTACCTCGCCGGCCACCGTGCGGTGTTGCGTCGCCTCCTCGGTGACAAGGCCGTGAAGATGATCCTCGTCGACGGCGAGACCAAGAACACGACGCGAAACATCCCCACCCCGAAGGCCGATCGCGCCCGCTTCTGCCTCACCGATTCCGACGTTCTGGAACTGGCCGGCTACGCGTGCACCATCGAGCAGCACTACGGCAGGCCGATGGACATGGAGTGGGCCAAGGACGGCGTCGACGAAAAGCTCTACATCGTCCAGGCACGCCCCGAGACGGTGGCCTCCCAGCACAGCGTGACGGCGCTCGAGACCTATGTGCTCGAAGGTCGGAGCGAGATCCTCGCCGAAGGCCGCTCGGTCGGCGAGCGGATCGCCTCGGGTGCGGTGAAGCGCATCGAAAACCTCACGCAGCTGGCGGAATTCAGACCGGGCCAGGTACTCGTCGCCGACACCACGACACCCGACTGGGAGCCGGTCATGAAGACCGCTGCAGCGATCGTGACCAACCGCGGGGGGCGCACCTGTCACGCAGCGATCATTGCCCGCGAACTCGGCATCCCAGCAGTGGTGGGGACCGGCGATGCCACCACGTGCGTCCCCGACGGCGCCGTGGTGACGGTGTCGTGCGCCGAGGGCGACTCGGGTCACGTGTACGAGGGCCCGATGAAGTTCCACGTGGACCGCACCGAGGTGGGTGACTTGCCGCGGCCGCGGACCCAGATCATGCTCAACCTAGGGAACCCCGACCTGGCGTTCAAGACGTCGTTTCTGCCCAACGACGGTGTCGGACTTG
>NZ_JAVRQA010000427.1:0-3066 GCF_032161845.1 Mycobacterium sp.
GAGCAGGATGGCTGGGTCATCGAGGTGGCCGGGAGACCGACGGTGACCATGAAGGTTGGGTTCCTGCCCCCGCCTGACTTCGAGGCGACGACGCTGGAGGAGTTCATGGTGCTCGGCCACATCATGACGGCCACGCCACCGCTGAATGCCATCCCAGCGGTGGTCGCCGCCGCGCCCGGCATCGTCACCTACAACGACCTGCCGCTGATCCTCCCGCGCGGAGTCGTGCCCGCCAGCTAACCCCTTGAAATAGCCGCCACCGTCATCCGTTCGACCGACACGCCACGCCGTGAGGGGCGGCGTGCCGGCCCAGGTGTGATGCGCGTTACAGTGGCAGTGACGAACATCGGATGGGCAGGGGGGACGCCGTGGTTCTCACCATCGCACTGGTCTACTTGGGAGGCTGGGCGATCACCATGCTGGTCACCTTCGTGGCCAGCCGCCGATTGGCCGACGGTTCCACGACGCCACTCAGCTCGGTCGGCTTCAGCCTTCTCGCCGGGTTGATCTGGCCGCTGATGGTCCTCGGTCTGGTCGAACTCAGCTCCGTTGCGGCATGCTCCGTTGCCACGTCCCTGCGCGCGCATTCCGGGATTCCCGATTCGTGGCTCAGCGGGGACGTGCTGGACGACGTCGTCGTGCCGCTGCGCTGATCGTCGGCGGCCGGGGACCGATATCATCGGACGGTGCTTCGATTCCTTCTCGCGTGCGGCCTGATGACGGCAGCGTTGGGAATGAACCCGCTCACCGCAGTGGCCGCGGCAGATGACTGCCCCGTGACCGATCCCCCCGTCATCAATCGATGCGGACCGAACGCGGAACCCGCCCCACCCCAGGCGCCGCCGGGCGTGAGGGTGGCCATGTGCCAGGACGGCGCCGTCTCGTTCACCCAGTACCCGACCTATCGGGGGACGTGCGCCGAGAATGGCGGAGTAGCCCAGTGGTTGCCAGAAAACTGACCAACCTCTAGTCGTCCGCCCAGTTGGCGGCGACCTTCTTGCTCGGCTGGACGCGCGGCGGCTCGCCAGGCATCTTCGGGTAACTCGGGGGATACGGCAGATCGGCGAGACCGCGTTCCTCGTCGGCGGCGACCATCTCCAGTAGCGGCTCGATGGAGTGGGCCACCGTGTTGATGTCGGCCCACGGATCTTCGCGGGTGGCAACGAGATTCGGCACCGTGGCGATGGTGTAGTCATCGGGGTCCGCCGTCGCGAGGTCTTTCCACGTCAACGGTGTCGACACCGTGGCGATCGCCGTGCGGCGCGCCGAATAGGCCGAGGCGAAGGTGCGGTCTCTCGCGTTCTGGTTGTAGTCGATGAACAGCCGCTCCCCGCGCTCCTCCTTCCACCACGACGTCGTCACCCTGTCCGGTGCCCGCCGCTCGACTTCGCGGGCGAGCGCGATGCCCGCCCTGCGGACCGCGATGAAGTCCCAGTCCGGTTTGATCCTGATGAACACGTGCACGCCGCGGCCGCCGGACGTCTTCGGGTAACCCACGATGCCGAGCTCGTCGAGCAACGGCTTCAGCACGTCGACGGCGATCTCGGAGGCATCCTTGAACCCGGTGCCCGGCTGCGGGTCCAGGTCGATTCGCAGTTCGTCGGGGTGTTCGGTGTCGGGGCAGCGCACCTGCCACGGGTGCAACGTGATGGTGCCCATCTGGGCCGCCCACGCGATCGCCGACGGGTGCGTCACCTTCAGCGCATCGGCGGTCCGACCCGAGGGGAACGTCACCTGGCACGTCTCGAGGTATTCGGGATGCTTTGCAGGCACGCGTTTCTGGTAGATCTCCTCACCGTCGATGCCGTCGGGGAAGCGCTGCAAATGCGTGGGTCGGTCGCGCAACACTGCGAGCATGGGCTCGGCGACGGCGAGGTAGTAGTCGAAGAGTGTGCGCTTGGTGCCGCCAGCGCCGAGCTCGGGGAAGTACACCTTGTCAGGGCTGGTCAACCGGACCGCAACACCGTCGACATCGACTTCCTCTGCAGGACTTGCCATTTCTAACCCTCCAATACGTCGGACAGGTCGTAGTTCAGCGGCACGTCGAGCTGGGCGAAGGTACAGCTCGACGGGTCTCGGTCGGGCCGCCATCGAACGAACTTGACCGCGTGCCGGAAGCGTTGGCCGTGTGCGGTGTTGCCCTCCATCTGGTCGTAGGCCACCTCGGCAACCTTTTCCGGGCGGACCGGGATCCACCGCTTGTCCGCCGTGGAGTTCCATCGACTGGGATCGCCGTCGTTCACCTGGTCACCATCTCGAAGCGGCTCCAGGTCGGCGAGCAGCTTGATGCGGTCTTTGACACTGAATGATGCTGCGCCACCAATCATCTGGAGCTCACCGTCATCGCGGTACAGGCCGAGCAGGATCGATCCGACACCCTCGCCGCTCTTGTGGATGCGGTAGCCGATGGCCACGCAGTCGGCGTCACGCTTGTGCTTGACCTTGACCATCTCGCGCTTGCCCGGCAGGTAGTGGCCGTCGAGCCGCTTGGCGATCACCCCGTCGAGGCCGGCGCCCTCGAAGGTGGTCAGCCACTGCGTGCCGAGCTCCGAGTCCTCGGTGGTGCGGGTGACGTGGCACCACGTCTTCTCGGTGACGAGCTCGAGCAGCGCTTCTCGTCGCACGCGAAAGGGCTCCGTCATCAAGGAGGCATCCCCCGTGGCAAGCGCATCGAATCCGATGAAGTGCGCGGGCGTCTGCTTGGCGAGCATCGTGACCCGACTCTCGGCAGGATGGATGCGCTGGCTCAAGGACTCCCAGTCCAGTCGGACGCGCCCGTCGATCTCACGTGGAACGACGACCTCGCCGTCCAGCACGCAGCGGGGCGCCAGCTCGTCGCGCAGGGCATCGAGGAGTTCCGGGAAGTACCGGCCGAGTTCCTTGCCGCTGCGGGACTGCAGCACCACCTCATCGCCGTCGCGGAACGCCAGGGCGCGGAAACCGTCCCACTTCGGCTCATACGACCACACCCCGGCGTCGTCGGGCACGGTCGTCTGCGCCTTGGCCAGCATCGGCTCGATCGGTGGCTGCACGGGTAGGTCCACGGTGTCCATACTCACGTAGACC
>NZ_JAVRQA010000428.1:0-4529 GCF_032161845.1 Mycobacterium sp.
ACCTTGCCGGTGGCGGTCGGCTTGCCGTACAGAGGCGTGATGGCGGCGAAGCGCACCCGATAGCTGCGGATCGCCTGCGGGTCAACCCAATCGGTCAGCAGCCGACCCAGATATGCCATCGACAGCATGCCGTGGGCGAACACGTCGTCGAGGCCCGCTGACTTCGCGACGTCGACGTCGATGTGCATCGGGTTGTGATCGCCTGATGCACCCGCGAAGAGGGCCAGCGTGGTCCGGGAGATCGGCTTGATCTCTAGCGGCGGCAACTCGGTGCCGACCGTGATGTCCTGTGTCGCGGTCATTTTGCTGCCCCTGGATTGCGTACGACGATTACGGTCTTCAGTTCGGCGACCAGGTCGCCGTTCTCACGGGTCACCGTGGAGGACTTCTCGATGAAGTCCAACGCGCCGCCCTTCTTGCTGTAGACGTTGCCGATCCGCGGAGTCACGGTGAGCACGTCGCCGGCCACCGCCAGTGAGTGGTAGGTGAATGACTGCTCGCCGTGCAGCACGCGACGCAGGTCGACGCCGATACCGCTCAACCATGCGAAGGGGTCTGGGCTTTCGAGTTCGATGCCGAACAGGAACGTCGGCGGCACCGGCAAGTCACGGTGCCCCGCAGCGTTGGCCGTCTCCGGGTCGGTGAAGACGGGGTTGGTTTCACCAATCGCCTTGGCGAAGAATTTAAGCCGACCGGCATCCACCGTCATGGTGAGCGGCGGAAACTCCGTCCCGATCACACTCTGGTCCACCGACATTCGGTCAGCTCACCTTCTCGTAGAGGGTCACGACGGCGGCGCCGCCGAGTCCGATGTTGTGCTGCAGTGCGAGCCTGACCCCGTCGACCTGGCGCGCCTCGGCTTGCCCACGCAGCTGCCAGACCAGCTCGGCGCATTGCGCCAGACCGGTCGCACCGAGCGGGTGGCCCTTCGACAGGAGCCCGCCCGATGGATTGGTGACGATTCGCCCGCCGTAGGTGTTGTCGCCGTCGGCGATGAACTTCGCGGCGGTCCCCTCGGGGGTCAACCCGAGGACCTCGTAGGTGAGCAGTTCGTTGGTGGTGAAGCAGTCGTGCAGTTCGACGACGCGGATGTCCTCGGGACCTACGCCAGCTGCCTCGTACACCTGGTCCGCCGCGGCCTTGGCCATGTCGTAGCCGACGACGGTCATCATGTTGCCGCTGAACGTGGACGCGTAGTCGGTGGTCATGGCCTGAGCCCTGATCACCACCGAGCCGTCGAGCCCGTTGGCGTCGGCGAATTCTTCGCTACACAGAATTGCGGCGGCCGCGCCGCAGGTGGGCGGGCAGCACTGCAACCGGGTCAGTGGTCCGTAGATCTGCGGCGACGCCAACACTTCCTCGATGCTGACCGGGTCGCGGAACACCGCGTACGGGTTGTTGGCGGCGTGCTTGCGAGCCTTGACCGAGATCTGGGCGAAGACCTTGGTGTCCATGCCGTACTTCTCGGCGTACGCCGCGCCGGCGCCGCCGAAGTACTGGGCGGCCATCGGCGCTTGCTCGTCCCAGCCCTGCAGGGACTTGGTGGCGTCATCGAACCGGTCGAAGGCGCTCGGTCGGTCGCTCCACATCGAGCCGAGCGCTCCGCGCATCATCTGCTCGAAGCCCAGGGCGATGACGCAGTCGGCCGCGCCGGTCTCGATCGCCTGGCGGGCCAGGAACAGCGCGGACGAGCCCGTCGAACAGTTGTTGTTGACGTTGACGATCGGGATCCCGGTCTGACCGAGCCCGTACAGCGCGGCCTGGCCGGACGTCGAGTCGCCGTAGACATACCCCACGTATGCCTGCTGCACGCTCGCGTACTCAATGCCGGCGTCGCCAAGGGCACGGCGTGCGGCCGCTTCGCCCATCGCGTCATACGGCTCGCTGTTCCTAGGCGTGGTGAAGGGAATCATCCCGACACCGGCCACTACGACATTTCGACTCATGTGGGCTCCTCGACAAACAAACTAGGGAAGATTCACTTAGTACACCACATGATCCCCGCCGACGGCAACAGTCATGTTGTAAGACGCAGGCAGACTAGAAGGTTGACCAGGGCCGGGCATCGATCCGGCGATCATCGATGGATCATGCGGAGCTATGCAATATTCATCTCACCCGGTAGGACCGGCACGCTTCCGACGTTCGGGCGCTCGGCTCGCCGCGGATTCCGTCGACTGTGGTGGTGCGCTGCCCCCGGCGATGCCGGGACTTGCCACACTGGGGGTATGCGTAAGACACCGCAGTGCTGGCTCACTGACATGGACGGCGTCCTCGTACACGAGGAGCGTGCCCTACCCGGAGCCGCCGAATTCCTTCAGCGGCTGGTGGAGAAGGACCGTCCCTTCCTGGTCCTTACCAACAACTCGATCTTCACCCCGCGGGACCTGGCAGCCCGCCTGCTGCGATCTGGTCTGGAAGTGCCGGAAGCCTCGATCTGGACGTCGGCGCTGGCGACCGCCGCCTTCCTGCACGATCAGCTTCCCGGCGGGTCCGCCTACGTGATCGGCGAGGCAGGCCTGACGACGGCGTTGCACGAAGTGGGCTACACACTGACCGATACCGGACCCGACTTCGTGGTCCTCGGCGAAACGCGGACCTATTCGTTCGAGGCGATCACGAAGGCCATCCGGCTGATCGGCGGCGGGGCCCGCTTCATCGCCACCAACCCCGATGTCACCGGCCCTTCCGCCGAGGGACCGACGCCCGCCACCGGTTCGGTTGCGGCGCTCATCACCAAGGCCACCGGTCGGGAGCCCTACTTCGTGGGCAAGCCGAACCCAATGATGTTCCGCAGCGCGCTCAACCGCATCGAGGCGCACTCCGAGAGCACCTTCATGGTCGGAGACCGGATGGACACCGATGTCGTCGCGGGCATCGAGGCCGGCCTCGAGACGATCCTGGTGCTCACCGGATCGACTGCCGTCGCCGACATCCAGAAATATCCGTTCCGGCCGAGTCGGGTGCTCGACTCCATCGCCGACGCCATCGAGCTCATCTGACGATGACTGACGGACCAGACGCGGCCAGGCCGTTGGCCGGGGTGCGGATCATCGAGATCTCCAGCTTCGTCGCCGTTCCACTGGCAGGCATGACGCTCGCCCAACTGGGTGCCGAGGTGATTCGCGTCGATCCCGTCGGTGGGGCGGCTGACTATCACCGCTGGCCGTTGACCGCCGACGGCGAGAGCATCTACTGGGCGGGGCTCAACAAGGGCAAGCTGTCCGCCGCGATCGACGTGCGCTCCGTCCAAGGGCAGGAGCTGATCACGCGGCTCATCGCCGATAGCGGCATCCTGATCACCAATGTGGCTGGGCGTCAGTGGCATTCATACGAGGCGCTGGTGAAGTTGCGGCCGGACCTCATCCACGTCGAGGTGTCCGGGCGGGCCGACGGCGGTACCGGCGTCGACTACACCGTCAACGCGGGCATCGGCTTCCCGATGGTCACTGGGCCTGCCGATCTCGCCGATCCCGTCAACCACGTCCTACCCGCTTGGGACGTCACCTGCGGACTGTACGTCGCCCTCGCCGTGACGGCGGCGCTGCGGCACCGGGAGGCCACCGGGGAGGGCCAGCGCGTCGGCATCCCCCTGGAGAACGTGGCCCTGGCCACGGCGGGCAACCTCGGCTTCCTCACCGAGGTGATGGTCAACGGCGTGGCGCGCGAACGCATCGGCAACTCGATATTCGGCCAGTACGGCCAAGCCTTCACCAGCGGTGACGGGGCGTCGTTCATGATCGTCGCGCTCACCGGCCGTCACTTCCGGGACCTGGCCGAGGTCACCGGGGTGACGAAGGCCGTTGCCGCACTTGGTGACTCGCTCGGCGCCGACTTCACCGATGAGGGACAGCGGTATCGGCACCGCGATGCGCTGACGGGCCTGTTCACGGTGTGGTTCACCGATCACACCGCCGACGAGATCACCGCGGCGCTGTCGGTGACGTCGATCCTGTGGGAGCGCTACCGCAGCTTTGCCGACACGGCGGTCGGCCCGAAGGTGACAGACAATCCCCTGTTCAGCATGCTTGATCAACCGCGCATCGGTGAGTACCAGGCGCCGGGATTGCCGATGGCGGTCAATGGTGCCTATCGGCCCGCGGTGCCGTCGCCCGAACTCGGCGATCACACCGGTGACGTGCTGCGTGCCCGGCTCGGCTTGTCCGACGACGAGATCGGTCGGCTGACCGAGGCGGGCACCGTCGCGTGAGCGTGCTTCTGCGTCTGCTCGACGTTCGGCCCGGCTCATCGGAGGAGTCTTGGATCGGCCCGGCGAGTGGTCCCGAGGGAAAGCGTTCGTTCGGCGGTCAGTTCATGGCCCAGACCCTGGCCGCCGCCGCCCGCACCGTCGAGCCCGCCAAGCTGCCCACCAGCATGCATCTGCAGTTTCTTCGGGGCGGCGAGGCGGGGGAGAACGTCGAGTACACCGTGCAGCGCGTCTTCGACGGCCGAACCGCCTCGGCACGTCGGGTGGAGTCCCGTCAGGCTGGACGTCTGATGACCGCCGCCAGCGTCTCGTTCTCGTTGCC
>NZ_JAVRQA010000429.1:0-2793 GCF_032161845.1 Mycobacterium sp.
CACGACAACTGGCGAGAGACTTCGGGGAACCAGGCGTCGTAGCAGACGGTCAGTCCGACAGTTCCCACGTCGCCGATCGGGAGCGTGACGAAATCATCTCCCGGTTCACACTTCTCCACCGGACGCCACGGAAACACCTTGCGGTAGCTCGCGGCCCGTTCTCCGGTCGGGGAGAACACCACCATCGTGTTGTAGATCAGTCCCGATTCCGTACGTTCGAGAATGCTGCCCGGAACCAGCCAGACGCCTAACTTCGCGGCGATGCGGGCGACTTCGCGGCATGAAGGGCCGTCGAGCGGCTCGGCGTGACGGACCGTGCTTTCTGGATCCCACGGATCCCATGCGCCCAGGAGGTGTTGCTCCGGGAAGACGAACATCGACGTCCCCGGATATTGCTGCACCAAGGTTTGCACTTGGCGACCGAACTCCTCCGTCGAACCAACGGCGTCGGCTTGTACGAGAGCGAGAGACAGTTCTTTCGCCATGATCTTCTCGATCCTGAGGCTCTGGGGGAAGAGGACGGCCGCAGAATGCCCGTCTTCGGCGAAGGCAAACGAGCAATACCGCAAGCCTTCAGTCGGGCATCCCCGACCCGCGCCGCTAGCCTCTTTGGTCCGAACACGTCTCCTCAGCGTGCGAAGTTGACGTCCTTCGAGAACTTCCGGGTAGGGAACCCAGCCGAACGGACGCGGGTCATCGCACCGGAGGCCTCACGTGCGGCGACCTCACGTGAGAGCACCGCCGCCAAGTACTCCTCGTGGCTCCAGTTGTCGTCGCGGGCTTGCTCGGCCAGTCGGGCAGCGGAGTCGCGGATGTGTGGCGCCTTGAGCGCTCGAGCGTAGTGCCGGAGGGCTTCGATCGGATCCTCGGCCATGATCAGGCCATTCGCCCGTCGGAAGTGACTGGGCCGGTGGGGCTTTCGACGCCGAACGCACGGTCGTGGTCGGCCGTCTCCATTGCCCGATCGTCCATAGCTGTCGTTACTCCGCGATGGTGTCGCTGAGCATTGGCTTGCTGGCCGGGAGGGCACGCCTGGCCGCCTCTTCGGTGACCCCGACCGCATCGCCGTCATCGACGTCGAAACGACCGGCTCGTACAAGTCAGACCGTGTTGTGGAGATCGCAATCGTGACCCTCGGTGGCGAAGGGCGATCACCGACGAGCTCGATACGCTGATCAACCCAGCGCGCGACGTCGGTCGGTCCACCAGGATCCACCGCTTCACCCCGTGGATGGTGAGCACTGCAGAATGGGGTGTGATCCGCGACGATCTGAGTGGCCAGGGCCGGGATCGAACCGGCGACCTTCCGCTTTTCAGGCGGACGCTCGTACCAACTGAGCTACCTGGCCGGAAGGCAAGAAGATGCCTCGCCGTACTGGCGACCCTGACGGGACTCGAACCCGCGACCTCCGCCGTGACAGGGCGGCGCGCTAACCAACTGCGCCACAGGGCCTTGCTTGTACTGCAGCACGCGTTCCCGCGTACGTCGTACCCCCAACGGGATTCGAACCCGTGCTACCGCCGTGAAAGGGCGGCGTCCTAGGCCGCTAAACGATGGGGGCCAAAGCCGAATCTCTTCGGGGTACTCGCAACGTCGCAGACGTTGTGAGCTTCGATAGCTTAGGTTATCGGTACCCGAATCCTCAAACGAGGCCCGTTTTCGCGGGCAGTATCCTTTCGGGGGTTCCGGTTCCAGACCCGGTTCCGCACCGCCCCTATAGCTCAGTCGGTAGAGCTACGGACTTTTAATCCGCAGGTCCCAGGTTCGAGCCCTGGTGGGGGCACCGGCAAGCCCCCGTTCAGGTGCTCGCACCGAGCGGGCGCGACCGCCGGGCACCAACACCCAGCCCGAGCACCACCGGAACACGCCTCGAGCGCACCAGTCGCGTCCCAAGGCATGCCAGGTGTCGTCGACATGGCGAAATCCCGACTCCAAGGTTCCCGCAAGAATTCTCCGGAGACTCGACGGGACGGCGGACCAACCGCCCCTCGTTAACGCGAGCCAGAAGGATCGAGCAGCCATGCCAACTCTCAAGATCACAGGGGACTCTTCGGCGGTCAAGCGACCACCGGGTGCGACGAAGGTCCCCGACATCCTCGCCGTGTTTTGGATTCTGAAACTTCTCACGACGGCCATGGGTGAAAGCGCATCCGACTTTCTGCTCAATACGAACCCAGCGGTGGGCCTGCCGCTCGGGGTGGTCGGTCTAGTGGTGGCGCTGTGGATCCAATTCCGCTCGGCCCGCTACCATCCCGTCGCCTACTGGGCGGCAGTCGCGATGGTGGCCGTCGTCGGCACGATGGCCGCCGACGTGCTGCACGTCGGCCTTGGCGTATCACTGGCGGCGACGACGGCCATCTGCGCCGCGGCGCTCGTCGTGACGTTCGCCGCCTGGTACCTCACCGAGGGCACCCTTTCCATCCACAGCATCACGTCGCGGCGTCGGGAGACCTTCTACTGGCTGACGGTCTCGTCCACCTTCGCCTTGGGTACTGCGGCAGGCGACTTGACGGCCGACACGCTTGGCCTGGGATACCTCGGCTCGATCGTGCTGTTCGCGGTCATCATGGCCGTTCCGATCCTGGGGCGTTACGGTTTTCGGCTCAACGGCGTCGTCGCGTTTTGGTTCGCCTACGTCGTCACCCGGCCCCTCGGCGCCTCGATCGCCGATTGGCTGGCCAAGCCCGCGGAGGCCGGAGGGGTCGGCATGGGCGACGGATTGGTTGCCATGATCCTGATCCTGATGTTCGTCGTCCTCGTCAGCGTCGTCACCACTCGGCGACGCGACGTCG
>NZ_JAVRQA010000430.1:0-16906 GCF_032161845.1 Mycobacterium sp.
GGTCGGCGATCCAGCCGCTCGCCGGGATCAGTACCGCGAGCGTGACGAGGTAGGCCGAGATCGCGACGTTGACGTCTACCGGGTCTACGCGGAGCGACGTCGCGATCAACGGAATCGCCGGCGTGATGATCGTGGCGTCCAGGATCTCCATGAAGAACGCGCCAGCCACCAGCAGCGCCATCCCCCTCGGGAACGGCGCCGCGGATGCGGGTGGCTCGGGCGACGACATCGGTGCCACCGTAGTCAGCTGGCGCCGTGGGCTCACGCGCCCACCAACGCCGAGTGCGACTGTGACGACGGAATCGGCCCGAAAACGTCGTCATTTTCCCAGTCGGCGGGTCAATCCCGACGTGGTGCCAAACGCGTCACGTCCAGACCCCTCGCCGCGAGATCGGGAGGGACCGATCGCTCGAGCACCAGCGCGGCGCCAAGTCGGGCGGCCGCGGGTGACGTCTGAATCCCGTACCCACCCTGTCCCGCGAGCCAGAAGAAGCCGGGCGCCTCGGGGTCTTCACCCACGACGAGGTTCCGATCGGGCGCGAACGTGCGCAAGCCTGCCCACGCTGCACCGACACTGCGCACGCCGATCGTGGTGACCGCGTTGATGGACTCGATGGCCCTGGCGATCTCCACTTCGTCGGGTTTGGCATCGCTTGGTGGACAGGGGGTTTCGTCGGCTGGCGAGCAAAGAAACTGCGCCCCTTCGGGATTGACGTAGAAGGACTCGTCGACGTCGCTGCAGTTCGGCAATCCCCTGCTCGCCTCGCCGAGAGGCGAGGCGACCATGAAGATCGTGCGACGCAGCGGCCTCAGGCCGACGCCGCCGACCCCCGCCGCGGTGGCGACCACGTCGGCCCATGCGCCCGCGGCGTTGACGACTACCGGTGCCTGGTGAACCGTTCCGTCGGAAGTGGTCACCGACCAGCGGTCCGCGTGCCGCTTCAGCGACGTCACGTGCGCGTTGCGGACGATGGCGGCATCGTTGAGGCGGGCGCCGCGGACATAGCCCTGATGTATCGCCGCCACGTCGAGGCCCATCGCGCGCGGTTCGTACATGCCCCGTGCGACCAGGTCCGGTCTCAGCAGTGGAAACACCTCGCGGCACTGAGCGCCGTCCAGGAGCTCGGCATCCGCGACCAGCGGGAGCACTGCCGCGTGCATGCGTTCGACGCGGTGTCCGCGGCCGGCGAGCGCGATCTGCAACAGCGGCCGTGGCCTCATCAACACCGCATCGAAGAAGTCCGGTGGCTCCTCGAAGAACGCCCGGCTGGCCGTCGTCAGCGCTCGAATCTGCTCCCCCCCATATGTTTCGAGGAATGTCGCTGCCGATCGGCCGGTCGTGTGATAGGCCAGCGTCGACTCCATCTCGAGTACCGAGACGCGGACTTCCTTGGAGAGCTCATACGCGATCGACAGTCCCGCAATGCCGCCGCCGACCACGATGACGTCGGCGCCCGTGGGGGTCATCGCACCAGGCTAACGGTCGGCCCGGCGCATCGGATCGCTGTCCGTATCCTGTGAGTCATGACGGAGACTCGATGAGTGCCGGGCTATTCGGGCTGCTCGACGACATTGCGGCGCTGGCCCGGCTCGCGGCGGCCTCGGTGGACGACATCGGTGCCGCGGCCGGACGGGCGACCGCCAAGGCCGCAGGTGTCGTCATCGACGACACCGCCGTGACACCTCAGTACGTCCACGGGATCACCGCCGACCGCGAGCTGCCGATGATCAAGCGGATCGCGATCGGGTCGCTGCGCAACAAGCTGCTGTTCATCCTGCCCGCCGCGTTGCTCCTGAGTCAGTTCCTGCCGTGGCTGCTGACGCCGATCCTGATGCTCGGCGCGACGTACCTCTGCTTCGAGGGCGCGGAGAAGGTGTGGGGCCGCTTCAGCAAGAACGGTGGGCACGACGGCCCGGCCGCACCGAGCGGGGCGGTCGGCGAGGATGCCGAGCGCCAGATGACGTCGGGCGCCATCCGGACCGACTTCATCCTGTCCGCCGAGATCATGGTCATCGCCCTCAACGAGGTGGCCGACCAGGCGTTCGTCCCCCGGCTCATCATCCTCATCGTCGTCGCCCTCGTCATCACGGCCGCGGTGTACGGCGTCGTCGCCCTGATCGTGAAGATGGACGACATCGGCCTGAGCCTCGCGCAGCGCACGTCGCGCGTCGCCCAGAAGATCGGGCTCGGCTTGGTCGCGGCGATGCCCAAGCTGCTCGCCGCCCTCTCGGCCATCGGCACCGTCGCGATGCTCTGGGTCGGCGGCCACATCCTGCTGGTCGGCACCGACACCCTCGGCTGGCACCCGCCCTACGGGTTCGTCCATCACCTCGAAGAGAATGTTCGCCACGCCACCGGTGCCGTCGGCGGCCTGCTCGCCTGGCTGGTCAACACCGGGATCTCCGCGGTCGTCGGCCTGGTCGTCGGCGCGATCGTGGTGGCGGTCGTGCACGTCCTTCCGTTCGGCAAGAAGGACGCGCACGCGTAGCTCCTAGGCGGTGGCCGCGTCTAGGTATTGCAGCAGGTCGTGGGCCGCCAATTCGATGTCCTTGTGCCGCCATTCCGACGCGCGGTACACGCACGCGATCAGTGCAGTGCGATGGACGCGTCGGAAATCGCCGTAGACGAAGGCGTACCTCGCCTTCGTCTCGTCCTTCGCGCCGTCGGTGAGCCCGAGGTGCCACTGCGCGTAGTCGTCCCAGGTGTGGTTGTCCAGGAACGCGTTCTGGTCGTCAGCCTTCGGCTGCACGTCACCCCAGTCGCTGTCCACCACGTACTGCCGACCGTCGATCAGCTCGCGGGCCCTGACCACCGCCGCGTCGTTGAGTGCATATTTCGCCATGCCCTGCGGATACCCGCTCCGAGTACTCGCCAAGAAATTGACGATCAGGTCGAGTAGCCGGCTACGCGTGTCCCTGGCGGCGATGAGCGGAAACCTCGTCCTTGCCGACGATCGACCGATTCGTCGGACACGGACGAACGTCCACCGAGGAGAAGAAGACATGGCACGCATAGGCAACGACCGCGTCGTCGAACGGGGCGAACGGCGTCCCGACGGCAGTTGGATGTTCACCATCAGCTACACGCTGCACTTTGATCCGTTCGAGATCGGAAAGGCGTTCCAGGATGCGGTGAAGATCTGGGAGCACGACCCGAGCGACGACGATCGGATCACCGTCTACGGGGTGCCCGAAACCTTCGTCGCCACCGGCCCATCGGTGTTCCGGAAGAAGCGGTTCACTGCGTCGGCCGACGCCCTCGACACCGAGATCGGCAGGGAAGAGGTATACGCGTGGATCTGGCTGCGTGGCCGCGACTCCACCGGACCGGCTGCCGACGAGCAGAAGACGCCGATCCTGGTCCCGAGCATCAACCCGTAGCTCGCACCGCAAGGTCCTCCGGGGCCCGCGAGGGGTGGGTTCCGGAGGACACGCGCGCGGCGTACTGCCCGTTCAGCGCCGCGCGATGATCATCATGGCGACGTGCAGCGACGTCCGTGACTCGGCGCTGTCGAGGTCGACGCCAAGTAGTCGCTCGATGGCCGCCAGTCGCGCGTAAAGCGTCGGGCGCGACATGTGCAACCGCTTGGCGAGTTCGGCCTTGTTGCCGCCGACTTCGAGGAAACCCTCGAGCAGATCGAACATCTCGTCGCCGTGCTTGGCCCGCCGCTCGAGCAGGCCGCGCAGCTCCGTCTCGGCGAATGCCTGCACCCGGGGGTCGGCGCGGATCAGTGCGACGAGGCCGCGCAGCCGCACGTCGGCCGCCCGGAAGAACGGCTTGTCGTCGTCGGACATCGCCAGCGCGACCCCGGCGACGTGCCCCGACTCCGCGAGCCCGCCTGCCGCGTCGACGAGCCTGCTCGATTCCGGACCGACGCCGATGACGCTCGCCGATACCCCGTCGACGCGGGCCACGGCGCGGCGAATCGACGAGGCCACCTCCACTAGCGCGGGTTCGGTGTCGGGGCGAACACCGACGGCCATGGCCGTGAGCTGGAGCGCCAGCAATAGGTCGATCTGACCGTCGTCGCGGCTGGCGGTCAGGACGCTGTGCCCACCGGACCGGATGGCGTGGACCACCGCGTCCAACGTCCGACCTCGCCGCTGCTGGATCAGCAGCTGGTTGACGTTTCCGGTCTCGCGCAGCCGCACGGTCATCGGGACGTAGGTCAGCGCCGGCCGCAGACCGAGTGCATGCGCGCGGGCGGTGGCCTCGCTCTCGTCCCGGATCCGGCCACGCAGAAGGTCGTCGACGAGACCGCTCTGTGCGCGCATCTCCAGCGAGGTCCGGTCCTGCTCGACCATCCGGTGCAGGGCCAGCGCCTGTGCCGCGCGTTCGAGGGTGGTGACGGTGCGCTCGCCGGCGTCACCGTCGGGGCCACGACCGCGCGGCGCCACCAGCCGTCCCCACTCCTGCCGGTACGGGCCGACGGGCCGGGCGATCCAAGTGCCTTGTCCCGTACCAGGATTCAGTCGGGACCGACGCTCCCATTCGGCGAGCAGCTCGGTGAGCGGCACCCCGCGCCTGACGAATGCCAACACCTGCCGGTTGAGGTCTTCGAGAACGATCGGCGTGTCGAGCATGTCGGCTGCCGCGGCGACGATCTCGTCGACCGACGCGCGGCGCATACTGAGGGTGGTGAACGCCTCGTGCACCCGGCGGGCGTAGTCGACCTCCGCGTACTGCTCGGCCACGATTCGTCGGTGCACCTCCTCGGTGACCTCGACGAACCGAACGGGTCGGTGCAGTGCGACGACGGGCAGCTCGAGGTGCGCACCGGCGTCGCGTACCGATCGCGGCACCTCGTCGACGTGCAGGCCGAGTTCGACGACGACCGCGACGGCGCCGGCTCGAGCGAGCCGCGGCAGGTACTCGTCGCGGTGCCCCGGGTCGGCCAGCGCCTGACCGGTGGTGAGCACCATCTCGCCGCCCTCGAGCAGATTCGACAGGTCGGCCAGATCGCTGACGTGCACCCACCGCACCGGTCGGTCCAGTGCTTCTGGCCGGTCCGCCCCGCAGACGACCTCGGGCTCGCCGGCCTGCAGGACCGGGAGCCGCAGAATCTCGCGAACGGTCGGCAGCATCGAACACATCGTAAGACACACGTCGGTTTTGTTTACACATCGTCGGACGACGACCCCTCCCGACGCGTCGACAATCGAGACATGACACTCAGCACCCGCGTCCGGACCATCGCCCACTGGGCCGACGGCAAGGGCTTCGCCGGCTCCGGCGAGCGCACCTCCCCGGTGACGAATCCCGCCACCGGCCAGGTCACCGGCGAGCTCGCCCTTGCCGACGTGGCCGATGCGCAGGCCGTGATCGACGCGGCCGCGGCGGCGTTCCCGGCGTGGCGCGACACGTCGCTGGCCAAGCGCACCGCAATCCTGTTCGCGTTCCGTGAACTGCTCAACGCCCGCAAGGGTGAGCTCGCCGAGATCATCACCAGCGAGCACGGCAAGGTCGTCTCCGACGCCCTCGGTGAGGTCAGCCGTGGCCAGGAGGTCGTCGAATTCGCTTGCGGCATAGCGCACCTGCTCAAGGGCGGCATGACGGAGAACGCCTCGACCAACGTCGACGTCGCCTCCATCCGGCAGCCACTCGGCGTCGTCGGCATCATCTCACCCTTCAACTTCCCCGCCATGGTGCCGATGTGGTTCTTCCCCATCGCCATCGCCGCAGGCAACACGGTCGTGCTCAAGCCCAGTGAGAAGGACCCGTCGGCTGCGCTCTGGATCGCCGAGCTGTGGGCCGAGGCCGGGCTGCCCGCCGGCGTGTTCAACGTGCTGCAGGGCGACAAGGTGGCAGTGGACGAACTGCTCACCAACCCTTCGGTCAAGGCGATCAGCTTCGTCGGCTCGACGCCGATCGCGCAGTACGTCTATTCCACCGGCACGCTGCACGGCAAGCGGGTGCAGGCGCTCGGTGGCGCCAAGAACCACGCGATCGTGCTTCCGGACGCCGACCTCGACCTGGCCGCCGACGCGATGATCAACGCCGGTTTCGGTTCGGCCGGTGAGCGCTGCATGGCGATCTCCGCCTGCGTCGCGGTCGGTCCGATCGCCGACGACCTGGTCGCCAAGATCGCCGATCGGGCGAAGGGGCTCAAGACCGGTGACGGCACCCGCGACTCCGACATGGGGCCGCTCGTCACCAAGGCACACCGCGACAAGGTGGCGTCCTACGTCGACGCCGGTGCGGCCGACGGCGCCACCATCGTCGTCGACGGCCGCGGCGTCTCCGTGGACGGAGAGCCCGACGGCTTCTGGCTCGGGCCGACGCTGATCGACAACGTCACCCCCGAGATGAGCGTCTACACCGACGAAATCTTCGGCCCCGTCCTGTCGGTCATCCGCGTGGACTCCTACGACGAGGCACTCGAACTCATCAACTCCAATCCCTATGGCAACGGCACCGCCATCTTCACCAACGACGGCGGCGCGGCCCGGCGGTTCCAGAACGAGGTCGAGGTCGGCATGGTCGGCATCAACGTCCCCATCCCCGTTCCGACGGCCTACTACAGTTTCGGTGGCTGGAAGAGCTCGCTGTTCGGTGACACCCACGCCCACGGCACCGAGGGCGTGCACTTCTTCACCCGTGGCAAGGTTGTCACCACACGCTGGCTGGACCCGAGCCACGGTGGGATCAACCTCGGGTTCCCGCAGAACAGCTGAGCCCAAGGAAGACAAGGGAGACTTGAGGACATGACGACTTTCGACAACGCGAATCCCCCGTCGCTTCGCTCGCCCGAGAACCTGCTGCCCAGCGGTCAGGACCTGGCCACCGCGAAGGCCGAGGGCGCGCACGCGTACGAGCTCGACCGCAAGCACGTCTTCCACTCGTGGTCGGCGCAGGCCCAGATCACGCCGATGACCATCGTGGCGGCCGACGGTTCCTACGTGTGGGATGGCGACGGCAACAAGCTTCTCGACTTCTCCTCACAGCTGGTGTTCACCAACATCGGCCATCAGCATCCGAAAGTCGTTGCCGCCATTGCCGATCAGGCAGCCAAGCTGTGTACGGTGGCGCCGCAGCACGTCAACGCCGCACGATCCGAAGCAGCTCGGTTGATCGCGGAGCGCACTCCCGGCGACCTGGACCACGTGTTCTTCACCAACGGTGGCGCCGACGCCGTCGAGCACGCCGTTCGGATGGCGCGGCTGCACACCGGCCGCTATAAGGTGTTGTCGCGCTACCGGTCGTACCACGGTGGCACCGACACCGCGATCAACCTGACGGGCGACCCGCGCCGCTACCCGAACGACTACGCCAGCAGCGGCGTCGTGCACTTCAACGGCCCGTTCCTGTACCGCTCGTCCTTCCATGCGGAGAACGAGCAGCAGGAGACGGAGCGCGCGCTGGAGTACCTGGACCGGCTGATCCAGCACGAGGGTGCGACGTCGTTCGCGGCGATCATCCTGGAGTCCGTCCCCGGCACCGCGGGCATCATGGTCCCGCCTCCCGGGTACATGGCGGGCGTCCGCGCGATCTGCGACAAGTACGGCATCGTGTTCATCGCCGACGAGGTGATGGCCGGCTTCGGACGGACCGGAAAGTGGTTCGCCATCGAACATTTCGACGTCGTCCCGGATCTCATGACGTTCGCCAAGGGCGTCACCTCCGGCTACGTTCCGCTCGGTGGCGTCGCGATCAGTGACGCGATCTACTCGACGTTCGCCGACCGCGCCTACCCCGGCGGCCTGACCTACTCCGGTCATCCGCTGGCGTGCGCCGCTGCCGTCGCCACCATCAATGCGATGGAGGACGAGGGCATGGTCGCCAACGCCGCCCGCATCGGATCCGAGGTGCTCGGCCCCGGGCTGGCCGACCTCGCGGCCCGGCACCCATCGGTCGGCGAGGTGCGCGGACTCGGGGTGTTCCAGGCGATCGAACTGGTCTCCAATCCGACGACCCGTGAACCGTTGGCCCCCTACGGTGGGTCCAGTCCGGCGATGAACGCGGTGATCGCGGCATGCAAGTCCGGCGGCCTCTTGCCGTTCGCGAACTTCAACCGGATCCACGCGGTGCCCGCGTGCAACATCACCGACGCCGAGGTGGCCGAGGGGCTCACGATCCTCGACGCCGCGCTGACCGTGGCTGACGGATACGTCGTCTGAGATCGCGCGCCGTCAGCTGATCGCCGCCAGTACCTCGGTGGTGCTGACGACGGCGGCGTAATTCGGCATCGTGACCTCGAGCGCGGCGCGCATCTCGCGCTCCGAATAGCTCGCGGTCGCATCGCTGACCACCGTGACGTCGTAACCGAGTTCGGCGCCGAACCGGACGGTCGACTCGACACATGTGTGGGTGATGAGTCCGACCACGATGAGTTGGTGAATGCCGTGCTTCTTGAGTTGCAGATCCAGGTCCGTGTTGGCGAAACCGCTTGAGCACCAGTGCTCCTGCGCGACGATCTCGCCCGCCCGGGGTAATAGGGCTGGGTGGATCTCACCGCCCCACGTTCCGTCCTCGAAGGTCTTGCGGTCCCACGCCGCCTTCTGAATCGGCGCGACGTACTTCCAAGTCTCGTAGTCCCCAGGACGGTATCGATGATGCAGCGCGTAGAACACCCGGAGATGGGAGGCTCTCGCAGCGGTCAGGATCTGCGCCATGTGAGGGACGCACTGGTTGGCCTCTGCGACCCCCTTCAGGCGGTCCCACACCTTGCCACCCTCGGAGATGAAGTCGTTGTACGGATCGATCACCAGGAGCCCAGTGACGTCCCTGTCGAAGGTCATGGCCACAGTGTTCACCGATGACGAGGCCGAGGTCGACCGGTAGCTGAGATTTGGGTACTCGATCCCCATGGCGACGGCGACGGAGTACGACCTGATCGTGATCGGATCCGGCCCCGGGGGGCAGAAGGCGGCCGTGGCCGCCGCCAAACTCGGGAAGAGCGTTGCCGTCGTCGAACTCGGCCACATGCTGGGCGGGGTGTGCGTCAACACCGGCACCATCCCGTCCAAGACACTGCGGGAAGCAGTCTTGTACCTGACCGGGATGAACCAGCGCGAGATGTACGGCGCGAGCTACCGGGTCAAGCAGAAGATCACCCCGGCCGATCTTCACGAACGCACGTCACACGTCGTCAAGCGGGAGATCGACGTGATTCGCGACCAGCTAGTGCGAAACCACATCGACCTGTACATCGGTCACGGCAGCTTCACCGACCCTCACACCATCAGGGTCGAGGGTCACGACGAAGCCGAACATCGCACACTGACAGGCGAATTCGTCGTCATCGCCACCGGCACGACACCCCGTCGCCCGGACGGCGTCGACTTCGACGCGGAGCGCGTGCTGGACTCCGACGAGGTGGTCAACCTCGACTTCATCCCCAGCTCGATGGTCGTCGTCGGGGCGGGCGTGATCGGCATCGAGTACGCCTCGATCTTCGCCGCGCTCGGCAGCAAGGTGACGGTGGTCGAGAAGCGCGACACCATGCTCGACTTCTGCGATCCCGAGGTGGTCGAAGCGCTTCGCTTTCATCTGCGCGACTCCGCCGTGACGTTCCGGTTCGGCGAGGAGGTGACCAGCGTCGACGTCTCACCGACCGGAACCCTGACGACGCTGGCGAGCGGGAAGCAGATCGCGGCCGAGGCGGTCATGTACTCGGCCGGACGAATCGGACGGACCGACGGTCTCGATCTCGAGGCGGCAGGCCTGGCCACCGACGACCGCGGTCGCATCGAGGTCGACGGACACTTCCGGACCACCGTCGAACACATCTTCAGCGTCGGCGACGTCATCGGCTTTCCCGCCTTGGCCGCCACGTCGATGGACCAGGGCAGGCTCGCGGCCTACCACGCGTTCGGAGAGCCCGCGAACGACATGACCGCGCTGCAGCCGATCGGCATCTACACGATTCCGGAAGTGTCGTTCGTCGGCGCCACCGAGTCCGAACTCACCAGCAAGTCGATCCCCTACGAGTTCGGCGTGTCCCGCTACCGCGAACTGGCCCGCGGTCAGATCGCCGGCGATTCCTACGGAATGCTCAAGTTGTTGGTGTCGACCGACGATCGCACGCTGCTCGGCGTCCACATCTTCGGAACGGCCGCGACCGAGTTGGTGCACATCGGCCAGGCGGTGATGGGCTGCGGCGGAACGGTGGACTACCTCGTCGACGCCATCCTCAACTACCCCACGTTCTCCGAGGCCTACAAGGTGGCCGCCCTCGACGTGATGAACAAGATTCGCGCCGTGCGGAACTTCCACGCCGGAGAAGACGCCGCGGCGAAATGATGAGGGCCGTGACAAGATCTTGCAGGTGGCCGAGCACGTCAGTTTCCCCAGCAGCTCAGGACCCGTCCTGCGAGGAATCGTCGACCTCCCGGTGGGCGAGGCACGCGGGTGGGGTGTCTTCGCCCACGGTTTCACCCTCGGCAAGGACTGCCCGGCGGCGAGCCGGATGTGCAAGCAGCTCGCCAGCGAGGGCGTCGGGATGTTGCGCTTCGACAATCTCGGGCTGGGTGATTCCGAGGGCGACTGGGGTGACGGGTCCTTCTCCCACAAGGTCGCCGACACCGTTCGGGCGGTTGAGTTCATGAACGGCACGGGACGCGAGGTGCGGCTACTCGTCGGGCACTCGTTCGGCGGCGCCGCGGCGATCGCCGGCGCCCACGAGTGCGACACGGTGGCGGCAGTGGCCAGCGTCGGCGCGCCATACGAACCCGCGCACGTCGAGCACAACTACGACGCCCTCGTCCATCGGATCGAGGCCGACGGCGAGGCGCCCTTCCCCGTCGGCGGAAAGGCGCTAACGCTCAAGCGGCACTTCATCGAAGACGTTCGTGCGGCCGACCTACGCGAGCGGATCCGCACCCTGCGCCGGGCTCTCCTGGTGATGCATTCACCGACGGACAACACCGTCGGCATCGCCAACGCCAGCGACATCTTCCGCACGGCGCGACATCCTCGCAGCTTCGTCTCCCTCGAGGGCGCCGACCACCTGCTGACCGGGAAGAATCAGGCCGCGCGGGCGGCCCGCATCATCAGCGCCTGGGCCGACCCCTACCTGTGACGTCGGCGTTGCGGTGCTGGAGTGGACGATGAAACCTCTTCTGTCGCTTTGGTTTCAGTAGTAACAAAACGAGTCTGGCTTGTCGGCGGGTCGAACTAATGTTCGATTCATGTCAGTGGGGTGCGTGCAGGCAGCGGCCGCAGCAATGCGTGCAGCGTACGACGCCATGGCCACACTGCCCGTGGAAGCACTCACCGCGGTCGAGTTGGTCGAAGTACTCGACGCACTCGAAACCCTCACGTGTCGACTGCCCGTTCAGAGCCATCGCCTGTTGACCCGCTTGCAGGCCGAGACCACCCCGCGGGCGATGGGTGCCAAGTCCTGGCGCGACGTGTTGGCGATCCGGTGGCGAATCTCGCCAAGCGAGGCCGGGCGCCGACTCGACGACGCTGCCGCATTGGGTCCGCGGCAGGCGTTGAGCGGTATGACGCTCGATCCGGTGCTGCCGTGCGCGGCGATCGCCCAAGCCCACGGACTGATCAATCGTGAACACGTCAAGGTCCTGCGCGAGGCGATGGACCGCATCCCGCCGGCCATCGACGTCACCACCCGCGGCCAGATCGAAGCCGACTTCGCCAAGGCTGCGATGGGTGTGGGACCCAAGGAACTCAAGGACCACACCGACCGGACGGTGTTCCTGCTCGACCAGGACGGCCCCGCACCCGACGAGACCGAACGCGCGCGTCGCCGCGCCCTGACGAAGGGACCTCAGCAGCCCGACGGGATGACCCAGATCAAGGCCACAATGACCCCCGAAGCGTGGGCCATCTTCGAGGCGATCCTCGCCAAGTGGGCAGCACCAGGGATGTGCAACCCCGCCGACGCGGACCCCTGCCTGTCGGGGACCCCCACCCAGCAGCAGATCGACGAGGACCACCGGACCCTGGCCCAACGCCAGCATGACGCACTCGCCGAGGCGGGACGCAGCGTCCTGGCCAGCGGCGAACTCGGTCAGCACAACGGGCTGCCGACGTCGATCATCATCCGCACCACGCTGCAGGACTTGGAGAGCCGCGCAGGGGTCGGCGTCACCGGCCAAGCCCGCATCAGCGACTACCACCGCCCCGAACGCCTCCACCAACCACCCGATGACCCGCCCGCCGAGCCAAACCCCTGCCAACCCGGCGGACCAGAACCCAATGCCGCCTAATGGGAACCGATTTGGCAGCACCGGCAGCCACAGCTCTTCGACGTGTAGCTAGCGTCTACGGCGTGACACATCCCGGTGAGAAGCAGTTGAAAGTGCTCGTCCCAGACGACCTTGGCCTCGCGCTTCCAGGCCGCACGAGCACGATCGAGACGGCCTTCTACCAGCCGGGTGAGCCGTGGCCGTCGGAGCATCTGGACGCCAGCGTCGTGGTGGTCGGTTTCGACGACGCCGCGGCGATCGGGGCGCGGTTCGTGGACCTGCCGCAACTGCGCCTCATCCAGACGCTGAACGCCGGCTACGAGCAGTGGCTTCCGCACCTACCCGCAGGCGTCATGCTGTCCAATGGGCGTGGGGCACATGGCGGCTCGTCGGCCGAGTGGGTGATGGCCGCATTGCTGGCCATCTACCGGGACCTCGCGTGGTTCGGCGCCCAACAGTCCGAAGGGGTGTGGCGGCCCAGGGACACCGAGACGCTGATGGGCAAGCGGATCATCGTGCTGGGTGCCGGCGACTTGGCCGTCAGCCTGGCCGCTCGGCTCGCACCGTTCGAGACGGAGGTGACACTGGTCGGGCGGCGGGCGAGGCCGGGGGTGCGCGCGCTCGGCGAGATCGACGAGTTGCTGCCGAGCGCCGACGTCGTGGTCGCCATGCTGCCTGGCAACGAGTCGACCCATCACCTCATCGATGCCCAATTCCTGAGCCGGCTGCGCGACGGCGCAGTCGTCGTCAACGCCGGCCGGGGTGGCGCCGTCGATACCGACGCGCTCCTTGCGGAATTGACGTCGGGCCGACTCCGCGCCGCGCTAGACGTCACCGACCCCGAGCCGTTACCCACTGGGCACCCGTTGTGGTCAGCGCCCGGTCTCCTGCTGACGCCGCACGTCGCCGGTAGTACCGAGGGGGCCTGGGAACGGGCGTGGCGCATCGCACTTCATCAGATCGAGGTCTTCGCCGACAGCGGCCGGCCACCGAACCTGGTGGCCCCCGCCGACTAGCGTTGAGCCATGTCGCCCCGCGTCGCAGTCATTGGTGCCGGTCTCTCCGGCGCGGCGTGTGCGCACGCGCTGCGCGATCACGGGATCGCCGTCGACGTGATCGAGCGGGGTCGAGCGCCTGGCGGGCGGATGGCCTCACCGACGCTGCACGGCCGCAGGGTCGACGTCGGTGCGGCGTACTTGACGGCGAAGGAACCCGACTTCGTCGCGGTCGTCGAGCGGTGGGCGGCGCAGGGGTTGGTGCGGGACTGGACCGACACCTTCGACGTGTTCTCGGCCGACGGCCACCACCGCACGTCGGACCCCGTGCGCTACGCCGCACCTGATGGGTTGCGCTCGCTGGTGCGCGCATCCCTGCCCGGCGAGATTCGCTCCGGCGGCGAGGTCGGCGCACTCGCGGAGCTGGACCACGACGCGGTCGTCCTGGCGATGCCCGACCCCCAGGCCGCCCGGCTCGCCCCAGACGCCGCCGACTGGGTGACCTACGAACCCGTGGTCGCCGTCGTGGCGGGGTGGGCGCAGCGGTGTTGGCCGATCTCCGACGCCGCATTCGTCAACGACGACGCAGACCTCTCCATGGTCGCCGACGACGGATCACGACGCGGCGACGGCGCCGCCGTATTGGTGGCCCACACCACAGCGCAGCGAGCCGGCGCCCACCTCGGCCGACCTGGCGATGCGGTGACGCCCGTCTTGGACGCGCTTCGACGGATTCTCGACGTCACCGCAGCCCCGGAGTGGACGCATGCGCACCGGTGGACGTTCGCCAAACCCGTTGCCACCCATGGTGATCAAGCCTTTGCGCTGACCACCAACGCCGGTCGTCCGCTCGGGTTGTGTGGCGATTCGTGGTGTCCGTCCGGCGCGCCGCGCATCGAGTCGGCGTGGTTGTCGGGGCACCGACTCGGCGTGGCGCTCGCGGAGCAGCTGGGTCGCTGACTCACAGACAGGCCGCGAGCGCATCGTCCAGAATGTCAAGGCCCGCAAGGAGCTCCGACTCCGTGATCGTCAAAGGTGGGGCGATGCGGAAGATTCCGCCCATGCCTGGCAGCTGCACGATGTTCATGTGCAGGCCGCGCTCCAGGCATGCGGCGGTGACCTTGGCACCGAGATCGTCGGCCGGCGCCTTGCTGACCTTGTCGGCAACCAGTTCGATGCCCTGCAACAACCCGCGCCCGCGGACGTCGCCGACCTGATCGTGGCGGTCCCGCAGTTCATCCAGCCGCGTCGCTAGTTCCCGGCCGAGGGACGCCGCCCGGTCGACCAGTCCGTCGCGCTCGACGACGGTGAGCACGGTCAGTGCGACGGCTGCGGCAAGCGGATCGGACACGTGAGTGGTGAAGAACAGGAATCCGCGCTCATGGCACACCGCCTCGATCTCCTCGGTGGTGACGACGGCCGCCACCGGCAGACCTGCGCCAAGGGTCTTCGACAGGGTCAGCAGATCCGGCACGATGCCGTCGCGTTCATGCGCGTACATCGTTCCGGTGCGGCCGATCCCGGTCTGCGCCTCGTCGACGACCAGAAGCATCTCGCGCTCGACGCACAGTTCCTTGAGTCGGCGCAGGTATCCCAGTGGCGGTTCGATGATTCCGCCCGACGACAGGATCGGCTCGACGAGGCACGCGGCCAAACTGCCTGAGGATTGCGCGTCGACGATCGCGAAGCCGTATTCGAGTTCGGTCTCCCAGTCGTAGCCGCCGTCGGCATGGCGAAACGGCGACCGGTAAGCACTCGGCGTCGGCAGGGTGAGGTTGCCAGGCATCGGCGGTCCATAGCCGCGACGCCCCGCGCTGAACGTCGCCGACGCCGCGCCCGACGTCATCCCGTGCCAGGACCGGTCGAATGACACCACCTCGTACTTGCCCGTGTACAGCTTGGCCATCTTGATGGCTGCTTCGTTCGACTCCGCGCCGGTAGTCAACAGCAGCACCTTGCTCAGCGCATCTGGCAACGTCGCCGCGAGCCGCATCGCAAGTTCCACCACGGGTGGGCTGAGCATTCCGCTGTAGAGATGGTCCAACGTGGCCACCGACGTCGACACCGTGGACACGACGTCTGGATGCGAATGACCGAGGACCGAGCTCATCTGACCGGAGGTGAAGTCCAGGATGGCGGTCCCGTCTTCGTCGTAGACATAGCTTCCGTTGGCCCGCATGATGACTCGCGGAACGAACGCCGCACCGTAACGCACCACGTGCTGCTCGGCGTCCCTCCAGAACTGCTTGGTGTCCACGATCTCACCCTCTCCTCGGTCGACGGTTCATTGTGCGCGGTCAGGCGGCGCAGCGGTCTTCGGTGGCAGACTTCGGCCGTGATGTTCGACGTCGACGCGATTCGCGCACAATTCCCCGCACTCGACGACGGCGCCGCCTTCTTCGACGGGCCCGGAGGTTCTCAAACGCCCACCGTCGTGGCGGACGCCATCCGCGACGCGATGCTCCGCCCGTTGTCCAATCGCGGCGACACCACCGTCGCTGCGCGCAACGCCGAGCAGATCGTCGTGCAGTGCCGTCGCGCGCTGGCCGACCTGCTCAACGCCGACCCCGACGAGGTGATCTTCGGGCGGAGCATGACCGCCCTGACCTTCGACCTGTCTCGGACGTTGTCCGCGCAATGGCGCCCCGGCGACGAGGTGGTCGTCACGCGCCTCGACCACGACGCCAACGTCCGGCCGTGGGTCATCGCAGCAGCCGCGGCGGGCGCTGTCGTGCGGTGGGTCGACTTCGACCCGGCGACCGCCGAATTGGCCGTGGAGGACGTCGAGGCGCAACTGAGCGAGCGCACGCGCGTCGTCGCCGTCACCGCGGCGTCGAACCTCATCGGAACGATGCCCGACGTGCGTGCCATCGCCGCACGCGCGCACGCCGTGGGCGCCCTTCTCTACGTCGACGGCGTGCACTACACCGCCCACGGCGTGGTCGACTTCCACGGTCTCGGCGCCGACTTCTTCGCGTGCTCGCCGTATAAGTTCCTTGGCCCGCACTGCGGCGTGGTCGCGGGCAAGCGCGACGTCCTCGCCGACCTACGGCCCGCCAAGCTGCTGCCCGCCACCGACCAGGTACCCGAGCGCTTCGAACTGGGAACGCTTCCGTACGAACTGATGGCGGGTACGACGGCCGCGGTCGATTTCCTCGCAGGCATGACCACTGCCACCGGTACCCGCCGCGCTCGGATCGTGGCGGGGATGCGCTCCTTGGAGCAGCACGAGGACACGCTTCGCACGCGGATCGAGGCCGGTCTACACCAGCTGCCGGGGGTGAGAGTCCACTCCCGCGCGGCGCAGCGGACACCGACGTTGCTCGTCACCTTCGCCGAGCGTGCCGCGGCCGCCGTCAGCACAGCACTCGCCCGCCAGGACATCAACGCGCCCGCTGGTTCGTTCTACGCCTACGAAGCGGCGAAACGGCTCGGGCTGGGTGAGGCGGGCGGACTGCGGATCGGGTTGGCGCCGTACAACAGCACCGACGACGTCGACCGGCTTCTTCGCGGCCTCGCCGCCGCACTGCACTGACTACATAGGGCAAGCTATATACATTGCGGCCGGCCTGGCCAAGGCCTCCGCACTTGGCCGGCGACTGACCCGCCCCTGCCTACTGAACGCAGAAGTAATAACTGATTGTTGGACAATGACTTTCACCGTCTCCTCAAGCAGTGGACCCCATTCGGGCCAGGCAATCGGCCCGATCAGCCAATCCTTGGAGGCGCCTGTGAGAACGCCGAAGCTGGCCACGACTGGC